>NZ_JBIBZU010000029.1:0-64338 GCF_043088245.1 Streptomyces sp. NPDC014623 | reverse complement strand
ACGAGTGGCCGTCCTCGTCCGTCAGCCGGGCGCCCTGCGCCCGGTCGAACACCGCGGGCCAGCTGCGGCAGTAGCTCCGTACTTCCGATTCGAGGCTCTCGAAGACACTCAGGGCGGGCGGGGTGATGGTCACAGCTGATCTCCTGCTCGAGGGGGTGTGACGGGCGGCGGGTCAGGCCTGCCCAGGGAGCCGCACCCGGGCGGGGCGCGGAGAGGTGCTGGGGGGTCCTAGAACGGACCGATGCGGTAGAGGACCTCCGGCAGGTGTGTTCCTTCGGGGAACAGAGCCCCGTCGAAGAGCACCTCACGCTCGAGCGGCACGTCGTGCCGCTGCGCGAAGGAGGTGAACAGCCGGTCGGAGGCGGCGTTGTCCGGGGTGATGGTCGTCTCGACCGATGACAGGCCCTGGTCGGAGGCGACGCGGGTGGTCAACGCGTCCAGCAGTGTGGCCGCCAGTCCCTTGCCGCGGTGGGCCTTGTCGACGGCCACCTGCCAGACGACGAGCGTGCCGGGCTGCTCGGGGCGGATGTACCCGGTCACGAAGGCGATCGGGTCGCCGTTCTCGTCGCGGGCGACCACGGAGGTCGCGGCGAAGTCACGGCACCACAGCAGGTAACTGTACGAGGAGTTGAGGTCCAGGACCTCGGAGTCGCGGGCAATGCGCCAGATCGCGGCTCCGTCCTCCACTCGCGGGGTGTCGATGCTCAGGAATTCACTTCGGGCACGTGCAAAATCTGCTGGTGCGGCGGTCATGCGAATTGAATTTACCCAGCAAAAATCAAAATTGCATCGCCGCAGGGGGTTGGGTGAAGACGCCTGCTGTGTTATCACGCGGGCGCGGGCCGGTCTCGGCAGGTGGGTCATTTCGTTAGATGTGTCCAGGATTTAACGGTCATAACGGACCTCGTGTGGGGTCGGTCACATAGTTGTAACTCTCGTGACGCCTGGTCGGATCGCGTGGATCCGTCCGACGAAAACTGTGGCGTTTAGGGCAGGGGAACCGGGGAAGAAGAATGCGGGGAGCTGCTCCCGATAAAGCAGCTCCCCTTTTGCGTCGATTGAATCCCCCGCGATGGGGGCGTCATTGAATTCAGTTGTTCGGCCAGGTTTCCGTGACGGCTTTCCGGGCAGCCTCGATATCGGTCTTCCGGCCCGCGTCGGCCAGCGCGGTGCCCAGGGCGGCCAGCGAGGAGAGGACCGCGTCCCGCGTCGCGTCCACGCCGTAGTGGTTGACCCGGATCATCTCCTCGGACAGTGCTCCGCCCCCGGCGATCAGCGGCAGCGACGCGTCGGCCGCCAGGGCCCGCGCGACCAGTTCCGAGGCGTTGACGCCCACCGGAGTGCGCAGCGTCGTGGCGACCGGCGCCGCGTCACGGGCGTCGTGGACGTACGGCTCCAGCCCGCCGCCGAGCGCCCCGGCGCCCGCGCGGGTGGCCGCGGCCGCCGACGCGTGCCGTGCCATGACCGTGTCCGGCCCCTCCGCCTCGATCCGCTCCAGGCACGCGTCGAGCGCCAGCATCTCCAGCTGGGCCGGAGCGTGCGGCAGCGCCTTCCGGCCGCCGTCGATCCAGCGGGCCTTCCAGTCGAGCAGCGAGAGGTACGACTGGCGCGGAGCCTGCGGATTGGCGGCCATCCGCTCCCACGCCCGCGCGCTCACCGAGACCGCGGAGACCCCGGCCGGGCCGCCCATCGCCTTCTGCGCACCGATGACACACAGGTCCACGCCCCAGGCGTCCACCAGCAGCGGTTCCGCGCCCACCGACGCGACGGCGTCCACCATGAACAGAGCGCCGTGCGCCCGGACCACCTCGCCGATCTCCGCGACCGGGTTGGTGTTGCCGGTCGCCGCCTCGGCGTGCACCAGCGACACGAAGTCGATCCCGGGGTGCCCGGTCAGCGCCCGCTCCACCTGCTCGGCGGTGACCGCCGAGTGGAAGGGCACCTCGAGATCGACGACCTCGGCGCCGCAGTCGCGCAGCCAGTTGCCGAACGTCTGGCCGTACGGCCCGGTGACGACGTTCAGCGCGGCCGAGCCGGGCCGGGCGCCGCCCCGGATGCACCCTTCGAGGGGCAACAGCGCCTCACCCTGCATGATGACGACGTCCTGCTCGGTGGCGAGGAGAGCGGCCACCCTCCGTTCGATCGCTGCGAAACGTGCGGCGGTGAGCGGGGCGAGGTCGAGGAACGGGTGTGTCACGGTGGTGCTCTCTTCGGTTCGGCCGGTGCGCGGTTCAGCGCCTGCGTCGAGGGTACCCAGGACCTCCCGGGCCCCTGGGGCCCAGGCGGGACCGCCTCGTACAGTGCTGCCCATGAGTGATCACGAGGTGGCGCCGGTGCTGCGGATCGAGGGGCGGGTGCTCGTCGGCCCCGACGAGGTGAGGGACGGGCTCTGGGCGGTCGACGGGCGGATCACCTACGAGAGGCCGCCGGGCGCGGACGACGCCGTGACGCTCACGGGGTGGGTGCTGCCCGGCCTCGTGGACGCGCACTGCCATGTAGGCCTCGGCCACCAGGGGCCCGTCGACGCGGAGACGAGTGAGAAGCAGGCCCTCACCGACCGGGAGGCGGGCACGTTGCTCATCCGGGACGCCGGATCGCCCTCCGACACCCGGTGGGTGGACGAGCGGGAGGACCTGCCGAAGATCATCAGGGCGGGGCGGCACATCGCCAGGACCCGCCGCTACCTCCGTAACTTCGCCCATGAGATCGAGCCCGGCGACCTCGTCGCCTACGTCGCGCAGGAGGCACGGCGCGGCGACGGCTGGGTGAAGCTGGTGGGTGACTGGATCGACCGGGACGCCGGGGACCTGACCGCCTGCTGGCCGCGCGGCGAGGTGGAGGCGGCGATCGCCGAGGCGCACCGGCTCGGCGCCCGGGTCACCGCCCACTGCTTCGCCGAGGACGCGCTGCGGGACCTGGTGGAGGCCGGGATCGACTGCATCGAGCATGCGACGGGACTGACGGAGGACACCATTCCGCTCTTCGCGGAGCGCGGCGTGGCCATCGTCCCGACCCTGGTCAACATCGCCACCTTCCCCGACCTCGCCGCGGCCGGCGAAGCCAGGTTCCCCCGCTGGTCCGCCCATATGCGGCGCCTCCACGAAGGCCGGTACGACACCGTGCGCGCGGCGTACGACGCGGGGATCCCGGTCTTCACCGGTACGGACGCCGGCGGGTCGCTCGCCCACGGCCTGATCGCGTCGGAGGTCGCCGAACTGGTGAAGGCGGGCATCCCGGCCCTCGACGCGCTCTCCGCGACGGCCTGGGGCGCGCGGCGGTGGCTCGGCCGGCCGGTGCTCGAGGAGGGCGCCCCGGCGGACCTGGTGATGTACGACGAGGACCCGAGGGCGGACGTACGGGTGCTGGCCTCCCCGCGGAGGGTGGTGCTCAACGGGCGGGTGACGGGCTGACAGCCGGCCGGCCTCGAGGGCGGGCGCCGGGCCGCCCGGCGGTGCCCCGGGCCGTGACCGGCCCGGACCGCCGGCACCGGTGACCCCGCCGGGGCCGGATCCGGCTCCCCGGCCCCGTACACCGCGAGGACCACCGCCCTCCTGCCGGCGGCCGGTGCCGGCAGGACGGCCGTCGCCCGCGGGCGCGCCCGGGGCCGGCCGCCTTCCGTGCAGAGCGGTGGCCGTGTGGGAGGACTCCGCTCCTCGCCCCGGGGGCCGTCAGCCGACGGGTCTCCGGGGCAGCCCCTGCAGAGCCAGGTCGAGCGCCTGCAGAAATCTGTTGGTCGTCACACGGTCGCGCACGGCGATCCGCAGCCACTCGCTGCCCAGTCCGGGGAACGTGTCCCCGCGCCGCGCCGCGAACCCGCGCGAGCGCAGCAGCTCCCGGACCTCGTCCGCCCGCTCCAGCCGCAGCAGCACGAACGGCCCGGCGGCCGGCTCCACCACCCGCACCTCGCTGAACTCCGCGAGCCCGGCCAGCAGATGGGCCCGGTCCACCGCGGCCCGGTCCGCCGCGTCCGCCGCCTCGACCAGCGCACGCGGCTCCATGCACGCCTCAGCGGCCGCCAGCGCGGGGGAGGACACCGGCCACAGGGGCTGCGCCTCCTGCAGCGCCGCGATCGTCGCCGGATCGGCCAGTACGTAACCGATGCGCAGCCCCGCCAGCCCCCAGGTCTTGGTGAGGCTGCGCAGCACCACCAGCCCGGGGACGTCCGTACGCCCGCAGAGCGCCTCGCGTTCGCCCGGCACGGCGTCCATGAACGCCTCGTCGACCACCAGCGTCCGTCCGGGACGTGCCAGTTGCTCCAGCACACCCGCGGGATGGAGCACGGACGTCGGGTTGGTCGGGTTGCCGACCACCACCAGATCCGCGTCCTCCGGCACCTCCGCCGGATCCAGCCGGAAGCCGTCCTCAGGGCGCAGCAGCACCCGTCCGACCTCGTGCCCGGCAGCACGCAGGGCCGCCTCCGGCTCGGTGAACTGCGGATGCACGACGACCGGCCGCCGGACGGGCAGTGCCCGCGCGATCAGGACGAACGCCTCGGCCGCGCCCGCCGTGAGCAGGACTCTCTCCTCGGGCAGCCCGTGCCGTCCGGCGACCGCCGTCCGCGCCGGGCGCCCGTCCGGATAGGCGGCCAGCGATCCCAGTGAGGCGGTTATCCGCTGCCGCAGCCAGTCCGGGGGTGTGCCGGACCGGACGTTGACGGCGAGATCGGTCAGGTCCAGGCCGCGTACTTCCGCGTCGCCGTGGTGCCGCAGGTCGGGCCCGGCGCTCTCGGTGTGCTTCGTGGGGGGCAGCATGGCAGCCATGGTGAACGGCTCGGCGCGATTCGTCGATGCCGAGGTGTCGTCCAGCTTTCCCCGGCGGGCCACCGCGCAGGTCGCCGACGCCGATTTCCGCTTGGCCACCAGCAGTTCACCGGCGTCCATGAGCGCGGCAGCCTCCGCGACGGACCCGGTGGCCACAGCCTTGCGGGGCGCCGCAGCGGGGTTGGGCACAGGGACCCGCGCCAACGCTCCGGCCGTGTACGACCGTACGGGCACCCCGAGGAGAGCGGCGGCGCCGGCGATCCCCGGCTCGTCCGCCCTGCTGTCGAGGGTCGCCAGCTCGACCACGTCACCGGCCGCCGGTCCGGCCTCCTGGAGCGCCCTCCGGATCAGCCCGAGGACCTCCTCGGCCGTGACGCCGCGACGGGCACCGACGCCGACGACGAGCGCCGCACGGGTCATGAGGGGAAGTCCTTTCACACACACGGACGAGGGGGTCAGGGGGGTGGGGGCGGGAACACAGGTAAGGGGTGCCCGAGGTGCGGGAGGAGGGGGTGATCCGTTAGCAAGGGCCCATGGCGGTATTCGTCGCGCTCGGCGCGTTCCTGATGACCCTGGCGGGCGGCTGGGTCGCACAGCGCGTCAGTGACCGCCGGCACCTCGTGCTCGGCTTCGCCGGCGGGCTGATGCTGGGCGTCGTCGGCCTCGACCTGCTGCCCGAGGCGATGGAAGCCGCGGGCGGTGTGGTCTTCGGCGTGCCGGCGGCCCTGCTGCTGTTCGTGGGCGGCTTCCTGACGGCCCATCTTGTCGAGCGTTCCCTCGCCGTACGGCAGGCGGCACACGGGGCGGGCGAGGAACGGGTGCCGCAGGTCGGGCTGACGGCGGCGGCCGCGATGGTGGGGCACAGCCTGATGGACGGCGTCGCGCTCGGTGCCGCGTTCCAGATCGGTGGCGGAATGGGAGCTGCTGTCGCGCTCGCCGTCATCACCCACGACTTCGCCGACGGATTCAACACGTACACGATCACCAGCCTCTACGGGAACGCCCGCCGCAAGGCGTTCCTGATGCTGTACGCGGACGCCCTGGCCCCGATCGTGGGCGCCGCGACCACTCTGCTGTTCACCCTTCCGGAGGAACTGCTCGGCTGCTATCTCGGCTTCTTCGGCGGGGCGCTCCTCTACCTCGCCGCGGCGGAGATCCTCCCCGAGGCGCACCACGACCACCCGGCCCGCTCCACGCTGCTGTGCACCGTCACCGGGGTGGGCTTCATCTGGCTGGTCGTCGGCATCGCGGAGTGACGTCACCCCCGCCACCGGCCCACCGGAGCGGAGTGACGTCACCCCCGGCACTGCTCCACGAAACGACGGGCCACGCCCGGCGCCGACGCCCAGTGCGTGTGCAGGTAACTCGCGTGCACGCCCTGCTGCACGAAGCCCTCCACCCGCCGCTCCGGCTGGTGCAGGCCCCAGGCGGGCGTCGCCCCGGCCCCGGGCTCCAGCACCGTCCGGTGGAACTCGTGTCCGCGCAGCCGGGTCCCGGACACGGCCAGCACGCTGTCGGACACCGCCACCGCCTGCCGGTAGCCGAGCGTCAGCCGCTCGGACATCCGGGCCGACGCGTCCAGTACCCCGCACATCGGCCGGCCGTCCAGCTCGCGGGCCAGATAGAGCAGCCCCGCGCACTCCGCGGCCACCGGGGCGCCGGACAGGGCCAGCTCCGTGACCGCCCGGCGCAGCGGCTCGTTCGCCGACAGCTCCGGCGCGTACACCTCGGGGAAGCCGCCGCCGATGACCAGCCCCGCCGTGCCCACGGGCAGCTTCTCGTCGCGCAGGGGATCGAAGACGACCACCTCCGCGCCCGCCGCCGTCAGCAACTCGGCGTGCTCCGCGTAGGCGAACGTGAAAGCCGCGCCGCCCGCCACGGCCACCACCGGCCGGACCCCCGGCCCTGGGCGGTGCTCCGGCCCCCACGCCTCGTCGGGCAGGGCGGGCGCCGAACGGGCCAGCGCCAGCAGGGCGTCCAGGTCGCAGCCCTCCCGGACGCGCTCACCCATGGCCCGTACGGCGTCCAGGGCGTCGGCCTGCCGCTCGGCCACCGGGACCAGGCCCAGGTGGCGTGAGGGGGTCGCCACCTGCGGGGCCCGCCGCAGCACCCCGAGCACCGGCAGCCCCGACTCGTCGAGCGCCTCCCGGAGCAGCGCCTCATGGCGGTCGGAGGCCACCTTGTTCAGGATCACCCCGCCGATCCGCACCTCGGGGTCCCAGGAGGCGAAACCGTGCACGAGGGCCGCGACCGAACGCGACTGCGAGGACGCGTCGACGACCAACACGACGGGCGCCCGCAGCAGCTTGGACACCTGGGCGGTCGAGGCGAGTTCACCCTGCCCCGAGGCCCCGTCGTACAGCCCCATCACCCCTTCGACGACGGCCAGGTCGCAGCCGCTCGCCCCGTGCGTGAACAGCGGGGCGATCAGACCGGGCCCGCACATGTACGCGTCGAGGTTGCGCCCCGGGCGCCCGGTGGCCAGCGCGTGGTAACCCGGGTCGATGTAGTCGGGGCCCACCTTGTGCGGGGACACCGCGAGCCCGCGCCCCGCGAAGGCCGCCATCAGGCCCGTGGCGACCGTGGTCTTGCCGCTGCCCGAGGCGGGCGCCGCGACGACCAGACGAGGAACGCTCACCACTCGATGCCTCTCTGGCCCTTCTGGCCGGCGTCCATCGGGTGCTTGACCTTCGACATGTCGGTCACCAGGTCGGCGGCCTCGATCAGCTTCTGCGGAGCGTTCCGCCCCGTGATCACCACGTGCTGCGTGCCCGGACGTCCCCGCATCACCTCGACGACCTCGTCGGTGTCGATCCAGCCCCAGTGCATCGGATAGGCGAACTCGTCGAGCACGTACAGCTTGTACGTCTCGGCGGCCAGGTCACGCTTGACCTGCTCCCACCCTTCGCGGGCCTTCTCCTCGTTGTCGGAGTTGTCACCGTGGATGCCGCGCTGGACCCATGACCAGCCCTCGCCCATCTTGTGCCAGTCGACGGTGCCGCCCTCGCCGCTCGCCCCGAGCACCTTGAGCGCGTTCTCCTCGCCGACCTTCCACTTCGCCGACTTCACGAACTGGAACACCCCGATCGGCCAGCCCTGGTTCCAGGCCCGCAGCGCCAGCCCGAAGGCCGCCGTCGATTTTCCCTTGCCGGTGCCCGTGTGGACGAACAACAGCGGACGGTTCCTCCGCTGACGTGTCGTCAGCCCGTCGTCCGGTACCGATACCGGCTGTCCCTGTGGCATTAAGCGGCCCTCCCGGCAGCAGTGATGTCCTTGACCAGCCCGGCGATCGAGTCGGCGCGCAGCTCGTCGAGCGTGACCGCGCCGCCTCCCAGATCCCGTGCGAGCTGTGCGGCGAGACCGAGGCGTACGAACCCCGACTCGCAGTCCACGACGACCGACGCGGTGCCCTCGGAGGCGTGCAGCCGCCCGGCCCGCGCCGCCAGCGCCACCGGGTCGACGCCCCCGGTGGCCCGGCCGTCCGTCACCACGACGAGCAGGGGCCGCCGCGACGGATCGCGCAGCCGCTCGACCCGCAGCACGTCGTGCGCCTTGAGCAGCCCGGCGGCCAGCGGGGTCCGTCCGCCGGTCGGCAGCGCCTCCAGCCGTGCCGCCGCCGCGTCCACCGACGAGGTGGGCGGCAGCACCACCTCGGCGTCCTTGCCCCGGAAGGTGACCAGACCGACCTTGTCCCGGCGCTGGTAGGCGTCCAGGAGCAGCGACATCACCGCCCCCTTCACGGCACTCATCCGCTGCCGGGCCGCCATCGACCCGGAGGCGTCCACGACGAACAGCACGAGATTGCCCTCGCGCCCCTCCCGCGTCGCCTGCCGCAGATCGTCACGCCGTACGACCAGACCCCGCCCCGACCGGCCGCGCGCCCGCTGGTGCGGTGCCGCGGCCTGTACGGTCGCCGCGAGGTGCAGCTTCGTCAGGGCGCCCTCGGGCCGCCGCGACCCGGTGGTCCGGCCGTGCTCGGTACGCGCCCTGGACCGCCGCCCGGCCGCTCCCTCACCGAGTCCGGGCACACTGAGCATCTTCGTGCGGAACGGCTCGCCGGCCCGCACGGGCTGCTGCTCACCGGGCCCCCCGCCCGGCGCGGGCGCGTCGCCGCTCCCGGCCTCCTCCCGGCCGGGCGCGCCGGAGCCGCCGTCGTCGGGGCCGGCCGCGTCCGTACCGCCGTCGTCGGGGCCGCCGCCCTGCGGGGGCACCCCGCCACCGGGCCCGTCGGGGTCCGGATCGTCGTCACCCCGGCCGTCCTCGTCCTCCGCGTCCCGGAGGGCCTCGTCCAGCTTGTCCTCGTCCAGCCCGGGCGCATCGAACGGATTGCGCCGGCGCCGGTGGGGGAGTGCCAGGAGCGCGGCCTGCCGCACGTCGTCCGCGACGACCTCCTCACGCCCCGCCCACGCCGCCAGCGCCGTCGCCGTGCGGGCCATGACGATGTCGGCTCGCATCCCGTCGACCTCGAACGCCGCACACGTCGCCGCGATCTGCCGCAACACGCCGTCGCCGAGCACCACACGGGGGAGCAGGGCGCGCGCGGCGACGATCCGCTCCCGCAACGCGGCCTCCTCGTCGGCCCACCGCGCGGCGAAGGCGGCCGGGTCGTCGTCGTGGGCGAGCCTGCGCCGCACGACCTCGACGCGCAGGTCCGTCTCACGCGAGGCGGCCACCTCGACGGTCAGCCCGAAGCGGTCCAGCAACTGCGGCCGGAGCTCGCCCTCCTCCGGGTTCATCGTCCCGACCAGCAGGAAGCGGGCCGCGTGACGGACGGAGACGCCCTCACGCTCGACGTAGGAGGCGCCCATGGCCGCCGCGTCGAGCAGCAGGTCCACCAGGTGGTCATGAAGGAGGTTGACCTCGTCGACGTACAGGATCCCGCGGTGGGCCTCGGCGAGGAGACCCGGCTCGAAGGCCTTCACACCCTCCGAGAGGGCCCGTTCGATGTCGAGCGCCCCGACCAGCCGGTCCTCCGACGCGCCGACCGGAAGCTCCACGGTCCGCGCCGGACGCGACACGCCCGTACCCGTCTCGTGGGGGCCGTCGGGGCACGCCGGATCAGGCGCTGCCGGCTCGCACGAGAAGCGGCACCCGGCCACGACGGCGACCTCGGGCATCAGCGCGGCGAGCGCCCGCACGGCGGTGGACTTGGCGGTGCCCTTCTCACCCCGGACCAGGACCCCGCCGACGGCGGGACTGACGGCGTTGAGCAGGAGCCCGAGCCGCAGATCGTCCTGCCCCACGATGGCGGTGAAGGGATACGGCGTACTCACAGGGCCTCCTCGTTCACAGAAACATCGGTGCCGGCCCCGGGATCCACCCGGGCTTCCGGAGTGCGGGGCAACAACTCGGGCCCGTGCGGGTCCCCCCGGTCGAGGTCCGGGGGAGTCCGAGGGCCGGGGTCCGGGGCGGAGCCCCTGTCACGGGAAGGGGCGGGGCGGGGGGACAGCCCCGCCGCAGGCGCCTTTGCGCCCGGCGCCTCCGGCACCGGCGGCGCGCCGGGCGGGAGGAACGGCAGCCCCCCGGGCACGCCGGTCTCGATCAGCCGCCACAGCGCGTCGGTGTCCGCGTGTTCCTCGATCAGGTCCCCCAGCCGGTCCAGCTGTTCCTCCCGCAACGCCCCGAAACCCGTGTCGGGCGCCGCCGTGAACCGCCGTCCCGCGGCCCGCGCCACCTCGCCCAGGAACGCGCGCCGGAACGCGTCGCTCTCCAGCGACCCGTGCCAGTGCGTCCCCCAGACCGAACCCACCCGGCACCCGTCCAGGAACGGCTCGCCGCCGCTCACCTCGGCGACCCCGTGATGGATCTCGTACCCCTCCACCGTCTCCCCGAGCGCCGATCCCACGGGCCTGGCCAGGACCTTCTCCCGGCCGAAGCGGACCCGTACCGGCAGCAGACCGAGTCCCTCGACCAAGCCGGCCCGCGACTCCACGTCGTCCTCGATGCGCTCGCCCAGCACCTGGAAGCCGCCGCAGATCCCCAGCACCGGCCGCCCCTCGGCGGCCCTCCGCAGCAGCGCGCCGGCCAGTCCCCGCTCGCGCAGCCACGCCAGCGCCTTCACGGTGCCCCGCGTCCCGGGCACGATCACGAGGTCCGCGTCGGTGAGCTCCTCCGCCCGGTCCACGAACCGCACGACCACACCCGGCTCGGCCGCCAGCGCGTCCACATCGGTGAAGTTCGACATCAACGGGACGGCGCACACCGCGACCCGCAGCACGTCCTCGCCGTGCGGCGGCGCCACGACCGACTCCCGTACGGCGCCGCGCATCGACACCCGCAGCCCGTCCTCCTCGTCGATGCCCAGGCCATGGGCGTAGGGAAGCACCCCGTACGTCGGCCGCCCCGTGAGCCCCAGCAGCATGTCGAGACCGGGCTCCAGCAGTGACACGTCACCGCGGAACTTGTTGACGAGGTACCCGGCGACCAGCGACTGGTCCTCGGGGCTCAGCAGCGCCGTCGTACCGAAGAACGAGGCGAACACACCGCCCCGGTCGATGTCGCCGACCACCAGCACGGGAAAGCGCGCGGCCCGCGCGACACCCATGTTCACGATGTCCGTGCGCCGCAGATTGATCTCGGCCGGACTGCCCGCCCCCTCGCAGATCACCGCGTCATAGGTGGCCCGCAGCTGCTCCAGACAGTCCACGACCGTCCCGAGGAGGGCTTCCTGCCGCCCCCCGTGGTAACCGCGCGCACTCATCTCGCCGACCGGCTTCCCCATCAGGACGACCTGGCTCGACCGGTCACCGCCGGGCTTGAGCAGCACCGGGTTCATCAGCGCGGACGGCTCCACCCGGGCGGCCTGCGCCTGCATCGCCTGGGCGCGGCCGATCTCCGCCCCCTCCCGGGTGACGAACGAGTTCAGCGACATGTTCTGCGCCTTGAACGGCGCGACCTTCACCCCCCGGCGCACCAGCCACCGGCAGATCCCGGCCGTGACGACGCTCTTGCCCGCGTCCGAAGTGGTCCCCGCGACCAGCAGTCCGCCGCTCATCCGGCTCTCCGTCCCATGGCCAGCCGCCCCGCCGCGCACACGGCGAGGGCCAGCACACTCACCCGGCGCGACAGCCGCACCGCGCGTTCGATGTCCGTGACCCGCACGTCCCGGCCGGCCTCGCCGTTGAGCACCGGCCGGTGCTCGACCCGCCCGCCGTACGCGAGGGTGCCGCCGAGCCGTACCCCGAGCGCTCCCGCGAACGAGGCCTCCACCGGGCCCGCGTTGGGGCTGGGGTGCCTGCCCGCGTCGGCCCGCCAGGCCCGGACGGCCTCGCGGGGGCGCCCCCCGGCGGCCACGGCCAGCACCGCGGTGAGCCGGGCCCCGGGCCAGCCGGCGACGTCGTCGAGCCGGGCCGAGGCCCAGCCGTAGCGCCGGTAGCGGGGCGACTTGTGCCCGACCATCGCGTCGAGCGTGTTGACGGCCCGGAAGCCGACGAGCCCGGGCACTCCGCCGAGCGCGCCCCACACAAGGGCTCCCACGACGGCGTCGGAGGTGTTCTCGGCGACGGACTCCACCACCGCACGGGCGATCTGCTGTCCGTCCAGGGCCTGCGGATCGCGGCCGCACAGATGCGGCAGCCGCTCCCGGGCCAGCTCGATGTCCCCGGCGGCCAGTGCCCCGCCGACGGCGCGCGCCTCGCGCCCCAGCGAGGTGCCCCCGACGACCGACCAGGTGGCGGCGGCGGTCAGCGCCACGGCGGCGGCGGGACGGTTCCGTACGGCGCGGGCGGCCAGCGCGGCGGCGCCCGTGGCGCCGCCGGCGCAGACGAGCGTGTGCAGGGCGCCCCAGCCGCGGTGATCGCGCCACAGCCGGTTCTCGGCGCCCGCCGCGGCGCGCCCGAAGGCGGCGACGGGGTGGCCCCGCCGGGGATCACCGAGCAGCAGGTCGCCGACCAGGCCGGCGGCGGCGCCGTACGCGAAGATGCGGTCGGCTCGCACCGCTCAGCCGGCCGTCGCGCCTCGACGGGGCTTCGAGGCAGGTGGTGCAGCGACCGACACGGGGCAGCCAGGCATGACGTATGTCCTCACTCAGGGTCCGCGCCCTGGTTCGACGTGACCGGCGACGAGAGTCTCCTGGCTCCCGGATCCGCAGTTCCCCCCCGGCCTTCCAGTCCGCGGTGGCGGACCGTGACTTCCGTACGGAGGCTGCTCCCCGGTGACAGTGGCGGGACCGCGCCGGACTCGCACCGGCTTCCTCTCCTGTCGCCGTAAACGGCTCCGGCAGTCCACCATGCCCCACGAATGCCCGTCAACCTGCCGTTGACCTGCGGGGCTTCGGTGTGCTCAGACGCACACCGGGCCGGACACACGTGGTGTGTCCGGCCCGGTGGGTGTCCACGTGGGAGCGGTCAGGCGACGATCAGATAGATCCCGTACGCGACCGCCGCCACGCACAGCCCGAAGCAGGCGTACGCGCCGGTGCGCACCAGGACGCCGGCACCGCCGGCCCCCTGCGCCGTGGGGACCTGCTTCGCCAGGCCCGTGATGCCGAGGGTGAAGAGGCCGACCAGTGCGACGGTGACCACGAGGCTGACGCCGAAGACGGATGCGAGAGCTGCCCAGTCGATGTTCATGCGGATCTGTCCTTACACCGTGGCCGGGTCGGCCGGGGTTCCGGCCGTGGGAACCGGGGCCGGGATGGTGGTCTTGAGGTCCGGCGGGAGGGTACCGGCGGGCGGCGGGCTGACCGCCGAGATGGCGGTGGTGACGATGCCCGCGGGCTCGGTGTCCGCGTTCACGTTGGTGTGGTCGACCGGCTTGCGGCGCGACAGCAGCCAGATGGCGGCGGAGCCGGCGACGAGGATCACGGCGACCACCGCGACACCCCAGGGGCCCTGCTTGGTCAGGAACTCGGCGCCCGCCCCGATCAGACCGGCGGCCGGCAGGGTCAGGCCCCACGCGACGAACATCCGGGTGGCGGTGGACCAGCGGACCGTGCCGCCCTTGCGGCCGAGACCCGCGCCCATGACGGCCCCGGAGCACGACTGCGTGGTGGAGAGCGAGAAACCGAGGTGCGAGGAGGCCAGGATGACCGTGGCCGCGCTCGTCTGGGCCGCGAAGCCCTGCGGCGGGCGGAGGTCGGTGAGACCGCTGCCCATGGTGCGGATGATGCGCCAGCCGCCGAGATAGGTGCCCAGCGCGATGGCGATACCGGCGGAGGCGATGACCCAGACCGGCGGGTTGGAGCCGGGGGCGAGGACCCCGCCGGTGACCAGGGCCAGGGTGATGATGCCCATGGTCTTCTGCGCGTCGTTGGTGCCGTGGGCGAGCGAGACGAGACCGGCCGAGGCGATCTGGCCGGCGCGGTAACCCTTGGCGGTCGACTTCAGCTGGGCCTCGTCGGTGATCTTCCGGTTGAGGCGGTACGTCAGCCTCGTGGCCAGCAGCGCGGCGACACCGGCGACGAGCGGCGCGGCGACCGCGGGCAGCAGGACCTTGGTGACGACGGTGCCGCCGTCGATCGAGGACCACCCGGCCGACATGACCGCGGCGCCGATGAGACCGCCGAAGAGCGCGTGGGAGGAACTGGAGGGCAGGCCGACCAGCCAGGTCAGCAGATTCCACAGGATGGCGCCGACGAGCGCGGCGAAGATGACCTCGGTTCTGAGACCGTCCTCATTGATGATGCCGCCGGAGATCGTCTTGGCGACCTCCACCGACAGGAACGCGCCTACGAGGTTGAGAACGGCGGACATGGCCACCGCTGTCTTGGGCTTGAGAGCGCCGGTCGAGATGGTGGTGGCCATCGCGTTGGCGGTGTCGTGGAAACCGTTCGTGAAATCGAACACGAGAGCTGTCACGATCACGATCGCGAGCAGCAGCGTGATGTGTTCCATTTACCCAGGCAATCGTTCGACGTCATTGGCACGTGGAACGTAAGCAACCAGGATGAACGGAAGGTGAACTGGGCAGGGCGTCACGGTGACCCCAACCGCATGCGCCGGTTCCGCTTGTGTGCGTGGAGGGTGCGCCGGAGATCCCCGGACCGGTGCGGGAACCGGCACCCGCCCGGTCTCCGCCCGGTATCGGCCCCGCGGCCGTCAACCGGCGTCCTGCCCGGGTGTCCCTCCGAAGAGACCTCGGTCACGTGACCCTAGGATCACCGCATGAGTGACGTGGACGAGGACGCGATCCGACAGGCGTGGGACGGTGTCGTGGCGACGGCCCGGAGAACGGCGGCGGAGGGCCTGGTCGTCGGCACCTCGGGCAACGTCTCGGCCCGGGCCGGCGGACTCGTCCTGGTCACCCCCAGCGGGGTGCCCTACGACCGGCTCGGCCCCGGGGACGCGGTCGGCGTCGACCTCGAAGGACGCCAGGTCCTCGGCGAGCTGGCCCCCACCAGCGAGCTCCCGCTCCACCTGGCCGTCTACCGCCACAGCGACGCCGCGGCCGTCGTCCACACCCACGCGGTGCACGCCACGGCCGTCTCCACCCTCGTCACCGAGATACCGCTCGTCCACTACGCCGCCGCCCTGCTCGGCGGCCCCGTCCGCACCGCCGCCTACGCGCGCTACGGGACGCCGGAACTCGCCGGCAACATGCTGGCCGCCCTGCGCGGGCGCACCGGCTGCCTGCTGCAGAACCACGGCACGGTCACCTACGGGAGCACCCTCGACGAGGCCTACGACCGCACCGCCCAGCTCGAGTGGATGTGCAGGCTCTGGCTCACCGCGAGCTCGGTGCCCGGCCACCGGCCGTCCCTCCTCACCCCGGCCCAGCTGCGCGACGTGCAGGACGCCCTGGAGGGGTACGGCCAGCCCGGCTGAGCCCGGCGCCACCCCGTACGGCCGTTGCCTACTGGCCGTCGGCGCCGCCGCCCAGGACACTGGTGCCGTGCGCCCGGCAACAGCGGCGGCAGTGGCCGCCACCTCGGTCCTCGGCGTCGGCGCGGCAGCGGTCGCCGCCGGCCGCTACGCCAGCGACGCCGCTCTCGGGGCGGCCTCGCCACGCCCCTTCCCGGCCGACCGCCGACTCACCGTCCACGCCACGGCGGCCGGGCGGATCGCCCTGACCCGCTCCTTCTCCGCGCTGCGCCCCGGCACGTACGGGCTCACCGGGCGCGGGGTCCACGCGGTGGTCGGCCCGGTGACGGAGCAGGCGCCCCACGGTTCGGCCGACACCGTCGTACGCCGGCTGGAAGGCGTGACCCTCGGCAGCCTCAAGCGGGGCGCCAAGGTCCGCCTCACCCCGGAGCTCCACCGCGGTGACCCGCTCACCGCCCTCGGCCTCACGTACAAGGAGGCCGAGGTCCCCGGCGAGCTCGGCGCCCTGCCCGCCTGGTTCGTCCCCGGTGCCCGCGACACCTGGGTGATCGCCGTGCACGGCCTCGGCACCACCCGGGACCACCCCATGAACCTGATGGGATTCCTGCACGCCCAGCAGTTCCCCGTGCTCGCCCTCGCCTACCGCGGTGACGCGGGCGCCCCGCGCTCCCCGGACGGACTCGCCCACCTCGGCGAGTCCGAATGGCGCGACCTCGACGCCGCCATCCGCTACGCCGTGCGCTACGGGGCCGAGGACGTCATCCTCCACGGCTGGTCGTCCGGCGCCTCGATGGCCCTGCACGCGGCCGTCAACTCCGCCCTCCGCGACCGCATCCGCGGCCTCGTCCTCGACTCCCCGGTCATGGACTGGAAGACCACCCTGCGCGCTCTCGCCTCGGCCCGGGGCGTCCCCTCCGCGCTGCTGCCCCTCGCCGTCCGGGCGGCCCAGGGCCAGACCGGGCTGCACGGCGCCCGGCTCCTGGACACCTCGGTGCCGACGGCCCTGCACGCCCCCACCCTGATCGTCCACGGCCCCGACGACACCCTGGCCCCCTGGGAGCCGTCCAGGGAGCTCGCCGCACGCCGCCCCGACCTGGTGAGCCTCCACTCCGTACCGCAGGCTCCGCATGCGGCGATGTGGAATGCCGACCCCACCGGCTACGAAGAGGCGCTACGGCGCTTCCTCACGCCCCTGATGTGAGCTGATGGGCCGGAACCGCCCGGTTGGTGCCCGGCCCCGAAGCCCTTCGAACCCCGGTGACACGGCTTCCGTTTGGGCTTTCGGCCCGTCAGAGGCAAGACTGCTCCTCGTGACGTCCCGTACCCCGCGCGACTCCAGGCTGCGACTTGTCCGCCCGCGACCCCAGGCGACCGCCCGTAAGGCCGTGACGACCCGGCGCACCAGGCCGGCGCCCCGCCCACCCGAGGGCACACCGCCCCCGGCGGAACTGGCACGCCAGGCCAGGGCCGTACTGGCCGACGCCGTGCGGATCGCCCGCTGGGCCGCGGACGGCACGAGCCCGGGCTCCGCCCCGCTCGCCGCCCAGGTCCTGGAACGGGCCGCCGCCGCGCTCGAACTGTCCCCGGCCCAGGTGCGGACCGGCTGGGACCGGGCCAGGCTGGCCGGGCTCATCGAACTG
Organism: Streptomyces sp. NPDC014623; assembly: GCF_043088245.1. Classification (NCBI taxonomy): domain Bacteria; kingdom Bacillati; phylum Actinomycetota; class Actinomycetes; order Kitasatosporales; family Streptomycetaceae; genus Streptomyces; species Streptomyces sp. NPDC014623. The sequence goes on along the minus strand of NZ_JBIBZU010000029.1, from coordinate 47,178 downwards.
CACGGCGACACCGCCCGCCCCGGATGGCGGCTGCGCGCCTGGGACCGTGACGATTCGGCCGTGCTCCGCGGCTGGGTGGCGCTCTTCGACGCCTGGTCGCTCGTCCACGCCTCGCCCGAGGGCATCGAGGCCACCGCCGTGGCGGAGGCCGTCGAGGCCGTGCCCCAGGTGCTCTCCCTCCTCCAGCTCTCGGCGGGGCCGGTCACCGTGCCCGCGCTCCTCGACCTGCTCGGACAGCGCGTCGCGGAACTCCACGAGGAACGCTGCGAGGTGCCGTACGGTCAGCAGGAGCAGCCCGCCCCCGCCGGGGGGCGGCCCGCCGACCTCAACGCGCTGCTGCTCGACTGGGCCCTGGAGGGTCTCGCCTCCGTCGGCGCCCTCACGCTCGGCCCGGGTCACGCCACTCTCACCCCGCTGGGCAACTGGGCGGTCTGGGTCAAGCTGGAGCAGATCTGCGTCGCCGCCCAGAGCCCGGCCGGAAACATCGAGCAGTCCGCGGCCGACATGCTGCTCGGCTGCGCACGGCTCACCCCTGGCCCGGCCCGCGCCGAATACCGGGCCTGGCTCGCCGCCCGGCCCGTCGGCAGCGCCGTGACCGAACTGCTGGCCGTCGCCCGAGGCGAGGACGCCCTGCTGCGCGGCCTCGCCTTCGAGGCCCTGCGCGTCGTAGGGGCCCCCGCGGAGCCCGTCGTCCGCTCCGTCGCCACCGAAGCGCCGCTGCGTCCGTACGCACTGCTCTGGCTCGCCGAGTACGAGGGCACCGACCCGGACGACGCCCAGGACGTCCTCAGCCGTGAGGAAGCCACCTGGCTCTGGGTGGACACCGCCGCGGCCGTGGCCGACCACGGCGAGACGGGCCTGCTGGTCCGTCATCTCGATTCGGCCGTCCAGGGCACGGTCCCCGCGCTCCTGGACGAGGTACGGGCCGTAGGGCACCCGCGGACCGTCCAGGTGCTGGTCGCCCTGGCCGCCGCCCACCCGGACCCGGCCCTCGCCAAAGCCGTACGCCGCGCCGCCTTCCAGGTGCACAACGGCGGGGTGTGACCGCGAGGCCCGCGAAGTCCCGGGCGAGGCCCGGTCCGAGGGGAGCGGGGCCCGGAGCTCCGGACGCCGCCCTCCGGGCCCCGCGCCGCGCAGCCGCGCGAGCCGCGGCCCCGGCGGGCGGGCAGCAGGGCCTCCGTCCCGGTGCCCGCCATCGCCTGGGCGAAGGCGCCCGCACCCCTCCGAAGCGGTCCTCGCCCCGTTGTTGCCGCAGGGCGGCTCGGCACGGGGGACGCTGCCGTTCCTCCCTTCGTGCACCGCTTCCCCGGTGATACTCCGGGACCCGCGACGGCACCCCGGTCTCCCGCTCACGGACGCCTTTCGACGTGATCTCCGTCTCGCTGCCCCGCCGGTCGCAGGCCACCTCCGCGAAAGCGCGGCCGGTGCCGGTGGCGGGGTGGCAGACGGGCCGGCACCGCCGGGTGGCGCACCCGCGGCGCCGCGCCGACGGGGCAGGAGCATGACGAAAAGCAGGTGGACACCGCCAGTAGACTGAGTCCCATGGCAATTCTCCTTGTGCATTAGGCGGCGTCGAGTCGTGAGCCCGCTGTCCCTCCGCCGTCCATACCGCCCTGGAGTATTTCCGTGATCACCGCTTCCGGCATCGAGCTGCGCGCCGGCGCACGCATCCTCATCGAGTCCGCCTCCTTCCGCATCGCCAAGGGCGACCGCATCGGCCTGGTCGGCCGCAACGGCGCGGGCAAGACCACGCTCACCAAGTGCCTTGCGGGTGAGGGGACGCCGGCCGGCGGCACCATCACCAACAGCGGCGAGGTCGGCTACCTCCCGCAGGACCCCCGCACCGGCGACCTCGACGTCCTGGCCCGCGACCGCATCCTCTCGGCCCGCGGACTCGACGAGATCCTGCGCAAGATGCGGGAGAACGAGGAGCGGATGGCGAACGGCAAGGGCGCCACCCGCGAGAAGGCGATGAAGCGCTACGAGCGACTGGAGACGGAGTTCCTCACCAAGGGCGGGTACGCCGCCGAGGCCGAGGCCGCCACCATCGCCGCCGCGCTCAGCCTGCCCGACCGGGTGCTCGGCCAGCCCCTGCACACCCTCTCCGGCGGCCAGCGCCGCCGTGTCGAGCTCGCCCGCATCCTGTTCTCGGACGCCGACACCCTGCTCCTGGACGAGCCCACCAACCACCTCGACGCGGACTCGATCGTCTGGCTGCGCGACTACCTCAAGACGTACCGCGGCGGCTTCATCGTGATCTCCCACGATGTCGAGCTCGTCGAGACGGTGGTCAACAAGGTGTTCTACCTCGACGCCAACCGCGCGCAGATCGACATCTACAACATGGGCTGGAAGCTCTACCAGCAGCAGCGCGAGGCCGACGAGAAGCGCCGCAAGCGCGAGCGTCAGAACGCCGAGAAGAAGGCCGCGACCCTCAACGCGCAAGCCGACAAGATGCGCGCCAAGGCGACCAAGACCGTCGCGGCCCAGAACATGGCCAAGCGGGCCGACCGTCTGCTCTCGGGGCTGGAGGCCGTGCGGGTCTCCGACAAGGTGGCGAAGCTGCGCTTCCCGGACCCGTCCCCGTGCGGCAAGACCCCGCTGATGGCCGAGGGCCTGTCCAAGTCCTACGGCTCACTGGAGATCTTCACCGACGTCGACCTCGCCATCGACAAGGGGTCACGCGTCGTCATCCTCGGGCTCAACGGTGCGGGCAAGACCACGCTGCTGCGGCTCCTCGGCGGCGCCGAGAAGCCCGACACCGGCCAGGTCATCGAGGGACACGGCCTCAAGCTCGGCTACTACGCCCAGGAGCACGAGACCCTGGACCCGGAGCGCACGGTCCTGGAGAACATGCGCTCCGCGGCGCCCGACCTCGATCTCGTCGAGGTACGCAAGACCCTCGGATCCTTCCTCTTCTCCGGTGACGACGTGGACAAGCCCGCCGGAGTGCTCTCCGGCGGGGAGAAGACCCGGCTCGCCCTGGCGACGCTCGTCGTCTCCTCCGCCAACGTGCTGCTGCTCGACGAGCCGACGAACAACCTCGACCCGGCCAGCCGCGAGGAGATCCTCGGGGCCCTGCGCACGTACAAGGGTGCCGTCGTCCTCGTCACCCACGACGAGGGCGCGGTCGAGGCGCTCCAGCCGGAGCGGATCATCCTGCTGCCCGACGGGGTCGAGGACCTCTGGGGTGCGGACTACCGGGACCTGGTCGCCCTCGCCTGACCCGCACGCGCCCCCGGGTCCGGGGAGAAGCCCGGTGATCCAACGCGTCTGGATCATTCGGCCCATCGGTGATCCGTCATCTGGGTGAGCGGGTCTCGTACCCCGGCGCGGCGCCCGGCGGCTATCTGCCGGGCGCACTCGTTTCGGGCCGCCCCACCAGGTACGGCTCTGACCTGCCTCTTCTCCCCGCACTCCGCCCCACGGGGCCGCGAGACACCCTGGAATTCTGAGTTCCATTTGTGTCGGACCGCTTCGGGGCGGTGAATCCCGCCGTACATACCTTGCCGAATGGGTGGCCATGAAGCCGGGAAGGGGTGATCATGAGAGTTCAGAGCGCACTTCCTTGAGGAGGCACGGGTGGCCGAGACTCTGAAGAAGGGCAGCCGGGTGACCGGCGCCGCGCGCGACAAGCTCGCGGCAGACCTGAAGAAGAAGTACGACTCCGGTGCAAGCATCCGGGCGCTGGCCGAGGAAACCGGCCGCTCCTACGGATTCGTCCACCGGATGCTCAGCGAGTCCGGAGTCACGCTGCGGGGACGCGGCGGGGCTACTCGAGGCAAGAAGGCCGCTTCGGCCTGACGGCGGGCAGCGGCCCGGGGACGGCCGAGGCCGGCTCCGGGGCTCACCGGAACACCGGGTGGCCACCCGGTCGATCGTCAGGTCGCCCGGGTGGTTACTGTTCAGTTACTTGCCAGTAAGTGCTGACTGCACCCGATCCGGAGGCCTCCATGACCTCGCTCGACTCCGTGCTCGACAAGGATGGCGTACGGCTCACCGTCGAAGACGCGGTTGCCACGGTGACGCTCACCAACCCGGCCAAGCGCAACGCTCAGTCTCCCGCTCTGTGGCGGGCGTTGGCAGAGGCCGGACGGGCGCTCCCCGGCAGTGTGCGGGTCGTCGTGCTGCGCGGTGAGGGCAAGTCCTTCTCCGCGGGCCTCGACCGGCAGGCATTCGCACCGGAAGGATTCGACGGCGAGCCTTCCTTCCTCGACATGGCGCGCGGCCCGGAAGCCGAGCTCGACGCGATCATCGCCGAGTACCAGGAGGCCTTCACCTGGTGGCGCCGCAACGACATCGTGTCGATCGCGACCGTCCAGGGACACGCGATCGGCGCGGGCTTCCAGCTCGCCCTCGCCTGCGATCTGCGGATCGTCGCCGAGGACGTGCAGTTCGCGATGCGTGAGACCAGCCTCGGCCTCGTCCCCGACCTCACGGGCACCCACCCCCTGGTGAACCTCGTGGGTTACGCCCGCGCGCTCGAGATCTGCGCCACCGGGCGCTTCGTGCACGCGGAGGAGGCCGAGCGCACCGGTCTCGCCAACCTCGTGGTCCCCGCAGACCAGCTCGACGCCGCGGGGGCCGACCTGGCCGCGGCCCTGCTCGCCGCCCCGCGCGACGCGGTCGTCGAGACCAAGGCACTGCTGAGCGGCGCACTCTCGCGTGACTACGAGGAGCAGCGCACCGCCGAGCGGGCCGCCCAGGGCCGCCGCCTGCGCGACCTCGCCGGCCTCTCCGACTGAAAAGACGGAAACCCGGCACACGCTGCCCCCGCCGTCCGGCGGGGGCAGCGTCACGCGCGGTCCACGACGGCCGTGACCAGCACGGCGACCGTCGGACGGCCTTCCACGGCCCCGGCCACCGCCTCACGCACCGCCTGCGCCACATCGAACGCGCGGTGGTCCCCGGCCGTCGCCAGCTCCAGCCGGACATGCCCCTCCGTGTGCTGCACGGCACCGCCCAGTACCCGCGTCAGCGACACCACGCCCGGGACCCCGGCCGCCGCCCTCGCGGCAGCCCCCTCAGGTGCCGCCGCGAGCATCTCGGCGGCCGGAGCCCTGGCCGGCGCCGGCTCCTCCTCCAGCAGCTCCGTCACCCGGAGGTCCACCTCGTCGACCACCAGACCGAGCCGCTGGACCGCCACCGTCAGCAGAGCCGCGCGCAGCGCGTCCGCCGTCACGGTCAGTGGCCGCCGCGCCGTCGCGGAGAAACCGGCCTCGATCCGCAGCGGGCCGGGCGGCAGTGCGCTGGGAGGCCCCGGCACCACCGGGTCCGGGGCGTGGTCCCCGTCGGCAGGGGCGATCCTGAGCGTGCCCAGGACGGCCCCCGTTCCGGCGGCGGCGTCCCGCAGCACCGTCGTCGCCGCTCGTTCCGCGATCCAGGAACCGCCGGCGGGGCCACCCAGAGGGAGCAATCTGCCCAGACCGAGCCGTTGGCGTACCGCGGCGGTCCATCCGTCGGCCCGGTGCGGGCTGTCAGCCGTTGTCATTGCTCCACCCTGCCTCATCCACGGCGCGGGACCACGGAAGCGCACTTACTGTGAGCCACGGAAGTACAACCCGCCCCGAAGGGAAGAGCGGCGATGACCGAGAGCCCACAGCGGAACCGGCCCGACAGCCCCGGCAGTGTGACCGGCGGGGACGACGGCAGGCAGAGCCAGTTCAGCAAGCGCGGCGGGGGAGCCCCCGCGACCCGCGGTCGCACCACCATCGCCGACGGTGTGGTCGAGAAGATCGCCGGAATGGCGGCACGGGACATCGCCGGTGTCCACGCCATGGGCAGCGGCCTCTCCCGGACGTTCGGCGCGGTCCGCGACCGCGTTCCCGGCGGCAACAAGTCCGTGTCCCGCGGCGTCAAGGCGGAGGTCGGCGAGTCGCAGGCCGCGGTCGATCTGGAGATCGTCGTCGACTACGGCGTGGCCATCAGAGAAGTGGCCCGCGACGTGCGCGAGAACGTCATCGCGGCGGTCGAGCGGATGACCGGCCTGGAGGTCGTCGAGGTCAACATCGCCGTGAGCGACGTGAAACTGCCCGACGAGGAGGACGACGAGGACGAGTCGGAGTCCCGCGTTCAGTAGATCTGTCACGTCCGGCAGTTGAGGAGCACACGATGAGCATGGCTGTGGTCGGCCTGGTGGCCGGCATGGCACTCGGTTTCGCCGGGTACTTCGGCGGGTTCGGGGCCTTTCTTCTGGTGGCCGCGCTGGGCGCGGTCGGCTTCGTCGCCGGCCGCTTCCTGGACGGCGACCTGGAACCCGGCGACTTCTTCCGGAGTCGCGAGCGCGGCGACCGGCGACGGTGACGGGGATGACAGGCCGGGTCGACGCCGCCGGGCGCGGGCAGACCCGGGTCGCCGACCGGGTCGTCGCGAAGATCGCCGCCCAGGCGGCCAAGGAGGCGGCCGGCGAACGGCCCGAGGGCGCCGCCACGCCGCGTGCCACCGTCACCGTGCACCAGGACACCGCGCGGGTCCGGGTCAGCCTCGACCTCGCCTACCCCTGCGACATCGGCCGTCGGTGCGGCTCGGTGCGCCGTCGCGTGACCGAGCGGGTAAGAACCCTGGCGGGGATGGAGGTACCCGAAGTGGCGGTGCAGGTCGAACGGCTGTATCCGTCGGGAGCGGGCACCGCACCGGAGGGGAGCATCCGATGACCGAGCCCCACGAGCCGGAGAACAGTACGCGGCACCTGTCCACCACCGAGCCGGCGCCACCGGGCGGCGTGCTGGAGGCGGACCGGTCCGCGTCGGACTCGTCCTACGAACCCGTCCCCGCACCGGACCACCGGGGCGGCCGGACGGGCCGGTTCTGGTCCGGGCGCAGAATCCCCGCGGCGCTGGTCGCCCTGATCGTCCTCGGCGGTTGCGGGCTCCTGCTCTACGACATCGCGGCGGTGCGGGCCGGCCGCCCCGCCATGCAGTGGCGGCGCTCCGTCGCCGACGACCTGGCGAGCCGTCATCTCGACGACGTGTGGGTCCTGGCAGGGTCCGCCCTCGCGGCCGCACTCGGTCTCTGGCTCCTGCTCCTGGCCCTCACCCCCGGACTGCGCGCCCTCCTCCCCATGAGCCGCCACCACGCCGGCGTACGTGCCGGACTCGACCGGACCGCCGCCGCCCGCGTCCTGCGCGACCGGGCCGTGAAGGTGTCCGGGGTGCAGTCCGCCCGGGTGAAGGTGAGACGGCGCAAGGCGACCGTGCGGGCCCTCTCGCACTTCCGTGAACTCGACGACGTCAGGGCCGACCTGGACGACGTCCTCGGCAGGGCCGTCAGCGAACTGGGTCTGGCCCGGCCGCCCGGCCTCTCCGTGCGTGTACGCCGACCTGCGAAGAAGGGGTGACCCCGTGATCAGATCCGTGAACCGGGTCCTGCTCGGTCTGGCAGGACTGGTCCTCCTCGTCCTCGGCGCCGCCGTCCTCGTGTCCGGGCTCGGTCTGTCCGTACCCTCCTGGCTGCCCTTCGACGGCACGGAGGACGTGCTGCTCAGCAAGGCCGACCGGACCAGGTGGCGGGACGAGGGCTGGTGGTGGCCCGTCGTCATCGCGCTCCTCGCCGTCCTGGTGGTGCTCGCGCTGTGGTGGTTCCTGGCCCAACTGCGCCGGGGGCACCTCGCCGAGGTGCTGGTCGACAGTGGCGACGGCGAGGGCGCGCTGCTGCGCGGCAGGGCTCTGGAGGGCGCGCTGGCCGACGAGGCGGGTGCGCTGGGCGGGGTGTCCGACGCCAAGGCCACGCTGACCGGCCGGCGCACCGCACCGCGGGCCCGGGTCCGGCTGCTGATGGAGCCGCACGCGGCCCCCGGGCCGGCGCTGCGTGGCCTTTCCGAGGGGGCCCTGGAACACGCCCGGACCTCGGCGGGGCTGGACGAACTGCCCGCCGAGGTCCGGCTGAAAGCGGTCAAGCACCGGGCGGAACGCGTGAACTGACGGCGCGAAGGACCGCGCGGAGCGGGTCAGGCGGCGGTCCGTCGGCGCGGGAGCGTCAGAAACCGTGCCGGGCGCCGCCGTCGACCGGCACCATGATGCCCGTCAGGTAGGAGGCGGCGGGGGAGAGCAGGAAGGCGGAGGTCTTCCCGAACTCCTCCGGGGTGCCGTAACGGCGCAGCGGGATACGCGCCTCGTTGGCCGTACGGGAGGCCTCCGCGTCGCCGGACAGGGCGTCGAGCTCACGCACCCGGTCCGTGTCGATCCGGGACGGCAGGACCCCGACGACCCGGATGCCGCGCGGGCCCAGTTCGTCGGCGAGGGACTTGGCGAAGCCGGCGAGGCCGGGGCGCAGTCCGTTGGAGATCGTCAGACCGGCGATCGGCTCGTGCACGGATCCGGAGAGCACGAAGCCGATGACCCCGCCCTCGCCGAGCGCCTCGGCCGCCGTACGGGCCAGACGTACGGCACCGAGGAACACCGACTCGAAGGCCGACTGCCACTGGTCGTCCGTGTTGTCGGCCATGAAGCCCGGCGCGGGGCCGCCGACGCTGATGAGGATGCCGTCCAGTCGGCCGAAACGTTCCTTCGCGGCGTCCACCAGGCGTCGGGCGGCCAAGGGGTCGGCGTTGTCCGCACCGAGCCCGAGTGCGTCGGGGCCCAGCTCGGCGGCTGCCTCGGCGGCGGCCTCCTCGTCACGGCCGGAAATGACCACCTTCGCCCCGTCGGCGGCGAGAGCACGCGCGGTGGCGTTGCCCAGCCCCCGGGTCGCACCGGTGACGATGTACACACGGTCCTTCAGTCCAAGATCCATGGTCCTATCCTGCCAAGTCCGCACGGGCCAGGTCGACCGCACTGTTCACCAGACCGATGTGGCTGAAGGCCTGCGGGTAGTTGCCGAGCTGGCGCCCGGCCGCCGGGTCGTACTCCTCGGCCAGCAGCCCCACGTCGTTGCGCAGGTCCAGCAGCCGCTCGAAGAGCACCTCGGCCTCGTCCCTGCGGCCCGTCCGCAGCAGGGCGTCGACCAGCCAGAACGAACATGCGAGGAATGCCCCCTCGTCACCGGGAAGGCCGTCCACCGACGCGCCCTCGGTGCTGTAGCGGCGGATCAGACCGTCGTGGGCGAGCTCGCTGCGCACCGCGTCGACGGTCCCGATCACCCTGGGGTCGCCGGGGGGCAGGAAGCCGGTACGCACGATGAGCAGCGTCGAGGCGTCCAGCTCCTGGGAGCCGTAGTACTGGGTGAAGGTGTTGCGTACGGGGTCATAACCCTTCTCGCAGACTTCCGCGTGCACGGCGTCCCGCATCGCCCGCCACCGGTCGGCGTCACCCGGCAGACCGGGGTTCTCCTCCAGGGTGCGCACCGCACGGTCGGCCGCGACCCACGCCATCACCTTGGAGTGCACGAAGTGGCGGCGCTCCCCGCGGACCTCCCACAGACCCTCGTCCGGTTCGCGCCAGGCGGCCTCCAGGAAGCCGAGCAGACTGAGCTGCAGGTTCCAGGCGTGCGTCTTGTCGTCGAGACCGGCCTCACGGGCCACCCTGAGCGAGTCGATGACCTCGCCGTACACATCGAGCTGCCGTTGCCGTACCGCCGCGTTGCCCGTGCGGACCGGGGCGGAGTTCTCGTAGCCGCTCAGCCACGGCAGCTCCGTCTCCGGCAGTCTGCGCTCACCGGCGAGGCCGTACATGATCTGGAGGTCCGCGGGATCGCCGGCCACGGCCCGCAGCAGCCAGTCCCGCCACGCAGCCGCCTCCTCCACGTACCCGGCCGAGATCATGGCCCCGAGGGTGAGGGTGGAGTCCCGCAGCCAGCAGTAGCGGTAGTCCCAGTTCCGTACGCCCCCGATCTCCTCGGGCAGCGAGGTCGTGAGGGCCGCCACGATTCCGCCGGTGGGGGCGTAGGTGAGCGCCTTCAGGGTGATCAGGGAGCGGAGCACCGCCTGCCGGTGCCTGCCGTGGTAGGTGCACTGCGCGGCCCATTCCGCCCAGTCGGCGAGGGTGTGCTTCAACGACTCGTAAGGGTCGATCAGCTTCGGGCGGGGGGAGTGCGAGGGGTGCCAGGTGAGGACGAATGCCACGGACTCACCCTCGGCGACCGTGAAGGAGGAGCACGTGCTGTACTCCTGGCCCCAGGTCTTGACCGGCGGCTCGCTGCGCAGCCAGACGGAGTCGGGGCCCGCGACGGCCACGCGGTGACCGTGCGAGCGGCGCATCCACGGGACCACGGAACCGAAGTCGAACCGCAGCCGCAGCACGGAACTCATGTCGACGCTGCCGCTGACACCCTCGACGATCCGCATGACGTCCGGCGCCTTGTCGCGCTGCGGCATGAAGTCGACGACCTTCACGGTCCCGGTCCTGGTCTCCCAGAAGGTCTCCAGGACCAGGGAGTCGTCCACGTAGGCGCGCCGGGTGCAGGTCTCCGTGCTGTCCGTGCCCTGGGGGGCGATACGCCAGTGGCCGTTCTCCTCGTCTCCCAGCAGGGCCGCGAAGCAGGCACCCGAGTCGAAGCGGGGCAGACACAGCCAGTCGACGGAACCGTTCCTGCCGATCAGGGCGCCCGTCTGGAGATCGCCGATGATGGCGTAGTCCTCGATAGGTGGGGTCACGCTGTGGCGTCTTCCCGGACCTCGGCCCCGTTAAGCAGCGAAACCGGTACGAACAGAACCGGCGGCACGGAGCTCAGGCGGTCGCCGGTTCCGGCTGGGCCGCCTTCTCGCCGTCCTCGCCGCCCCTGGCGGCCTCTTCGCGGTCGCGCTTCTCGCGGCGTACGAGGATGAACCAGCCGACGGGGACCCCTGCGGTGAACAGCCACCACTGGACGGCGTACGCCATGTGAGGGCCGATGGAGCTGTCGTCGGGGGCGGCGATCGTCTCGGGGCTGCCGTCCGCGGGTTCGGGGCCGGTCAGCTCGACGTACCCGCCCAGTACGGGGCGGCCGAGCAACTGCGACTGCTGCGAGCTGTTCATCAGCATCACCTGGCGGTCCGGCAGGCCCTCGAGGTCCTTGATGCCGCTGGCCCCCGTCGTCTCGTCCGCCTTGAGCCGGCCCGTGACGGTGACCTCGCCGCGGGGCGGGGCGGGGACCTCCGGATAGGTCCGCTGGTCGGCGGCGGCCGGCACCCAGCCCCGGTTGACCAGGACGGTGCCCCCGCCCTTGAGGTCCAGCGGGGTCAGGACGAGTACGCCGATGCGTTCGTCCCGCGAGGTACGGCGGCGTACGACCACCTCGTGCTCGGTGTCGAACGTCCCCGTGGCCGTCACGGCGCGCCAGTAGTCGGAGCGGGGCACCGTGTGCCCGGGAGAGGTGAGGCGGGTGACGGGGACCGGGTCCGCCTCCAGGTTCCGCGTGATCAGCGCGTTCTGCTCGACCCGGTGTTCATGCCGGTGGAACTGCCAGAAACCCAGCTCCACCATCGTGGGAATCATGGCCAGGACGAGGAGGGTGAGAATCACCCACTGCCGGGTCAACAGGAAGCGGTACACCCCATGACCGTACAGCCGGGGCCATGGGGTGCGGCACGGAGGGTCCCCCGTGCGGACGGGGCGGCTCGTCATACTTTGTCCACGATGCCCGTCCTTCCTTCGGCGCGGGCGCAGTGGCCGCCGCAGTACCAGTGACCGTCGACCTCGACGCCCTGGCCGATGACCTGGACCCGGCAGTGCTCACAGATGGGCGCCATGCGGTGGATGGCGCAGGAGAAGCAGTCGAAGACATGCACCGCCCCCTGCGCGTGCACCTCGAAGGACATCCCGTAGTCGTTTCCGCAAACCTCACAACGTGCCATGCGCCACAGGGTGGGGCGCCGGGCGGCGGCGGGCGAGCCGGTGCGGGGCGAGTCGCCGCCGGTTCACTCCGATGACGCTGACGGGTCCGGTACGGCGACCGTCCCGGCCGGCGCCACATCCCTCAGCAGATGGGTGAACGCGCTCTCCTCGAGGATGGGGACGCCGAACGACCTGGCCTTCACCGTCTTGGACGTGGCCGAGTCCGGGTCGTTGGTGACGAGCAGGCTCGTCAGCCGCGACACGCTGGTCGCCACGTGCAGGCCCGCCTCCACGGCGCGGTCCTCCAGGAGTTCCCTGTCGATCGAGGTGTCACCGGAGAAGGCCACACGCATGCCCTGCATGAGCGGTTTGTCCGACTCGTAACGCCCGGGATTCGGATACGGGCACGCGGGACGCTTGCGCGAGGGACGCCAGCTCCCCTGTCCCTGTGACGGGCGGTACCCGGTGCGAGGGGTGACCGGGGAGTCGTTCCACTCCGTCAGCGGGCGGCACTCCAGCAACGGCAGCCGCACCCCGTCCCTGGCTGCCGCGTGCAGACTCGGCCGGAACGCCTCGGCCAGCACCCGGGCGTCGTCCAGCGCGTGGTGCGCGTGCTGCTGCACCACGCCGAAGTGTGCGGCCAGCGACTCCAGCTTGTGGTTGGGCAGGGGCAGCCGGAGCTCCTTGGCGAGCGCGATGGTGCACAACCGCTGCTCCACGGGAGCGGTGATCGCCGCCCGCGCGTACTCCCGGGCGATCATCGACCAGTCGAAGGCCGCGTTGTGGGCGACGAGAACCCGTCCGGCGAGCCGCTCGGACAGCTGCGCGGCGACCTCGGGGAAGAGCGGCGCACCCTCCAGGACGTCACTGGTGAGCCCGTGGATCCATACGGGCCCGGGGTCCCGCTCGGGGTTGACCAGGGTGTACCAGTGGTCCTCGACGGCGCCTCTCGCGTCCAGGCGGTACACGGCAGCGGACACTATCCGGTCGTCGCGGGCGAGTCCGGTGGTCTCCACGTCGACGACCGCGTATCCCCGGGGATACGCGGCCGGCCACGGGGCTGCGGTCTGACGGTCGTCGAGCATGGTCACAGAGAATACGGGCCGGGACCGACAGGGACCCATCCGGGCGCCCTCCCGCCGTGAGCCCGAAGGTGGCGCCGGGCGGTGGGTCACGGCGCCGGCGACGCGCCCGGTCCGAGGGCCGGCAGTGACCTGGTGGCCGCGCCGATGACCGTGGCGGCCGGCCGGACCGGTGAACCTCCGTGCCGGTCACGCGTGTTCCTCCCCCTGGTGGCGCCCGTGCCGGAGGTCCTGCGGCGGGGGCGCCCGGCGGAACCTGCCGAACGCTCATGACGCCATGTCTCACATACTTGTCGGTAACAACGTCTGTACCCGGCACCCCGGGCGGCTCTACGGTGCTCCCATGGAGCCGAACCTGCCCGATGTCGTGCTGTGGTCGATCCCGGCCTTCGTCCTGCTCACCGCCCTCGAGATGGCCCTCCACCGGCTGCACCCGGACGAGGACGCCGCCGGGTACGACGCCAGGGACGCCGCCACCAGCGTCACCATGGGGCTGGGCAGCCTGGTCTTCGACCTCTTGTGGAAGATACCGATCGTGGCGGTCTACGCGGCCCTGTACGAGCTGACCCCGCTGCGGGTCCCGCTCCTGTGGTGGACGGTCCTGCTCATGCTGGTCGCCCAGGACTTCTGCTACTACTGGTCCCACCGGGGCCACCACGTCATCCGGGTCCTCTGGGCCTGCCACGTGGTCCACCACTCCAGCCGCAAGTTCAACCTCACGACGGCGCTGCGCCAGCCCTGGACCTCACTGACCGTCTGGCCGTTCTACGTCCCGCTCATCGCCTGCGGGGTCCACCCGGCCGCACTCGCCTTCTGCTCCTCGGCGAACCTCGTCTACCAGTTCTGGGTGCACACGGAACGGATCGGCAAGCTGCCCCGGCCCTTCGAGTACGTGCTCAACACCCCCTCCCACCACCGGGTGCACCACGCCTCGCAGGGCGGCTACCTCGACCGGAACTTCGGCGGCATCCTGATCGTCTGGGACCGGCTCTTCGGCTCGTTCGCCGCCGAGACCGAGCGGCCCGTGTTCGGCCTCACCAAGAACATCGCCACCTACAACCCCCTGCGCGTCGCCACACATGAGTACGCGGCCATCGCCCGGGACGTCCGGGCGGCCACCAGCTGGGGTGAGCGGGCCGGACGGATCTTCCGCGGGCCGGGCTGGCAGCCTTCACGCGCCGCCGGGGCGCCCGCCGCCACGGCTGCGCCCGCGCCGCCGCGCGCCGCCGCCACCGAGCAGGCCGGATGACGCCCCGCACGGGTGCGCCCCGGCTCGCGCGCCCGCTGCTCGCGGCCTTCCTGGCGGTCTCCACCGTCCACCTGACCGGGCTCCTGGTGGGCGTCGACGCCGCCCACCAGGTCACCAAGCCGCTGCTGATGCCCCTGCTAGCCGCCTACGCCGCCGCGCGTGGCGGCCCGCGTCCGCTCATCGCGGCGCTGCTGTTCGGCTGGGGCGGGGACGTGCTGCTGATGCCCGGCTCGGACACGGCCTTCCTCGCCGGGATGGGTTCCTTCGCCGCCGGCCACGTCTGCTACCTGTGGCTCTTCGGGCGCGACCGCGTCTCCCCGACGGCCGGCGTCGCGTACGCCGCCGTCCTGGCGACCTTCGTCGTGCTCCTGTGGCCCGGCCTGCCGGGCGAACTGAGGGTCCCTCTGACCGGCTACAGCCTGCTGCTCACCGCGATGGCCTGGCGGGCGGGCGCCCTCGGCCGTCACGCGGCCCTCGGCGGCGCGCTCTTCCTGCTCTCGGACGCGCTCATCGCGACCGGTATCGCGGACCGGCCGCAACTGCCCGCACACGACTTCTCGGTCATGCTGACCTATCTGGCCGCGCAGTACCTGCTCACCCGGGGGGCGCTCGGCGGACCGGTGGATTCCCCCGCCGTCGGTGCGGAAGGCCACCGGGAGATGGGCTGGCGCACCGCGCTCAAGGCCCTCACCGGGCCGTAGCGGTGCGTCGCACGAGAGGGGCCGGGGACAGCCGTCCCCGGCCCCTCTCCCACGTATTACCTGCGGACCGCGTCCAGCGCGTCCACCACACCGGCTCCGTAGAAGCCGTTGTACTGCTTGCCGCCCTCGCAGACCGCGTCGATTGTGCCGTCACCGTCGATGTCGTACGGCGCGCCGCACGCGGTGGCATCGGCCTGGTGGGTCAGCAGCGCCTTCACCCCGGCCGCCGAGGCGTACGGGTGGGTCGACTTGATCAGGGCCGCGACCCCCGCGACGTGGGGGGAGGCCATGGACGTACCCGCCTTGTAGCCGAATCCGCCGCCGGGCAGCGTGGAGAGGATCAGCCCGTTGTCGGCCGGCGCCTCCGGCGTCTGGTAGCGCGTCGAGTCACCGCCCGGGGCGGCCACGTCGACGACTCCGAGGCCGTAGTTCGAGTAGGAGGACTTGAGGTTCTTCGCACCGGTGGCCGAGACCGTGACGACACCCGGGATCATGGTCGGGATGTCGGGGCAGGCGCTCGGGTCGACCGTGCGGGTGACCGGCGTCGTGTCGTTGGGGCTCGTCGTGTCCTCGATGGCGTCCAGGGCCAGGTCGTGGTCGGAGTTGCCGGCCGCGGCGACGTTGACGACGCCCTTGCCCTCCGCGTAGCGGGTGGCGCGGGTGACCGACTCGACCAGGGCGCCCTGGTCCGGGTCGTTCTTGCAGTTGAACAGCCACGGGTCGGTGTAGTAGCTGTTGTTGGTCACGTCGACGCCGTGCTCGGCGGCCCAGACGAAGCCGCAGACGACGGCCTCGGCGTAGAAGAACCCGGCCGGCGTGGACACCTTGATGCCGGAGACCTTCACGCCGGGCGCGACACCGGTGATGCCGGTGCCGTTCTTCGCCGCGGCTATGGTGCCCGCGACGTGCGTGCCGTGGTCGCTCTCGCCGGCCGCCGGCCGCCAGGCGCCGTCCGTGGTGTCCGGGGCGCCGGACACACAGTTCACCGAGGCCTCGCGGTCGAAGTTCGGGGCCAGGTCCGGGTGCGTGTCGTCCACACCCGTGTCGATGACGGCGACCGTGACCTTGCTGCTGCCGAGCGACTTCTTGTGTGCCTTGTCCGCCTTGATGGCGGGCAGGTCCCACTGCAGGGGCTCCAGCGGGTCCTGGCCCGCCACCGCGTCCTGCGACGCCGCCCGCGCCTGGCCGGCGGTGAGGGGCTGCTCGACCCCGATGTCCTTCGTCGCCTGCGGGACGAGCGGGCTGGTGCGCGTGGCGCCCGCGGACTGGACGCCCTTGGCCTTGCGGATCGTCGCGCCGAAGTCCGGGTTCTGCGAGTGGACGACGATGACGCCGATCTTGTCGTACGACGTCACGACGGTTCCGCCGGCCGCGGATATCGCCTTCCGCACCTGCTTGACGGTGCCGTGGCCGGCCCGCGTGTTGACGACGTACGACAGCGTGGGGCCGTCCGTGCGAACCGCCGCCGGCCCCTCCGCAGGTGCCGCGGACGCGGTACCCGTCGGAAGGAAGCCGAGCGAGGCCGTGAGCGCGAGCCCGACGGGCAGCGTGAGCACGCGAGTCCGTCTGGATGCCAGATGAGCCATGGGTTCTCCACATCATCCGTGCCGGTGGAGCCGGACACGGGCGTGTCCGGTCCGGTACATGACCAGTGAATTTATCGCTGATCTTCGCGGCACATCAATGAATACGGGCAAGTGAGTTCGAGGTGTGACCTGGGAGGGTCGCGTCCACGGGTGCCGGCCGGAGAAGACCGAACCTGCGGTGAACCGCTTCGCCGCGCTCTCCGTGCCGTTGCACAGGGAGTCGCGCACATTTCAGCCCCCACCACCCGAGAACGCAGAGGACTCCCCTTGGAACCCACCGTCCCCACCACCGCACCCGCGTCGCGAGGAGAATCCGTGGCCACCGAAACACCGCCGCCCCCGTCCCCTGAGGACGGCAGTCCCGTCCAGCCCACGACCGAGGCGTTCCTCGCCGCGCAGAACAGTGCGGAGTTCACCGAACTGCGCCGCTCCCACCGCTCCTTCGCCTTTCCCCTGACGGTCGGGTTCATCGCCTGGTACCTGCTGTACGTGCTGTTGTCCAGCTATGCCGACGGTTTCATGAGCAAGATCGTCTTCGCGAACTTCAACGTCGCCTTCGTGTTCGGCCTCGCCCAGTTCGCCACCACGTTCCTCATCGCCTGGTTCTACTCGCGCCACGCCACGAACAAGCTCGACCCGCAGGCCGCGGCCATCAAGTCCCGTCTGGAGGCCGACGCATGAGCGCCGCGTACGCATCGCACACCTTGAACCAGCTCGCCGCCTCGTCGTCGACGACCGAGCACCGGCCGCTGATCATCACCCTCTTCGCGGTCTTCGTCGCGGCCACCCTGGGCATCACCGTCTGGGCCGGCCGGCAGACCAAGAGCGCGTCGGACTTCTACGCGGGCGGCCGGCAGTTCACCGCCTTCCAGAACGGCCTCGCCGTCTCCGGCGACTACATGTCGGCGGCGTCCTTCCTCGGCATCGCCGGCGCCATCGCCCTCTTCGGCTACGACGGCTTCCTCTACTCCATCGGTTTCCTCGTCGCCTGGCTCGTCGCGCTGCTGCTCGTCGCCGAACCGCTGCGCAACTCGGGCCGCTACACCATGGGCGACGTCCTCGCCTACCGGATGCGGCAGCGGCCGGTACGCACCGCCGCGGGCGTCTCCACCATCGTCGTGTCGATCTTCTACCTGCTGGCCCAGATGGCGGGCGCGGGAGTCCTCGTCGCGCTGCTGCTCGGCATCACCAGCGACGCCGGAAAGATCCTCATCGTGGCGCTGGTCGGGGTGCTCATGATCCTCTACGTCACCATCGGCGGCATGAAGGGCACCACCTGGGTGCAGATGGTCAAGGCCGTCCTGCTCATCGCCGGCGCGCTGCTGATGACCCTCATGGTGCTCTGGAAGTTCGACTTCAACATCTCCGACCTGCTGGGCACCGCCGCGGAGAAGAGCGGCCACGGCGCCGCGTTCCTGGAGCCGGGCCTCAAGTACGGCGTCACGGACGTGTCGAAGCTGGACTTCATCTCGCTCGGGATCGCGCTGGTGCTCGGCACCGCGGGCCTGCCGCACATCCTGATCCGCTTCTACACCGTCCCGACCGCCAAGGCCGCCCGTAAGTCCGTGAACTGGGCCATCGGCATCATCGGCGCCTTCTACCTGATGACGATCGCCCTCGGCTTCGGCGCGGCGGCACTCATCGGGCCCGAGGAGATCAAGGCGAAGAACCCGGCGGGCAACGCGGCGGCGCCCCAGCTCGCCGAGTACCTCGGAGGGGTCGGCACCACCGGCGGTGCCATCATGCTCGCCGTCATCTCCGCCGTCGCCTTCGCCACGATCCTCGCCGTCGTCGCGGGCCTCACCCTGGCCTCCTCGTCCTCCTTCGCCCACGACATCTACGCCAACGTCATCCGCAAGGGGAAGGCGACCGAGAAGGAGGAGATGCGCGCGGCCCGCTGGGCCACCGTCGCGATCGGCGTCGTCTCCATCGGCCTCGGCGCGATGGCCCGCGACCTGAACGTCGCGGGACTCGTGGCCCTGGCCTTCGCCGTCGCCGCTTCGGCCAACCTGCCGACCATCCTCTACAGCCTCTTCTGGAAGCGCTTCACCACCCAGGGCGCCCTCTGGTCCATCTACGGCGGTCTCGCCTCGTCCGTCTTCCTGGTGCTGTTCTCCCCGGTCGTCTCCGGGAAGGCCAGCTCGATGTTCCCGGGCGTGGACTTCGCCTGGTTCCCCCTGGAGAACCCGGGCCTCATCTCCATCCCGCTGGGCTTCCTGCTCGGCTGGGTCGGCTCGGTCCTCTCCAAGGAGGAGCCGGACAAGGGCAAGTACGCCGAACTCGAGGTCAAGTCCCTCACCGGCACCGGAGCCCACTGACCAGCCTGCCGCACCTCGTACGGGGCCCCGTCGTAGAGACCTACGACGGGGCCCCGCCGCACCTCGTGCCAACCGGGCCCCCGCCATGTCACAGGTCTCGCGTAGTCTCGGAGGAGTCAGAACCGCAACCGCGCACACCACCGGGGGAGGGGGCCCACAGTGCTCGTCGACACCTACGGCCGGG
This sequence comes from Streptomyces sp. NPDC014623, assembly GCF_043088245.1. NCBI lineage: Bacteria > Bacillati > Actinomycetota > Actinomycetes > Kitasatosporales > Streptomycetaceae > Streptomyces > Streptomyces sp. NPDC014623. Next base: position 28,371 of record NZ_JBIBZU010000029.1, on the reverse strand, counting down.
TCGCCACCGACCTGCGTGTTTCACTGACCGACAAGTGCAATCTCCGTTGCACCTACTGCATGCCCGAAGAAGGCCTGCAGTGGCTCTCCAGGACCGACCTGCTCAGCGACGACGAGATCGTCCGGCTCATCCGTATCGCCGTCACCGCTCTCGGCATCACCGAGGTCCGTTTCACCGGGGGCGAGCCACTGCTGCGCCCCGGCCTCGTCTCGATCGTCGAGCGGTGCGCCGCGCTGGATCCCCGCCCCAGGATGTCGCTGACCACCAACGGCATCGGTCTCAAGCGCACCGCCGGCGCCCTGAAGGCCGCGGGTCTGGACCGGGTCAACGTGTCCCTGGACACCCTGCGCCCCGACGTCTTCAAGACGCTCACCCGCCGCGACCGGCACAAGGACGTGCTGGAAGGACTCCAGGCCGCCCGCGAAGCGGGACTGACCCCGGTCAAGGTCAACTCCGTCCTCATGCCCGGGCTCAACGAGGACGAGGCCCCCGACCTGCTCGCCTGGGCCGTGGAGAACGCCTACGAGCTCCGCTTCATCGAGCAGATGCCGCTCGACGCCCAGCACGGCTGGAAGCGCGACGGCATGATCACGGCGGGCGACATCCTCACCTCGCTGCGCACGCGGTTCACCCTCACCGCGGAAGGCGAGGAGGAGCGCGGATCCGCCCCCGCGGAGCGCTGGACCGTGGACGGCGGCCCGCACCGCGTCGGCGTCATCGCCTCCGTGACCAGGCCCTTCTGCGGAGCCTGCGACCGCACCCGGCTCACCGCCGACGGACAGGTCCGCACCTGTCTGTTCGCCCGCGAGGAGACCGACCTGCGTGGCGCCCTGCGCTCCGACGCGCCGGACGAGGAGATCGCCAGGATCTGGAAGCTCGCGATGTGGGGCAAGAAGGCGGGATCCGGCCTCGACGACCCCGCCTTCCTGCAGCCCGACCGTCCGATGTCAGCGATCGGCGGCTGAGGACTCCCACTCCGCCAGCGTCACGACGTCCTTGAGGAAACCCCGCACACCGAGGAAGGACGAGAGGTGCTCCCGGTGCTCGTCGCATGCCAGCCAGGTCTTGCGGCGCTCCGGGGTGTGCAGCTTCGGATTGTTCCAGGCGAGCACCCACACGGCATCGGCTCGACAGCCCTTGGCGGAGCAGACCGGTGATCCGGTGGAGCTCCCGGCGGAGGTATCGGGAAAGTTCACGGCCTCAACCCTAACCTCGTGCTTCTGCGGCGGTCCGCCCGGCCAGGCGGACCGGCACGTGTGCTCGGCCCCGGCTTCCGGCCCGGTGCACGTGCCGTCAGAGCTGTGGTCAGGCGGTGCGCCCACCCCGGATCCGTGCGGTCGCGGGGAGCGCCGCCGCGAGCAGGCTGAGTGCGGCTGCGGCAGACCGCTCACCCATCCACGGTGCGGCCGCGACGACGACGATGGCTATCACGGTGATCAACCGGTCCCGGTGATCCGTGAGCCCGTCGAGCGGATGCCTGCGCGGTTCGTGTGTCATGTGAGGCGACCCCTTTCGCTGCGGCGTTCAGGGGCCGGAGCCGACCCGGGCCGCGCATATGTCACGCGGTACGGGACAGGGTGCACCGGAACGGCATGGTTGATCTGGGCTTTTCGCGGGCTCCGGAGAGGGAGCCGGTCTGCCGGGAACGACGGCTGCGGGGGTCTTTCGCCGACGCGTCCCCGCCGGAGAACGGCGACGCCGGGCAGCCACGGGGGGAGCTGCCCGGCGTCGGTCCGTCGCTCCGACGGGGGATGCGGAGCGCTCACGCAGTATGCCACGGGGCCCGGGGTCCGCCGCACCGGAACGTCATGATTGCCCTCAGCTCTTCCGGGCCCCGCAAAGTGCTGCTGCTCAGTCCGTGGGGCGCGGCTCGCCCACGCGGCTGCCGCCCCCGGGCTCCGGAGCCGGCCCCGCGGGACCGGCCGCGGGAGCCGCGCCGAGAGCGGGCCGCATCGGTGCGGGCACGAACGTGGAGGGGAGTGAAGGGGCGTTCTCACGGCCGGCGTTGGCGATGACCACCGCCACATAGGGGAGCAGGACACCCAGCGCGAGCGCCACCACGGCCACGTGCCTCTCGACATTCCACAGGGTCGTGGCCAGCACCACGGAGACCGTGCGCACGGACATCGAGATGATGTAACGCCGCTGCCTGCCACGCACGTCATCGGCGAGCCCCTGCCGGGCACCCGTGATACGGAAGACCTCCGTGCCGCTCTGCTTCCGCATCGTGATTCCACCACCAGATCTCTGTGCCGGTCTTCCCCGGACGGTGCGGCTTCCACGGTACGCCTGGCCTACGCCGTATTCGAGCCCGGGGCGCCCCCCGTCCGTACGGATCCCGACCGCGGCCTCACGTACGGCCCTGCCCGGCGTGCGGCGTACGCCCGGCAGGCCGAGACTGGGGCGAACGTGCGCACACAGCGCCGCACGAGGAGGCGATATGAGCTGGTTGTGGGCAATCATCGTAGGGCTGGTACTGGGCGTGCTCGCCCGGGCGATCCTGCCGGGGAAGCAGAGCATCCCCCTCTGGCTGACGGTGGTGTTCGGCATCCTCGGCGGCATCCTCGGCAATGCCGTCGCCACCTGGATCGGTGTCAACGACACCAAGGGGATCGACTGGATCCGTCATGTGCTGCAGCTGATCGGCGCCGTGGTCGTCGTCGGTGTCGGAGACATGCTCTGGCAGTCGATCCGGGGCAACCGGGGCAGGAAGCAGAGAGCCTGACCCGGTACGGCACAGCACCGCGGCCGGTCACGCGTCGTGTGTGACCGGCCGCGGTGCTGTGCTCGCCGGCGTCAGCCGGCCGTGACCTCGACAGCGGCCAGGTTCTTCTTGCCCCGGCGCAGGACCAGCCAGCGCCCGTGCAGCAGTTCCTCGCGGGCCGGGGCGCCCTCGCCGTCCGTGACCTTCGCGTTGTTCACGTAGGCCCCGCCTTCCTTGACCGTGCGGCGGGCGGCCGACTTGCTGGCGGACAGCCCGACCTCGACCAGGAGATCCACCACCGGACCCAGCTCGGTGACCTGGGCATGCGGCACCTCGGACAGGGCGGCGCTCAGCGTCGCCTCGTCCAGCTCGCCGAGCTCACCCTGGCCGAACAGCGCCTTCGAGGCCGCGATGACCGCCGCGCACTGCGCGCCGCCGTGCACCAGCGTCGTCAGCTCCTCGGCCAGCGAACGCTGCGCCGAACGTGCCTGCGGGCGCTCCTCGGTCAGCTTCTCCAGCTCCTCGAGCTCCTCACGGCTCTTGAAGCTGAGGATGCGCATGTACGTCGAGATGTCCCGGTCATCCACATTCAGCCAGAACTGGTAGAAGGCGTACGGCGTCGTCAGCTCCGGGTCGAGCCACACGGCCCCGCTCTCGGACTTGCCGAACTTGGTGCCGTCGGCCTTCACCATCAGGGGCGTCGCCAGAGCGTGCACGGCGGCGCCCGGCTCCAGGCGGTGGATCAGGTCGATGCCCGCCGTGAGGTTGCCCCACTGGTCGCTGCCGCCCTGCTGGAGGGTGCAGCCGTAGCGCCGGTACAGCTCCAGATAGTCCATGCCCTGGAGGAGCTGGTAGCTGAACTCCGTGTAGCTGATGCCCTCCTGCGACTCCAGCCGGCGGGCCACCGAGTCCTTGGTGAGCATCTTGTTGACCCGGAAGTGCTTGCCGATGTCCCGGAGGAACTCGATCGCGGACATGCCCGCGGTCCAGTCCAGGTTGTTCACCATCGTGGCGGCGTTCGGGCCCTCGAAGGTGAGGAAGGGCTCGATCTGCCCGCGCAGCCGCTGGACCCACTCGGCGATGGTCTCCGGATCGTTCAGCGTGCGTTCCGCGGTCGGCCGCGGGTCACCGATCTGACCGGTGGCCCCGCCGACCAGGGCGAGCGGCTTCAGCCCGGCCAGCTGGAGCCGGCGCATGGTGAGCACCTGCACCAGGTGGCCCACGTGCAGACTCGCCGCAGTCGGGTCGAAGCCGCAATAGAAGGTGACCGGGCCGTCCGCGAGAGCCTTGCGCAATGCGTCCTCGTCGGTGGACTGGGCGAACAGCCCGCGCCACTTCAGCTCGTCGACGATGTCCGTCACGGTCGTTTCTCTCCTCTGAGGGTCCGGCTGGGCTCGGTCGGTTGTCCGGTCAGTCTATGGGCGTCATACGCCCCGGCTGACCGAACTCATGTGGAAGTCGGGAATGCGCAGCGCGGGCATCGCGGCCCGGGTGAAGTAGTCACCCCACTCGCGCGGCAGCGTCTTCTCCGTACGGCCCGCCTCCGACGCCCGGGCCAGCAGCCCGACCGGCGACTCGTTGAACCGGAAGTTGTTCACCTCACCGAGGACCTCGCCGTCCTCCACCAGATAGACCCCGTCCCGGGTCAGACCGGTCAGCAGCAGGGTGGCCGGGTCCACCTCCCGGATGTACCAGAGGCAGGTCAGCAGCAGGGCCCGGCCGGTCGTCGCGGCCACCATCTCCTCCAGGGACCGCTCGCCGCCGCCGTCCAGGACCAGGTTGTCCATCGAGGGGGCCACCGGCAGGTCCGTCAGCCCGGCGGAGTGACGGGTCGTGGTCAGCCGCTCCAGCCTGCCGCCCTTGATCCAGTCTGTCGGGGCCAGCGGCAGCCCGTTGTCGAAGACCGAAGAACCGTCCCCCGACGCGTGCGCGATCACGAAGGGGGCGGACTCCAGCCCCGGGGCGTACGGATCGCTGCGCAGGGTCAGCGGCAGCTCGGAGAGCCTCTCGCCGACCCTCGTACCGCCGCCGGGCCGGGAGAAGACCGTCCGGCCCTCCGCCGCGTCCCGGGCGCCCGCCGACCAGTACTGGTAGATCAGCAGGTCGGCGACCGCGGTCGGCGGCAGCAGCGTCTCGTAGCGCCCGGCCGGCAGCTCGATCCTGCGCTCCGCCCAGCCGAGGCGCTGCGCCAGCTCCGCGTCCAGGGCCACCGGGTCGACGTCCTCGAAGTCCCGGGTGGCCCGGCCCGCCCAGGCGGAACGGGTCCGGTCGGGGGACTTCGCGTTCAGCTCCAGCGTCCCGTTCGGCTGGTCGTGGCGCAGCCGCAGCCCCGCCGACGTACCCAGGTACGTCGAGCTCAGCTGGTGGTGGGCGAAGCCGTACAGCTCACGCCCGCCCGAGCGGGCCCGCGCGAAGGCGTCGCCGAGCGCCGGGGCGAAGCCGTCGAAGACACCGGAGCCGGTCTCGGCCGGCGCTTCCGTGAAACCGGCCGACACCGGGAGGCCGGAGACCAGCGGCTGGGCGTCCTCGGCGGGTCCGGCACCGCGCGCAGCGGCCTCGGCGGCCCGCACGAGCGGCTCCAGGTCGTCGGCGGTGACGGCCGAGCGGGACACCACCCCGGACGCCGTCCCCTCCGCGCCGTCCACGGTCGAGATCACGGTCAGGGTCCGCCCCCGCGTCACCCCGTTCGTGGTGAGCGCGTTGCCGGCCCAGCGCAGATTGGCGGAGGAGCTCTCCTCCGCGATGACCACACAGCCGTCGGCGGCGGACAGCTCCAGGGCGCGCTCGACGATCTCGTACGGCTTGCTGACGCGGCTCATCGCCCGGCCTCCTGCGTCGTGTTGAGGATGTTCACGCCTCGGAAGAGGGCTGAGGGGCAGCCGTGCGAGACGGCCGCGACCTGACCCGGCTGGGCCTTGCCGCAGTTGAACGCGCCGCCCAGGACGTAGGTCTGCGGGCCGCCGACCTTCTCCATCGAGCCCCAGAAGTCCGTCGTCGTCGCCTGGTACGCCACGTCCCGCAGCTGGCCCGCCAGCCGGCCGTTCTCGATCCTGAAGAACCGCTGCCCGGTGAACTGGAAGTTGTAGCGCTGCATGTCGATCGACCAGGACCGGTCGCCCACCACGTAGATCCCGCGCTCCACCCCGCCGATCAGGTCCTCCGTGGAGAGCCCGCCCGGGTCCGGCCGCAGCGAGACGTTCGCCATGCGCTGTACGGGGACGTGCTCCGGGGAGTCGGCGTACGCGCACCCGTTGGACCGGCCCAGCCCCGTCAGCTTCGCGATCCGCCGGTCCGTCTGGTAGCCCACCAGGGTCCCGTCCCTGACCAGGTCCCAGGACTGCGCCTCGACGCCCTCGTCGTCGTAGCCGATGGTCGCGAGACCGTGTTCGGCGGTGCGGTCACCGGTCACGTTCATGACGGGGGAGCCGTACGTCAACGTGCCCAGCTGGTCGAACGTCGCGAACGACGTCCCCGCGTACGCGGCCTCGTAGCCCAGCGCCCGGTCCAGCTCGGTGGCGTGACCGATCGACTCGTGGATGGTCAGCCAGAGGTTGGACGGGTCGACGACCAGGTCGTACGTCCCCGCCTCGACGCTCGGTGCCCGCATCTTCTCGGCCAGCAGCTCAGGGATGCGCTCCAGTTCGGCGTCCCAGTCCCAGCCGGTGCCCGTGAGGTACTCCCAGCCCCGCCCCACCGGAGGGGCGATCGTCCGCATCGAGTCGAACTCACCGGTCGTACCGTCCACGGCCACCGCGGTCAGCTGCGGATGCACCCGCACCCGCTGCTGGGTGGTCACCGTGCCGGCGGTGTCCGCGTAGAACTTGTTCTCGCGGACCGTCATCAGGGAGGCGTCCACATGCGCGACGCCGTCGGCCGCCAGCAGCCGCGCGCTCCATTCGGCGAGCAGCCCGGCTTTCTCCGCGTCCGGTACGCCGAAGGGGTCGACCTCATAGGCCGACACCCAGGTCCGCTCGCCGTGCACCGGCTCGTCCGCCAGCTCCACACGCTCGTCGGAACCGGCCGCCGCGATCACCTTCGCGGACAGCTTGGCCATGGCGACGGCCTGCGAGGCCACCTTCGCCGCCGCGTCCATCGTCAGGTCCACCCCGGACGCGAACCCCCAGGCCCCGCCGTGCGCGACCCGGACCGCGTACCCGGTGTCGGTGGTGTCCGACGTCCCGGACGGCCGGGCGTCCCGCAGCCGCCAGGAAGCGTCGCGCACCCGCTCGAACCGGAAGTCCGCGTGCACGGCGCCGAGCGCGCGGGCGCGGGCGAGCGCCGCGTCGGCGAGAGCGCGCAGCGGCAGGGCCAGGAACGACTGATCTACCTCGTGGGCCACGCGGGCCTCCCCTTCTCCACCTCTGAAAACGTCTCCGCAGTGAATCATGAGGGGTCGTGGGGTTCCCGTGCTCCGGTTTTACGTTGCCGTGTCCCGGCCGGGCCTTTCTGTAGAGATCCGACAGTCGCGGCCCGGCGGCGCTGTCAGAGGCCGATTCCCTGGATGCGGGATGGTACCGATAGGTTTTCGATGTACCAGAACGCCAAGGAAAGGGTGATCCGATGAGCCGCTCGGTTCTCGTCACCGGAGGAAACCGGGGCATCGGCCTCGCCATCGCCCGCGCCTTCGCCGACCACGGCGACAAGGTCGCCATCACCTACCGCTCGGGGGAGCCGCCGCAGGCGCTCACCGAGGCGGGCGTTCTCGCGGTCCGGTGCGACATCACCGACACCGAGCAGGTGGAGCAGGCCTACAAGGAGATCGAGGAGAAGCACGGCCCCGTGGAGGTGCTGGTCGCCAACGCCGGTATCACCAAGGACCAGTTGCTGATGCGGATGTCCGAGGACGACTTCACGTCCGTGCTCGACACCAACCTCACCGGCACCTTCCGCGTCGTCAAGCGGGCCAACCGCGCGATGCTGCGAGCGAGGAAGGGCCGTGTCGTCCTGATCTCCTCCGTCGTCGGTCTCCTCGGCTCGGCGGGACAGGCCAACTACGCGGCGTCCAAGGCGGGCCTGGTCGGCTTCGCCCGGTCGCTGGCCCGCGAGCTCGGCTCGCGCAACATCACGTTCAACGTCGTCGCACCCGGGTTCGTCGACACCGACATGACCCAGGTGCTCACCGACGAGCAGCGTAAGGACATCGTGTCGCAGGTCCCGCTCGGCCGCTACGCGCAGCCCGCCGAGATCGCCGCCGCGGTGCGCTTCCTCGCGTCCGACGACGCGTCGTACATCACTGGAGCCGTCATTCCCGTTGACGGCGGATTGGGCATGGGTCACTGATCACCATGAGCGGAATTCTCGACGGCAAGCGCATCCTCATCACGGGGGTGCTGATGGAGTCGTCCATCGCCTTCCACACCGCGAAGGTGGCCCAGGAGCAGGGGGCCGAGGTCATCCTCACGGCCTTCCCCCGGCCGACGCTGACCGAGCGCATCGCCAAGAAGCTCCCGAAGCCCGCCAAGGTCATCGAGCTCGACGTGACCAACGACGAGCACCTGGACCGGCTCGCGGGCCTGGTCAAGGACGAGCTCGGCTCGCTGGACGGCGTCGTGCACTCCATCGGCTTCGCGCCGCAGGACGCGCTCGGCGGGAACTTCCTGAACACGCCCTTCGAGTCGGTCGCCACCGCGATGCACGTCTCGGCGTTCTCGCTGAAGTCGCTCGCCATGGCCTGCAAGCCGCTGATGGCGGACGGCGGTTCGATCGTCGGCCTCACCTTCGACGCCCAGTTCGCCTGGCCCCAGTACGACTGGATGGGCCCGGCCAAGGCCGCGCTGGAGGCCACCTCCCGCTACCTCGCCCGTGACCTCGGCGGCGACAGCATCCGCTGCAACCTGATCTCGGCGGGCCCCATCGGCTCGATGGCCGCCAAGTCCATCCCGGGCTTCGGCGATCTCGCGGAGGTCTGGAACACCCGGTCGCCGCTGGCCTGGGACATGGCCGACCCGGAACCGGCCGGCCGCGGTGTCGTCGCCCTCCTCTCGGACTTCTTCCCGAAGACGACCGGCGAGATCATCCACGTCGACGGCGGCGTGCACATGATGGGTGCCTGACAGCTCGCGCCTCACCGACGGCCGCGTACTCCTCGCCGGGGTACGCGGCCGTCGCGCGTGTCCGGCGGCTCTCCCGGCGCTCGAGTCGAAAAGACGGCTGTCCCACCGCAGAATGTGGTGAACCGGACTTTCGGTCAGGCTGCGGGGAGGAGGTCGCTGTGCGCTCCACACGTCGCCGAACCTGGGCCCTGCTCGCCGCGGCGGCCGTCGTCGCGGGGCTCCTGGCCCCGGTGGCCGTGAGTGCGGCCGGCCGGGCGGGGAGCGGAGCGGCAGCGCCCCCCGCCCCGGAACCCGGGCCCTCGGGCGCCGAATGCCGTACGACGGTCGCGGGATCCCAGGTGGTCGCCTACTGTCACAACCCGTACCCCACGACCGATCTCGTCCGGCTCCACACCGAGTGCGCCCGGTGGTGGGACGTCGACGCCGACGGCGCTGCGGTCGCGGTGCAGCCGGGCCGGACGGTCAGGCTCGAGGACCGCTGCTGGAAAGAGGTCGGCTCGGCCTGGGTCAGCCACGCGGTGACCTTCTGAGCGGCCGGCCCTCAGACCCTCTCCCGCAGGCAGTTCAGCGCATGGGCGGCGGCCTCCGCCGCCGCCGTCTCGGCGTCGCCCGCCCTGATCGCCTCCACCAGCCGCGTGTGGTCCATGAGCTCCTCCGGGCCCAGCTCCGTGCCCACGTCGTCACGCAGGTAGTCGCGGAGCAGGTCGTTCAGGTCGGCGTAGAGCTCGGTCAGGACGTCGTTGTGGGAGGCGGCGACCACGGCGAGGTGCAGGGTCGCGTCGGCGGCGACGAAGGCCTCGGCGTCACCCGACGCCCAGGTCTCCTCGCGCCGCGCCATCAGTGTGGCGAGCTGCCGCAGATCCCGGTCCGTACGCCGCAGGGCGGCCAGCCGGGCGGCCGAGGACTCCAGGGTGGAGCGCAGCTCGGCGACGTGCCGGGGGTCGGCGTCCGCGAAGCGGCGGTGCATCACCCCTGCCAGCTCGCTGGTCGCCACCACATACGTGCCGGAGCCCTGGCGGATGTCCAGCAGCCCGTTGTGTGCCAGGGCACGAACCGCCTCGCGCACCGTGTTGCGGGCGACCCCGAGCTGCTCGACCAGTTCGGGCTCGGTGGGGATCCGTGAGCCCACGGGCCACTCGCCCGAGGTGATCTGGTTCCTCAGCTGGGCAATCACCTGGTCGGCGAGAGCCGAACGCCGCGTGGACGTCAGCGCCATGGTGCTCCTTGCTCGTGTTCCGGAGGGGGCGGTCCGGGAGGTGCGGGCCCGTGGGGTCGTCCTCCCGATTGTCTCAGGGAGAGAACCGGAGTGGACAGTCAATCATCCCATGATTCTATGATGGGGCTCATGCGTCACGACGAGACCCCGACCATGAGACCTCCGGCCGCCCCCGGTGCCCCGGCGCCGGGAGGCTCCGCACCCGGGCCTTCCCCCTGGGTGCTGCGGATCGTCACCATCGGTCTGGTCCTCGCCGCACTGAACCTCCGGCCCGCCATCACCAGCCTCGGCCCCCTCCTCGAGGAGGTCCGGGACGGACTGCGCATGAGCGGCAGCGTCGCCGGGGTCCTCACCTCCGTGCCGCCGCTCTGCTTCGCGCTGTTCGGCTTCGCGGCGCCGCGGCTGGCCCGCCGGTTCGGTCCGAGCGCCGTCGTCTGCGCGGGCATGGCGGCCATCGCCGCAGGCCTGCTGCTGCGTCCCTTCGTGGGCGGTACGGCCGGATTCCTCGCCGCCAGTGCCCTCGCCCTGATGGGCATCGCGGTCAGCAACGTCCTGATGCCGGTCATCGTCAAGCGCTGGTTCCCCGACCGGGTCGGTACCGTCACCGGCCTCTACTCGATGGCCCTGGCTCTCGGAACCGCCCTCGCGGCAGCCCTCACCGTGCCCCTGACGAACGCGCTGGGCGGCAGCTGGAGGGCGGGGCTGGTGGTCTGGGCAGGCCTCGCCGCCGTCGCCGTCCTGCCCTGGATCCCGCTCGTACGCAGGCGTGACCCCGGTACGGGGCAGGCCGCCGCCGGGCGGACCACGCGGCAGGCTCCCGCGCTGAGGATCACCCGCAGCCGCACCTCCTGGGCGCTCGCCTGCTTCTTCGGCCTCCAGGCCACGGCCGCCTACATCACCATGCAGTGGATGCCGCAGATCTTCCGCGACGCCGGGGTCTCGGCCGGCACCGCGGGAGTCCTGCTCGCCGTGACCATGGCCATGGGCGTACCGCTCGCCTTCGTCATCCCGCGCGTCGCCGCCCGCCTGAAGAACCAGGGGGTGATCGCCCTGGTCCTCGGAGGCTGCGGTCTCGTCGGCTACGCCGGGCTCTATCTGGCCCCCGCCGGCGGTGCCTGGCTCTGGGCCCTCCTGCTCGGCATCGCGAACTGCGCCTTCCCGCTCGCCCTCACCATGATCGGGATGCGCGCCCGCACCGGCGCCGGCGTGGTCAGGCTCTCCGCCTTCGCGCAGTCCACCGGCTACCTGATCGCGGCCCCCGGACCGCTGCTCGTCGGCGTGCTCTACCAGCACAGCGGGGGCTGGGGGCTGCCGATCGCCCTGATGGCGGGGCTCCTGGTGCCGCAGATGGCGGCAGGGGTGCTCGCGGGGCGGGACCGGACGATCGAGGACGAGTGCTGAGATGCGAGACTGTGCGCATGCCAGTGCTCGATCCGAATCCCCAGAACGGCCAGAAGAAGCTTCTCCTCGTGTTCGGCACGATGCTTCTCATCTCCGTAGTCATCGGCGTGATCGCCACGATCGCCTCCCCCTGACCTCCCGGGGTGGGGCAGGCCCCCCTGTCCCCTAGGGGGCCAGGTTCAGGGTCGAGTGGGTGGGTCACCGGATGGGACCGCCGCCGGCCGGCCCGTAGGTTCGGCATGACACAGCCCAGGACCCATGGAGGCGGACATGCCGGCCCGTACACCCATCCGGACCCACCGCCCGGCCACGGACACCGCCGAGGTCAGGCTGCCGTGGTGGGCCGTCGTGCTGCCCGCCCTCGCCTTCGCCGCGCTCCTCCTGCTGATCGTGGAACCCGGCCAGGCGCACGCGGCGGCAGGCGACCCCGCGATCGGGCGGCTCCTCGGGCACATCCTGGGGCTGGTGCCCGCCTGACGCGCCCCGGCGCCCACCGTGCACCCCCGGCGGGCCGACGCGTCAACACCCTGCGCCCGGAGGCGCAATTCGTGCGAAGCTGAAGTGTATGAGCGCCGATACACCTCGCAGGATCGTCCTTCTCAGGCATGCAAAGGCGGAATGGTCGCAGCAGTCCGACCATGAGCGGCCACTGGCGGAACGGGGCAGGAAGGACGCCCCCGTCGCCGGCCGCAAGCTGGCCGATTCAGGCATCACCTTCGACCTGGCTCTGTGCTCGACCGCCACCAGGACCCGCGAGACCTGGAAGCTCGCGGTCCACGAATTCACGGAGCGCCCCAGGACCGTGTACGAGGAGAGGCTGTACGAGGCCTCCCTCGGCGAACTGATCGCCCTGTTCGACGAGACCCCCGACGATGTGCGGAATCTGCTGGTCGTCGGCCACAATCCCGGCATGCACGGCGCAGCGGACGCGCTCTCCGGCAGTGCCGAGGGCGACGCGCTCGCCCGTATGACCAAGGACGGCTTCCCGACCGCCGCCTACGCCGTCGTCGAGTTCTCGGGCCCCTGGAAGACCCTGGAGCACGGAGTGGGCAAGCTCGTCGAATACTGGACGCCGAACGACTGAAACACGACGCGCGAAGGGGCGCCGCGCACACCCCGTGTGCGCGGCGCCCCTCCCTGCGTACGGAACCCCCGCGCGGTCAGTCCACGAGGCCGTCGGCGGCCTCGACCTCCTCGCGGGTGATCCCGAGGAGGTACAGCACGGTGTCCAGGAACGGGACGTTCACCGCCGTGTGGGCGGCCTCCCGGACGACCGGCTTGGCGTTGAAGGCGACACCGAGGCCGGCCGTGTTCAGCATGTCGAGATCGTTCGCACCGTCACCGATCGCCACCGTCTGGGCCAGCGGCACCCCCGCCTGCGCCGCGAAGCTGCGCAGCAGCCGGGCCTTGCCGGCCCGGTCCACGATGTCGCCCACGACCCGGCCGGTGAGCTTGCCGTCGACGACCTCCAGCGTGTTGGCGGAGGCGAAGTCGAGCCCGAGGCGCTCCTTGAGGTCATCCGTGACCTGGGTGAAGCCCCCCGAGACCACACCCACTTGGTAGCCGAGCCGCTTGAGCGTCCGGATGAGGGTACGGGCCCCGGGGGTCAGCCGCACCTGCTCCCGCACCTTCTCCACCACCGACACGTCGAGCCCGGCCAGCAGTTCCACACGGGCGTGCAGGGACTGCTCGAAGTCGAGTTCGCCGCGCATCGCCTGCTCCGTCACGGCGGCGACCTCGGCCTCGCAGCCGGCATGGGCCGCGAAGAGTTCGATGACCTCGTCCTGGATGAGCGTGGAGTCCACGTCCATGACGACCAGCCGCTGTGCCCGGCGGCTCAGCCCTGCCGACACGACGGCGATGTCGACGCCGATGCCGGCGGCCTCCGTCGCCAGCGCGGTCCGCAGTACCTCGGTGCCGGTGCCGGACACCGCGAACTCGACGGCGGTGACGGGGTACTTCGCCAGACGGAAGATCCGGTCGATGTTGCCGCCGGTGGAGGTGATCCTGGCCGCTATGGCCGCCGTGGACTCCGCGGTCAGCGGGTGCCCCAGCACGGTCACATGGGAACGGCCGTCGCCGCGGGGGCGGTTGTCACCGGTGCCCGAGATGATCTCGGCCTGCAGCTTCAGCGACTCCGCCCAGCTGTGCACGGTCGCCCGGAGGTCACCCTCGGTCGTACCGTCCGGGACCGGTGAGGTCACCAGGGCGCACAGGACGATGCGGCCACGGGTGACGACCTGTTCGATGTCCACGACGTCGACGGCGTAGGCGGCCAGGGTGTCGAAAAGTCCGGCGGTGATGCCCGGCCGGTCCTTCCCGAAGATCTTGACGAGAAGGGTGGGGGCGTCTGTGCCCCGAGGGGCTTCGGAGGGCTCAGGAGACCGGGGTGACCGAGGTGGCTGAGATGCGCTCATGGTGGTCCCACCGTATAGGGCCACGGGGCGAGCCCAGAAGCCGTCCCGAGTGGCGGACAGCCGGCGGCGGGCCCGGGCGGGGCCGCGGGACCGGGCATCAGGCGCCTCGGATGAGGTGCTCCGGACCCATTTCTCCCGAGTCGGCGGAGGGGGCGCCGGGCCTCCGCACCGTCTTCACGCCGCCCGGCTTTCCGTTCCGGGACCGCTCCTGGAATAGTTCCCCACGATGTTCAGCATCCCTAGGCTCCCTGCGACGGGGGCGATTCGGGGGACGACTAGTGGGGCGCGGAGTGCCGGAACTCGTACTTGAATTGAACGGAAGGACCTGGGCGCTCGATCCGTCCAGGTCGTACGCCCTCGGACGTGATCCGCAGGGTGACCTGACGGTCGACGACGCCAGGGTGTCCTGGCGGCATGCCACGATCAGCTGGAACGGCCGCAGCTGGTCCATCGAGGACCACGGCAGCACGAACGGCACCTATGTGCAGGGCCGGCGCATCCAGCAGACGGAGATCGCCCCGGGCACCTCGGTCCACCTGGGCAACGCCACGGACGGACCGCGGCTGAGCCTCGCCGCTCCGGCGGGAGCCGGAGTCCAGGGCGGGCACGCGGCGGGAGCGCGACAGGCGCCCTCACCTCATGTGCAGGAGGCGCCCGCCCCGCACGTGCAGCAGGCACAGCAAGCCCCCGTGCAGTCGCAGCCGCAGGCGGCCTGGCAGCAGGCACCGCAGGCGCAGCAGCCTCCGGTCCCGCACCAGCAGGGCCACCCCGGAGCAGGCGGCCACGGGGGCGCGGCGGGGGTGCCGCCGGTCTACGGCGACCGCAGCCCCACCACCTTCCACCAGCTGGACCTCGGCCGCGTCATGCGCATCGGCCGTGCGCTGGAGAACGAGCTGGTCGTCTCCGACCTGCAGGTCTCCCGCCTGCACGCCGAGTTCCGGGCCACGCCCGACGGGCGCTTCGAGATCCGTGACCTCGGGTCGCACAACGGCACGTACGTCAACGGCCAGCCGCTCAGCAAGTCCGGCACGGCGCTCATCGGCCCGAACGACATCGTCGGTGTCGGCCACTCGACCTTCAGGCTGGTCGGGGACAGGCTGGAAGAGTTCGTCGACACCGGTGAGGTCTCCTTCTCCGCCCGCCACCTCACGGTGACGGTCGACGGCGGCAAGGACATCCTCAAGGACGTCTCGTTCGGCGTTCCGGAGAAGTCGCTGATCGCCGTCATCGGACCCTCCGGCTCCGGCAAGTCCACCCTGCTCAAGGCGCTCACCGGTTACCGGCCCGCCAACCAGGGCGACGTCCTCTACGACAACAGGAACCTGTACAAGCAGTTCGCCGAGCTGAGGCAGCGCATCGGCCTGGTCCCGCAGGACGACATCCTGCACAAGGAACTCACGGTCACCAAGGCCCTCAAGTACGCGGCCAAGCTCCGCTTCCCCGCGGACACCACGGAGGCCGAACGCACCGCCCGGATCCACGAGGTCCTCGCCGAGCTCAAGCTCGACATCCACAAGGACAAGAAGGTCACCTCGCTCTCCGGCGGCCAGCGCAAGCGCGTGTCGGTCGCCCTGGAGCTGCTGACCAAGCCGTCGCTGATCTTCCTGGACGAGCCGACCTCGGGCCTCGACCCGGGCATGGACCGTGACGTCATGCAGCTGCTGCGCGGCCTCGCGGACGACGGCCGTACGGTCCTGGTGGTCACGCACTCCGTGGCCGAGCTGGCCATCTGCGACAAGCTCCTGGTGATGGCGCCCGGCGGTTCCGTCGCCTACTTCGGCCCTCCCGGGGAGGCACTGAACTTCTTCGGCTACACCAGCTGGGCGGACGTCTTCTCCGCCTTCGAGAACTACCGCGACTACGACTGGTCGGGACGCTGGCGCGGCTCGCAGCACTACCAGATGTACGCCGCCGACATCGACGCCGTCGCCGTGCAGTCCGTGCACATGCCCCCGCCGCAGCGGATGCGCCCGCCGAAGCCGTCGGGCTGGGCGGCCCAGCTGTGGACCCTGATGCGCCGGTACGTCTCGGTGATCGCGTCCGACAAGGGCTTCCTCCTCCTGATGGTGCTCCTGCCCGCCGTGCTCGGTGTCGTCAGCGTGGTCATCCCGGCGGAGTTCGGCCTCGCGGAGCCCGACCCGCCCTCGCGGTTCAACGGCAAGGCCGGAACGATCATGCTGATCCTCGCGGTCGGCATGTGCTTCGCCGCCGCCGCCAATTCCGTGCGGGAACTCATCAAGGAGCGGGTGATCTACGAACGGGAACGGGCCACCGGCCTCTCCCGTTCCGCCTACCTGCTGTCCAAGGTGATCGTCCTCGGCGTGATCACCGCCTTCCAGGGCGTGATCATCTGCGGGATCGGCTTCTCCACCCGCGAGCTGCCGGAGGAGGGCCTGTTCATGCCCCCCGCGGTGGAGATCTGCCTGTCGATCATCGTGCTCGGCTTCGCCTCGATGATGTTCGGCCTGATGATCTCCGCGCTGGTGAAGACCGCCGAGAAGACCATGCCGCTGCTCGTCATGTTCGCCATCGTCCAGGTCGTCTTCACCGGCGTGCTCTTCCAGGTCTACGGATCGCCGGGCCTGGAGCAGTTCGCCTGGCTGATGCCGTCGCGCTGGGCGGTGGCCGCGGCCGGGACCACGCTCGACCTCGCCCACCTCATGCCGCCGTGGGACCCCAAGGCCCCGGCCGACCTGGACCCGCTCTGGGAGCACTCGGCCGGCCAGTGGGGGATCAACATCACGGTGATGCTCGTCATGAGCGCCGTCCTCTTCTTCGCGGTCTCACGGATGCTGCGCCGCCACGAACCCGAGGTGATGCGCAAGTAGACGCGCCGGGCCGCACCGGGCCCGGAAACGCCCGAGGGCGGCACCCCGCGGGGTGCCGCCCTTCGGCATGTACCGGCCGGTCACGCGACGCTGCGGACCGGCGGGTCGGTTCTGCCAGGTGCTGCTCGGTGCGTGACTCAGTACGCGCTGTCGACGTTGTCGATCGAGCCGTACTTGTCCGCGGCGTAGTTGGCGGCCGCGGTGATGTTGGCGACCGGGTCGTACTGGTCGTGCTTGGTGCCCTTGACGTGGTAGAAGTCGAAGGTCGGCTTGATGACCTGCAGCAGGCCCTTCGACGGGACGCCGTTGATCGCGTTGATGTCCCAGTTGTTGATGGCCCGGGGGTTACCGCTGGACTCGCGGATGATGTTGCGGTGCAGACCCTCGTAGGTGCCGGGGATGTTCTTCTTGTCCATGATGGCGAGGGCCTCACGGATCCAGCCGTCCAGGTTGTCGGCGTAGACCGGCTTGCGGTCGGCCGCACGGCTGGCCTTCTTGGCGGCACGCTTCTTCGCGTCTGCCTTGGCCTTCGCGGCGGCCTTGCTCTTGGCCTCGGCGACGGCCTTGGCCTTCGCCTCGGCCGCGGCTGCGGCCTTCTTCTTCTCGGCGGCGTCCTTGGCCTTGGCCGCGTCGGCGGCCTTCACCAGCTGCTCGGCCGTCGAGTTCTGCTCGATCGCGCCGGCCTGGATGTTCTTGGCCTGCGAGCCGGTGTAGGCCACCGGCGCGGCGGCCGAGGCGGCCTGCGGCTCGGTCGTGGCCGAGGCGTCGTCCGGGACGAGGGAGAAGGCGAGAGAGGCGGCGGCCAGGGTGGAGACCCCCGCGACGGAGAGCTTCTGCGCCTTGTTCAGACGACGGTTACGGCTGGAGATGCGGGACACGGACATGCAGTCGTACCTCTTCGAATAGCAGGGGTCCTCGGCGAGGACGCGGACGGAAGAGCCGGGGGCATCTCCGTCGGGGACAGATGCAATTCTTAGCGCCAGCAAAATGGCCTGGCAAAGGTGTGACGTACGAAGCTGGTTAGTGGATGGGGGTCTCTTTCCTGCCTTCTTGTCCGGTTTGAACCTGGGCAACTTGACCGTTTTACGCTAACTATCCCTCTTCGTAAGTGACGTGAGTCCTATGCCTCGGCTCACACGGGAGCCTTCTGCCGCTCACGAGAAGTTGCTTCAGTAATGCGGAGCGTAAGGGGTGTATCGGGCAATCTGCGGCACTGTGGGACGGCCGCGGCCCGCCGCCTCACCCACGGGCCGCCGCGGCGCAAGGGGGCCCGTGGACCTAGGGCCGGGGCCCCGTTCCGTCCGGGCCCGCAGCCCGGTACGGCGGGGGCCTTCCCGCCGGTACGGTGAGCGCATGAGCCATCGCCCACCGTCGGGCCTCGCCGCGGTCAGCGCCGCGCTGCTCGCCATGAGCCGGCACCTCGAAATGCGGGACGTCCTCAAGACGATCGTCGCCTCGGCCCGGGAACTGCTCGACGCGGAGTACGCCGCCCTCGGCGTCCCGGACGACCACGGCGGCTTCGCCCAGTTCGTCGTCGACGGGGTCAGCGACGAACAGTGGAAGGCCATCGGGCCGCTGCCCCGCCAGCACGGCATCCTCGCGGCGATGCTCCACGAGGCGAAGCCCCAGCGGCTCGCCGACGTCCGAGAGGATCCCCGCTTCGAGGGGTGGCCCGAAGCCCACCCCGACATGTCCGACTTCCTCGGCCTGCCCATCCAGGACGGGGACGAGACCATCGGCATCCTCTTCCTCGCCAACAAGCGCTGCCCCAGGCCGACGGGCGGCTGCGACTTCACGGAGGAGGACGAGGAGCTTCTCGGGATCCTCGCCCAGCACGCGGCGATCGCCCTCACCAACGCCCGGCTCTACGAACGCAGCCGTGAACTCACGATCGCCGAGGAACGCTCACGGCTCGCCCACGAGCTGCACGACGCCGTCAGCCAGAAGCTCTTCTCGCTCCGGCTCACCGCCCAGGCCGCCGCAGCCCTCGTCGACCGCGACCCGGGGCGCGCCAAGGACGAGCTCCAGCAGGTGGCCGCCCTGGCGGGCGAAGCCGTCGACGAGCTGCGCGCGGCCGTCGTCGAGCTGCGTCCGGCCGCCTTGGACGAGGACGGTCTGGCCGCCACGCTCCGTACCCAGATCCAGGTCCTGGACCGCGCCCACAGCGCCCGGGTCACCTTCGAGAGCGCCGGAGTGCGCGCCCTCCCCTCCGCCCAGGAGGAGGCGATGCTGCGGGTCGCCCAGGAAGCACTGCACAACGCCCTGCGCCACTCGGGCGCGGGGAAGGTCGCTGTCACCCTCGTCCGGCACACCTCCGCCACGGTGCTGCGGGTCACCGACGACGGCTGTGGCTTCGACACGCGCGCCGTCCGGCGCGCCGGACGGCACCTCGGCCTCGTCTCGATGCGGCACAGGGCCGGCAGCGTCGGAGGCCGGCTCACCGTCACCTCGGAGCCCGGCAAGGGCGCCACGGTCCAGATGGAGGTCCCCTGTGCCTGAGAAGATCATCAAAGTGCTGCTGGTCGACGACCACCAAGTGGTCCGGCGGGGGCTGCGTACGTTCCTCGAGATCCAGGAGGACATAGAGATCGTCGGGGAGGCGTCGAACGGGGCCGAGGGCGTCGCCAGGACGGAGGAGCTGCGCCCCGACGTGGTCCTGATGGACATCAAGATGCCCGGCACGGACGGTATCGAGGCGCTGCGCAGGCTCAGCGAGCTGGACAACCCCGCCAAGGTGCTGATCGTCACCAGCTTCACCGAGCAGCGCACGGTCGTGCCCGCCCTGCGGGCGGGCGCGTCGGGTTACGTGTACAAGGACGTGGACCCGGACGCTCTGGCCGGCGCCATCCGCTCGGTGCACGCGGGCCACGTCCTGCTCCAGCCGGAGGTCGCAGGCGCGCTGCTGGCCCAGGACGACGCGGACGGCAACGGCACGGGGCGGGGGAGCACCCTGACCGAGCGGGAGCGGGAGGTGCTCGGGCTGATCGCCGACGGCCGCTCCAACCGGGAGATCGCCCGGGCACTGGTCCTCTCGGAGAAGACGGTGAAGACCCACGTCTCGAACATCCTCATGAAGCTGGACCTCTCGGACAGGACGCAGGCCGCGCTGTGGGCGGTCCGCAACGGAGCCGCGGGCTGAGGAAGAGCTCCTGCCGGGCGCCCCCGGGTGCGCGTCGCCGGCGCCACGGCCGACGTGGCGGGCCCGCCCGCGGCCCTCGGACAGCCCTGGCCCCGACGGCTGACGGCCGACGGCGCCCCGCCCCGCCGGGAGGGCTCGTGCGGGCCCTCCCGCGTGCGCGGTTACCGCCCCCGTTCCTCCACGTACGCGTTGTACGCCGCTACCTGCGCCCGCCTGGCCACCCGCTCCACCGGCCGCAGCGCCTCGCCCCGGGCCGCGATCTCGGAGGCGCTCACCGCGCCGCCGTGCCCGTTCGCACGGGCCACCGACACCAGCAGTCCGACGCGCTGAGCCAGCTCCAGCACCCGGACCGCCCGCGGCGGATAGCCCGGGGCCAGCAGCTCCCGCCCCCGCTCCGCCCGTGCCCGGTAGGCGTCCACAGCGGCCTCCGCGACCGGACCGGACCCGGCGACATCGAGCCGGGACAGCACCGCCGTGGCGTCCCGCAACGCCTCGGCGAGTTCCCGTTCCGCCTCACCGAGCGACGGCACATCCGCAGGCGGTGCCTCCCTGACCGGCAGGCAGCGCCAGACCACCCCGACATGCAGATCCCCGGCGGGCCCCGCCTCGCTCACCTCCGGTACGAGCCCGTAGGGCGCCCCGGACGCGACCACCGCCTCCTCCGCCTCCAGTGCCCGGGCATTGAAGGCCGGCGGCCCGCTGAGCCCCAGCGGATGCCCGGGCACCGGCAGGGCGACCCGGAAACCGGTCACGCCGAGTCCTCTCAGCCGGCCGAGTGCCAGAGTGAGCCCGACGGACCCCGGTTCACCGGGCACCCCCTCGACACGGTGCACCGCGTCCTCACCGACGATCGCCGGCACCGCGTCGTCCGGTGACACGAGTCCGGCCAAGAACGCGTTTCCCCATGCGGCGAGCCGCCCTGAGCGTGGTTCCGAAAGCATGGGAACAGCCTAGGGAACGGCCCCAGGACCTGAGCACTCCCCGGGTGGCGTAGGTTTTCCCTGGGAGCTGTGCCCACAGGCACGCGACGATCTCGACACTGTATGGGGAGACAACGCGCCATGAGCGATGTACTGGAGCTGGTGGACGTATCCGTGGTCCGCGACGGACGCGCTCTGGTGGACGACGTCTCCTGGTCGGTCAAGGAGGGGGAGCGCTGGGTCATCCTCGGGCCGAACGGTGCGGGCAAGACCACCCTCCTCAACGTCGCCTCCAGCTACCTCTTCCCGAGCACCGGCACGGCCGAGGTCCTCGGTGAGCGGCTCGGCGGGGTCGGCACCGACGTCTTCGAGCTCCGCCCCCGCATCGGCATGGCCGGTGCGGCCATGGCCGAAAAGCTCCCCAAGCGCCAGACCGTGCTGCAGACGGTGCTCACCGCCGCTTACGGCATGACCGCCACCTGGCACGAGAACTACGAAGCCGTCGACGAGGAGCGCGCCCGCGCCTTCCTCGACCGCCTCGGCATGACCGGGTACCTCGACCGCAAGTTCGGCACGCTCTCCGAGGGCGAGCGCAAGCGCACCCTCATCGCCCGCGCCATGATGACCGACCCCGAACTGCTTCTCCTCGACGAGCCGGCCGCCGGACTCGACCTCGGAGGGCGCGAGGACCTGGTCCGTCGCCTCGGCAGGCTGGCCCGGGACCCGTACGCCCCCTCCATGGTCATGGTCACCCACCATGTCGAGGAGATCCCGCCCGGTTTCACCCACGTCCTGATGATCCGCCAGGGCAAGGTGCTCGCCACCGGCCCCATGGAGACCGAGCTCAGCTCCCGGAACCTCTCCCTCTGTTTCGGCCTGCCGCTCGTCGTCGAGCACCACGGCGACCGCTACACCGCTCGCGGACTTCCTCTCGGCCAGTAGGCGCCCCACAGCCAACCTCCTCTGCGCCCTGTCGGGGAAGGCGTCCACGGTCCTACGATGACCATGTGGACATCGACGCGTGGGTGTGGTGGCTGATCGGCGCGGTGGGACTGGGCATCCCCCTCGTCCTGACCGCGATGCCCGAATTCGGAATGTTCGCCGCCGGAGCGGTGGCCGCGGCCGTCGTCGCGGCCCTCGGCGGCGGCGTCGTCGCCCAAGTGCTGGTGTTCGTCGTGGTCTCGGTGGCTCTGATCGCCGTCGTCCGGCCGATCGCCGCCAGACATCGTGCGGGCCGGCCCGGGGAGGCCACCGGCATCGACGCACTGAAAGGCCGTCAGGCCGTCGTCCTGGAACGGGTGGACGGCAGCGGCGGCCGCATCAAGCTCGCCGGCGAGGTGTGGTCCGCCCGCTCGCTCGACGGCGACCAGGTCTTCGACCCCGGCCGGCAGGTGGACGTCGTGGACATCGACGGTGCAACAGCCGTCGTCATGTGAGCGAACCGGTCACACGGCAGGCCACAGTCTGCCAAACTCGAAGTCGATCATCATGAGACCGCGACTTTCATATAAAGATGCGACCGTCATGACCGTTCGACCTCGATCACCGCGATCCGTCGGCAACCGAAGGGCACGAGGCACACGATGCAACCGATCATCATCGTCCTGATCATTCTGGTGGTGCTCGTCTTCATCGCCCTGATCAAGACGATCCAGGTCATTCCGCAGGCCAGTGCCGCCATCGTGGAGCGCTTCGGCCGCTACACCCGCACACTCAACGCCGGGCTGAACATCGTCGTCCCGTTCATCGACTCGATCCGCAACCGGATCGACCTCCGCGAACAGGTCGTCCCCTTCCCGCCCCAGCCGGTGATCACCCAGGACAACCTCGTCGTCAACATCGACACCGTCATCTACTACCAGGTGACCGACGCCCGGGCCGCCACCTACGAAGTCGCCAGCTACATCCAGGCGATCGAGCAGCTCACCGTCACCACACTGCGCAACATCATCGGCGGCATGGACCTCGAGCGGACCCTGACCTCCCGCGAGGAGATCAACGCAGCGCTGCGCGGAGTCCTCGACGAAGCCACCGGAAAGTGGGGCATTCGCGTCAACCGTGTCGAGCTCAAGGCCATCGAACCGCCCACCTCCATCCAGGACTCGATGGAGAAGCAGATGCGCGCCGACCGCGACAAGCGCGCCGCGATCCTCACCGCCGAGGGCATCAGGCAGTCCGCGATCCTCACCGCCGAGGGTGAGAAGCAGTCCGCGATCCTGCGCGCCGAAGGTGAGGCCAAGGCGTCCGCGCTGCGCGCCGAAGGTGAAGCCCAGGCCATCCGTACGGTCTTCGAGTCCATCCACGCCGGGGACCCGGACCAGAAGCTCCTGTCGTACCAGTACCTCCAGATGCTTCCCAAGATCGCCGAGGGTGACGCCAACAAGCTCTGGATCGTGCCCAGCGAGATCGGTGACGCGCTCAAGGGCCTCAGTGGCGCCTTCGGCAACCTCGGCAGCGGTGCCCCCGGCTTCAACACCGGCGCCGAACGGCGGGAGCAGCCCCCCGTCGACTGACCGGGAAACACCTTCGGGCATGATCAGTGAGGCCCCTCGACCTTCATGGCGGGGAGGCACCACTGACCATCGAAGGGGATGGCCTTGTCCATCTGGGAGATTCTCGCGGTCTTCGCGGCCGGCGTCGGGGCCGGCACGATCAACACCATCGTCGGATCGGGGACACTGATCACCTTCCCCGTCCTGCTCGCCACCGGGCTGCCACCGGTGACCGCCACCGTGTCCAACGCACTCGGCCTGATCCCGGGCTCCATCAGCGGCGCCATCGGCTACCGCCAGGAGCTGACCGGGCAGCGGCGCCGCATACTGAAACTGAGCGTCGGCGCACTGGCCGGCGGACTCACCGGGGCCACCCTCCTGCTCGCGCTGCCCTCCACGGCGTTCGAAACGATCGTCCCCGTCCTGGTGGCCCTCGCGCTGGTCCTGGTCATCCTGCAGCCCCGCATCAGCAGGGCGGTACAGCGCCGCCGCGACCGCACCGGCACCGCCTCCCGGCCCGACGGCGGGCCCCTCCTGTTCACGGGCCTGATGCTCGCCAGCGTCTACGGCGGCTACTTCACGGCGGCCCAGGGCATCATCTACCTCTCCCTCATGGGGATGCTGCTCGACGACACGATGCAGCGCCTCAACGCCGTCAAGAACGTCCTCTCCGCCGTCGTCAACACCGTCGCCGCGCTCTTCTTCCTCTTCGTCGCGGATTTCGACTGGACGGCCGTCGCCCTGATCGCCGTGGGGTCCGCCATCGGCGGCCAGATCGGCGCCAGGGTCGGCCGCCGGCTCAGCCCCCGCTTCCTGCGGGCCCTGATCGTCGTCGTCGGCACCGCGGCCATCGCCCAACTGCTGCTGCGCTGACGGACCGAGCCCGCCCCTCCGGCAGGTGGGAACGGGCTCCGCACGCGTACACGCGGGCGGGAAGACGATCACGCCGCGGAGCGTGCCAGCCACTCCGGAAGCGCCGACCGGTCACCGGCACCCAGCGCGAGCAGCATCGCGTCCGCCGGCGAAGGCACGAACGGCTGCCGCAGCAGTGGCATGCCCGCCTGCTCCGGCGTCCGGGCCGCCTTGCGGTGGTTGTCCTCCGCGCACGAGGCCACGGTGTTCAGCCAGGTGTCCTGGCCTCCCTGGGCCCGTGGCACGACATGGTCCACGGTGCTCGCCCGCCGCCCGCAGTACGCGCACCGGTGCTGGTCCCGTATGAGTACACCCCGTCTGGACCACGGCGCGTGTCTTCGGAACGGCACCCGAACGTACCGGCAGAGCCTGATCACCCGGGGGACCGGAATGTCCACGGCGGCACCTCGCATGCGGAGCCCGGGGTGCGCCTGCTCGACGACGGCCTTGTCCTGCAGGATCAGGACCACCGCACGGTTGAGCGTCACCGTCGACAGTGGCTCGAAGCTCGCGTTGAGTACAAGTGTGTCCCGCATCCTGTCCACCTCCCGTGTGCCGCCCGCCCGCCGGCGGACCCGGGATCAACTCTGTCCGGGCGAGCCGTGATGGACAACGCAATAAAAGTGCCCTGCCCTGATCTCTCCAAGACCAGGGCAGGGCAAACAGGAGGCGAACCTTCAGCTTTCCGGGGCGGTGTATTCCCCGATCAGCTGGGCGCGGCCCAGCGTGTGGAACCGCAGATTGAATCCGACCACGGCGGGCGAGGCATCACTGTCGGGGCCGAGCTTCTCGGTGTCCACCGCGTACACGGTGAAGACGTACCGGTGGTTCTCACCGGCAGGCGGCGCGGCACCCCCGAACTCCTTCGCTCCGTAGTCGTTCCGGGCCTGCACGGCGCCCTCGGGCAGCCCCTCGAACACCCCGCTCCCCGCGCCGGCCGGGAGTTCCGTCACGGATGCGGGGATGTCGAAGAGCACCCAGTGCCAGAACCCGCTGCCTGTGGGGGCGTCCGGGTCGAAGCACGTCACGGCGAAGCTCTTCGTCCCCGCGGGGAAGCCCTCCCACCGCAGGTGCGGCGAGGTGTTCCCCGCATCGAGCACCTGGGCGTCCGCCAGCACGGCGCCCGGCGTGAGGTCTTCACTCACCACGGTGAACGAGGGGACCTCCGGGTGGAAGTCGTGCGGCAGCGGCGCCCTCTTCGGCTCGGTCACGTCAGCACCTCTCCTGATCGGCTGTGGGATCTCTTCCCACCGACCCTAGGCGGTGTCAGGACCAGTTGCGCCGACCGCCGACCTGGGCGAGCCACTGATTGAGGTATGCCGCCCAGTCCGTTCCCTGGAAGTCGTTGAGGCCCACCTTGAACGCACGGTAGGAGTCACTGCCCTCACTGAAGAGCCCCGGCTTCTTGTCCATCTCCAGGACGACGTCCATCTCGCGGTCGTCCGCGATGAACGTCAGCTCCACCTGGTTCAGCCCCCGGTACTGCTGCGGCGGGAAGAACTCGATCTCCTGGTAGAACGGCAGACGCTGACGGGTGCCGCGGATGTGGCCGCGCTCCATGTCGGCGCTGCGGAAGCCGAAGCCCAGCTGTCCGAAGGCGTCCAGGATGGCCTGCTGCGCGGGCAGCGGGTGCACGTTGATCGGGTCCAGGTCACCCGAGTCCACCGCGCGGGCGATCTCCAGCTCCGTGGTCAGCCCGATGTTCATGCCGCGCAGCTGCTGCCCGGCGAACATGGTGATCGGGGTCTCCCAGGGGATCTCCAGCCCGAACGGGACGACGTGCACCGCGCCGGCCTGTACCGCGAAGGCGCCGCCGAGGCTCTGCTTGGTGAACTCGATGTTCTGCTTGGTCTCCTGGTCCCCGCCTTCGACCTCGACCAGGGCCTGCAGACCGACCGAGAGCCCTTCGATCTGCTGGTCCACGGATCCGCCCTGGATCCGCACCTCACCCTGGACGACCCCGCCGGGGACGACATTGAGTTCGGTCAGCTCGGTCTCGACCGAAGCACCGCCGGCACCCATGCTCGCGAGCAGCCGCTTGAAGCCCATGATTTTCCTCCTTGGTCCTGACCCCTACATACGCGCCACGACCGTAGCCGGTTCCCGCCCCGCCGAGCCCAGTACCCTCGGACGCCATGAACGAAGGCATGGACCGTACGCTGCTGACGCGGGACTTCTCCGACAGGCCCGTCGTGGAGGCGGTACCCGATCTCCTGGGCCGCATCCTCGTCCGGACCACCGACGAGGGGCCCCTGGAGCTGCGCCTGACGGAGGTGGAGGCGTACGCGGGTGACATCGCCCCCGGCTCCCACGCCTTCCGAGGCCGGACGCCCCGTAACCGTGTGATGTTCGGGCCGCCGGGCCACTCGTACGTTTACTTCGCGTACGGCATGTCAAGGCGGTCAGCATGAACGTTGACCTCCTCGCCCATCCTGCCGAAGAGGTCGCCCCCAAGCTGCTCGGGAGCGTCCTCACCTGCAAGACTCCCGAGGGGACCGTGAGTATCGCCATCACGGAGACCGAGGCGTACTCCGGTTCGGCTGACCCGGCCTCCCATGCCTACCGAGGCCAGACGCCCCGTAACGCCGTCATGTTCGGACCCGCAGGACACCTGTACGTCTACCGGTCCCACGGCCTCCACTGGTGCGCCAACGTCGTCACCGGGACGGACGGTGCCGCCTCGGCTGTCCTCATCCGGGCAGGCAGAGTCATCGAGGGGGAAGACCTGGCACGCAGGCGACGAGGGGAGAGGGTCGAGAACCCACGGCTTGCCCGAGGTCCGGGGAACTTCTGTCAGGCACTCGGCATCACGGCGGAGCACAACGGCGCAGACCTCCTGACAGGCACCTCGGTCGTGTTGTCCGAGGGCGAGCCGGTACCTGCCGCGCTCATCCAGACCGGTCCTCGGGTAGGCGTGAGCAAGGCCCACGACTGGCAGCACCGGTTCTACCTCGCCGGTGATCCAACGGTCTCGGCGTACCGACTGAGCCCGAGGGCCAAACCGTCCGCCGGAGCCTGAGTCGCTGTGCGCCTTGCTCACGGCCCGCCGGTGAGCCGACGCAGGTGAGCCAGAAGATGCGTGATCGTTCGCGGGCGCGGCGCGTGACGCGTTCCTGGCCGGTCGAGTGACTGCCGACGTGCGCCGACCCGGACCGGACGGGCGGGCGGGTGCGACTGAGTACTCCAGTCGGCATCTGAGCAGCTGAGTCGGGCTCTCGTCCCTGCCTGGTGCATGCGAACCAAAGCAACAGACACAGATCTGGGCCGGTCAGACGTAGGGGTGGGTGGATGAGCGCAGATGTGGAGCGGGAGCGCTGGGAGCTGCGATCCGGAGAAGGCGTGGCCCGCTGAAGTTCGGGATGTCTCCAGCCGAGGTCGCCGACGCACTGCTGGTCTCCGAGTCTCTGGTACGCGTCGGCGGTCCGTACGAGCAGGAAGACTTCCCGGGCGGGGTGAAGGCCTCCTACGACGCGGGCAAGCTCGCACGCGTCGCGCTGGATGCAGTCACCGGTCCGCAGGTCTTCCTGGCCGGCTTCCCGTTGGCAGGGAGCGATCCAGGGCAGGTAGGGAAAGCGCGCCTTACGCGTCCACTCTTCGTCAACATGCGGCACGGCCTCAACCCGGTGTGCGGTCCTGAGGGCGAGGCGAGCGGTGTCCTGCTCCGGGCAGGGGAGATCGGCACCGGGTGGAGCTGGCCCGCCCACGTCGCGTCTCGGCCCGGAACGACAGGGAACTGGCCAAACGGCCGGCGCGCCTCGCCACAGCCCTCGACGTCGACCGCGCACTGAACGGTGCCGGCGTGGTGGAGGGCCCGCAGCGTCCTCTTTCCGTTCTGCGAGGCCCCCCGCCCTCCCCCGACAGGTGAGGGGTGGCCCCCGCACGGGCGTGGGCGGTGACGGCTCCCACCAGCCCTGGCGCTTCTGGATCGACGGTGACCCCATGGTCAGTCCGTACCGGGCCCATGTGCCGCGCCGCCGCGCAACTTGACTCGCCCCTGCCGTTTGCCTAATGTAGTCCGAGCCGCTCGAACGGATGCAGTTGTTCTTGGCGCGGTCCATCGGGCCGGGTCGAAGCATCGTGAGAGGGCCAACCACTACCTACGATTCACCCCTGGCGGGTGTAATTTCGGCATGCCGAAATTCGCCTTTCGGCTCGATTATGAGTCACCGAGGAAATCGGCTAACGTAGTGACCGCGCCGGAAAGGGAAACGCGAAAGCGGGGAACCGGACGGCGGAAGAGCAGGAGCCCGTTTCGGCCGGGAATCGGACACGGAAGAGTCTGATAGAGT
>NZ_JBIBZU010000028.1:0-69192 GCF_043088245.1 Streptomyces sp. NPDC014623 | reverse complement strand
CCCCGCACCCCCACCGTCACCCTCGCCGCATGAACACGACTAACAACCCCAAAACCGACGGCACCGTCTTGACGAACGACATAGAGGCACCCCCCGGGGGGCGGGCGGCGCCATCACGAAAAGGACCTACTGCCCGTCAGATGCATCGCCCTGCTCGGCTCGCATCCTCATGGATTCCTCGATCTTGTAGTCCACGAGCAGCTCGGTGAGCTTCCGTCGCGTCGGGACGTCGAGCTCGGTGATGATCAGCTCTGTGAGCACTTCGGGATCCTGCGACGGAAGCCGGCTCAAACGTCGAGACGCATCCCGGGGGGCTGGCAAGTCACTGCCGGAAGCCTTGTCGCCACTGAGACTCTGCTTCGTCGGCGCGGGCTTCTCGGCTGTCTGCTCAGCAACCGATGGCTCCTGCTTCTTGCCCTGCGGGCTGGTGCCGTCGGCCCGTTCCCTGGCCAGGCGCTTCTTGTCCGCAGCCTGCTGCGCCTCCTGCGCTTTCAGACGCAGCAGGTGCTCCTCTTGCTCTTCGGCCTTCTTCTTTCCGACTCGACGGAGCAGCGCTGCCGATTCCTCACCGTCCTGCAGCTTCTTCTTCAGTTCCGGGGTGAGGCCCAGCAGCGCGAGCCTTTGCGAGACCCAGCCCTGTGAGCGGTGCAGTCGGACCGCCAAGGCCTCCTGCGTGCCGTGCACTTTGAGCAGTTGTTCAAGTGCCTTGGCCTCGTCAAGAGGATCGAGGTCTTGGCGGTGGATGTTGGCGACGAGAGCCGATTCCAGTATCTCGTCGGGGTTGCTGCCCAGTTCGTCGTCGAGCATTACCTTGATCTCGGTCAGGCCTGCTTCACGAGCGGCTGCGAGACGGGAGTTGCCGTCGATGACGACGTATTTGGTACCTGGCTCAAGGTCCTCGTCGCGCCCCGGGTTGCCCTCGAGGTAGGCGAACCTGCCCATGACGCTGATCGCTGTCTTCTGGCCGTGGTCCCGGAGGCTGGCACCGAGATCCGTCAGGTCACCGAGTTCAGATCGCGGGTTGTCCGGGTTCAGACTGATCTTGTCGACAGGGAGCTTGACCGGTGGTGGCGCGCCCTCCGTAGGGGCGGCGGCGACGGCGTTGATCGCTGCACGGCGTGCGCTGATGGTCTTCGTCTGTCCGAACGAGGTTCCCGCCCCGAGCCTGTCTGCCTTGCTCATGAAATCTCCCGGGCGAGTGCCCGCATGCCGACGGCCTGGTCACAGCGGGGGGAGTAGGCCAGGAGAGGCTGCTTCACCCGTACCGCTTCCTTCTGTTCCTTGAGGTCTCCGATGACGCCGACGACCCGGGGATCCTTTATGTCCATCCACGATTCCAGGGACGAGGTGGCGATGTAGCCGCGGCGGGCGTCGTAGTGGTTCACGACGATGCCGAGGTAGTCGAGTTCGAGGTGCATGTCGGTGCGCAGATCCTCGATCTGCGTGGTGAGAAGCCCGTAGGCGTCAGCGGAGCTGTCTTCGGCCTGGACGACGACCAGGACGCCTGAGCTTCCGGGTGCTTCGCCCGGACGGCGGCGCCCGTAGTAGGCGGCGGCGTCCATGCTCAGACCGAGGCTCGGCGGGCAGTCGATGAGGATGGCATCGTAGTCGTCCTCGACCGCGGCCAAAGCCCTTTCCAGGGCTGCTTCACGGGCACGTACGCCGGAGAGCTTGACGTCCAGGAGGAAGGCGTCGGTGCAGGCCGGCAGGAGGTGCAGACGGTCGCCGAACCGGGCGTCCTCTATCGGCACGATGAGGTCCTGGAGCAGCCCTTTGGCTTCTCCGGCCATGTGCTTGGTGAGGCTGTCACCCTCGATCGGCAATGGCTCCTGCCCTAGCTGCTTGGTGAGGTGACACTGCGGATCGAAGTCGACGAGCAGGACACGCAGGCCGAGCCCGGGGAGGTCTTCGTAGTGGAGCGGGGAACTGTCCTCTTCGGAGAGAGCGGCTGCGAAATGCTTGGAAATGCGCACCGGGTGGAGCTGGTTGGCATCCTCGGCGAGTGCTTCGCCTGTGCCGGCGGTGACGGCGGTCTTGCCGACCCCGCCTTTCTGGTTGCAGACGATGATCCGCCGCGGATGTTCGGGACGGACCACTGCGGGGGCGGGGTTGGTCTCGAGCCACATCTGGACGGACTGGGCCAGTCCCTGAATGAGGGAGACACCGCGGGACGAGCAGTCAGTACGGAAGCCATCCCACTGGCCTTCGGGAAGGAAGGTCGAGAAGGACTTGGCGCCTGAGGTGTCGATGGGGGAGAGGTTGGCACCGAGGCCGCGCCACGCCTCGATACCGGCCTCGACGGCGTGCTGGATGTCAATGCCATGCTGGGCGGCCCTGATCTTCAGGTCGAGCTGTAGCGTGGCGGGGATCTTGGAGACGACCTTTTCACGGTTGCCACCGGGGGAGGGCGAAGTCATGATGGACACCTTACTAACGCGTAAGATCATGTACAGCATCGGCACGCTAGCAAAGCAAACTATTACGTCGTAATACACCGTCAGGGCCCCAAGGTCTCCAGCTCAGCCCCGAGACACTTTGCGGACGGAGGCTGCTCCCGAAGAAGGGTCTCGTCCACGCGCCGCTCGGACCTGAGGCGCCTCACCTCCTACAGCGGTCTCGGCGGAAGTCCCGCACCACGGCGCAGCAGTTGAAGGGTGATCTCTTCGTCCCGGCAGTGAACCTGCGACGGCGCCACGCTCTTGCGGTCATGAGCCCGCGCCTAACGACGTGCTTCGGGCCGGCGCCGGCCGCCGCGCGGCACCGCGCCGCTCATGCAGTGCCGACTCGCACCGCGCCAGCCACGGGTCTGCCAGCTCTTCGATCAAATCGCCGAGATGAGCACGGGAGACGCCGCAGAAGGCAGGACGGGACAAGGCCGCACGGGCCCACTTCTTGGTCACATTCGAAGAACCCGTGCAGCCCCTGTCACGTCACGGCCGCAGAAGACCGCCTCACGGACCGGGTCGAGACGTCGCACCGCCGCAGGTCAGGCTTCCACAGGAGTACTCGCCATCGCCCCCGGCGGGCGCATCATGAAGACGTCGATCCGGTCCTGGGCTTCCACGACGAACCCGTGGCGCTCGTAGAGTCGACGGGCAGCACCGCCCTGCAAGACGTTCAAGGCCACGGTGATGTCCTGCGCGTCGGTCCGGTGCAGGACCGTGCGCAAGACAGCGGATCCGAGCCCTCGGCCCTGATAGTGCGGAGCAAGGTAGAAGTGCTCCAGCCACTGTCTGCCTTCGGAGGGCCGGACCGTGACGCAGCCTGCGAGTTCACGGTCGATCATGATGATCGACGTGTGCTGCGGGGAGAAGGATTCCCGCAACCGCTGCCGTACCCGGTGCTCGTCGTAGCGCCCGAGGCGTTCCAAGTCCGCACGCATCACCGTGGCTCGCAACTCCGCGATTACCTCGATGTCCGCTTCCGCCGCAGAACGCAGCACCCAGCCCGTGGTGTGCGTCGGCGCGGGCCGTGCGGGCACCGTTATGTTCGATCGCGTACCGCTCCCCATCGCCCCGGCATCCATGTCCGGAGTATCTCAGTCCGCCTGCCCTGAACAGGCACATGGGCATCTCAACCTGAACTGCCGAACCCACCGCGACCTCAATCGCGGACCGGGTCGTAAGGGAGTGCGTGGCGGGCGGGGCGGCTGATCTGCTGTGGGATGACGTCAAAAAATTTTCGACCCGGATCGGGTGGGCTCCTTGCAGATGTCCTGGTACCCCGAGGTCTCGGCACGGGACCGGCAGGCGGTTCTCGACCTCGTCTCATCGTGTGCCTGGAGCGAGCTGGACCCTGCCCGGGAACGCGAACACATGGCTCGGCTTCGCGGCCCCGCCTGTGTGGCAGCGACAGGAAAGCCGAGCAGTTCCACGTTCAGGCAGCCGGCCGGTGAGCGACCGGGAAGATTCCGTGTGGCCGCACACCCCACTGACTTCCTGAAGGGCTCTTGGTGCCCTCATCTTGGGTCATTGGCGCGGCTGCAGTCGCCGGAACCCCTCTGTGCGTCGATCTGACAGCCTTTCAAGGGGTTCAATGGCCCATCACACCAGGAGGTCGAAGATCGGGCGCACAGGGGGCGATATTGCGGGTCGGCTTTGTGTGTAAAGCTATATATGACCGAAACGAGCATGGTCGGCGAGGAGCTGCGTGACAGCTATGGCGTCTTCGGCTTCAGCTCACGGCGGCGAAGTTCGCGCCCGCGCTCGCGGCGGGCAACACCGTGGTCCTCAAACCGTCCCCCTCGCCGCCCCACTCACCACCCGGCTGCCCGGCTCCCCTCGCCGCCGCCCTCCCCCAGGACATGCTCACCGTCGTCACCGGCCGCGACCTGTCCGGCGCCCGCTTCGCCTCCCACCTCGGCACCTGCCACATTCCCTTCACCGGCTCGGTGCCCACCGGGCGGGCCGTCGCCGAACCGGCGGCGGCCTCGCTCGCCCGGGTCACCCTGGAACTGGGCGGCAACGACGCCGCCGTCCTGCTGGACGACGTCGACGTGAACCGGATCGCGGACCGGCTGTTCCGGGCCGCCTTCCGCAACCGCGGGCAGGTCTGCATGACGGTCGAGCGCCTCTACGCCCAGGCCGGCGAAGCCCTCGCCGAGCCCGCCAGGACCGTCACCGTCGGGTCCGGCCTCGACCCGGACACCCGCGAGGTGTGCCCAGAACCCGCCAGTAGGTGGGTCGGAAGCTCAGCTCACGGCTCGCCGAGGAGCTTGAGCCCGTATTGCTTCTTGAGCTCGTCGGCCCAGTCGGGGAGGAACCCGAGGTTGTAGCGGGCTCCCAACTCGGCGCGCTGCGCTTCGAACTCCTCCTGACTGTTCGCCGTCTCCGCCACTTCTCCCAGCGACTCGAAGAAGCGCTCGAACCCGGCGGGCCATATGATTTCCAGCAGCCTTCCAGGCTCGCTGCCCGCATTCCAGAACGTGTGCGGAACTCTGCGTGGCTTGAACACATAGGCACCCGGCCCGGCGGTGGCGACCCGGTCGCCCACTCTCACCCCGAAGGTACCCTCCAGGACGTACGACAGTTCGTCCTCGTTCTCGTGCACGTGGGGAGGCACCAGCCGTCCGGGCTCCATCGGGTGCTCCACGAGGGAAAGACTGCCACGGGTGGTGTCGCCCCGGACCTTGAAGTCGACGCCCAGGCCGCCGAGGTCGGTCTTCTCCCCCTCGCCGGGATTGAGCACCAGGAGGCCATTGGGATCGGTGATCATGATTCCGGCTCCCTTCGTTCACTTACCTACCAGCTTGCGCTCATGAAGAGGGACACGCCAGACCGATCGTGCCTGTGCCTGCTGTACCTGAAAAAAGGATGTGACCAGGTCTTCCCGGGCACGCTGACCTCGACTTGCCCGTGACACCACAGGGCCCCGGCAGACAGCGCCCACGGGCAGGACCGGTGCCCGGGCACCGGCGTCGAATGCCCGCACTCCTACGCTCGGTGCAGGCATTCGGACGCTGGACGTGAAGGGGAGTGCCCATAGGGGTTCGGCCGAACTGATAGGGGGGTGTGGGCCGCAGAAGGTGGCGCGGCGGTGCCGCATCGTGGTCTCTGCGCTCGCATGCATCGTCGCCTGCTGCCGAGGCTGAAGGGGATCCGCCTACGGTTCGACGATGTGCCGCAGATAGGTGTGCGGGTCGGCGAGATACCGGCGCCAGTGATCCACGACACCGAGCTCCCGCCAGGTGACCCTGCGCATACCGTGTTCACCGACCTCGATGATGTCCGCGCCCGGCAGTGCGGTCAGCAACGGGGAGTGCGTGGCACAGATGACCTGGCCGCCCTCCTTGGCCAACCGGTCGATGTGTCCGATCAGCTCAAGACACGAGGAGAAGGAAAGCGCTGCCTCCGGCTCGTCGAGAACATAGAGTCCGGCGTGGAGGAACTTCCTGCGGAACGCCGCGAGGAAACCCTCACCATGACTGACGTGGTCCGGCGCGAGCCCTTCCCTGTCCAAGGCGTCCAGCGCGGTCTCGGCGCGCAGGAAAAAGCCCTTGCGGGCTGACCAGTCGGCGGCCATACGGCGCCCGCGACCCGAGGCGGCGTCGAATTTCATGCGCTCGCCAAGGGCCGATCTGCCGCGCGGGGAAGCGTAGCGCCAGTCGTGGGAGCCGCCGTAGGAATCGAGACCGAACCCCTCCGCCAGCGCCTCGGCCACGGTCGACTTTCCCGAGCCGTTCTCACCGACCAGAAAGGTCACCGGTGCGGTGAACCGCAGCCCCTCGTCGAGCAACTGCCGGACGCAGGGTACCGACCAAGGCCAGCTCTCCTCGTCGTACGAGGAGAGATGAGCATACGCACGTTCGATAATCATGCAACCAGTGTCACCCGGACCGGGAAAGCGTACGTGCTCTGTGGAGCGGGGCCAGCGCCTCGCACTTCTTGCTGCCGGGACTCCGGCTGGTCACGCGGCCGTCCCATGCCTTGCACGCCGGTGCTCTCCATGCCTCCGAGCTGCACTCTGCACCTTCGAGCCGGGGGAATGCGCCAACCCCTGTACCTCGCCGACCGGAACGCCCTGGCCGACCTGGGGGCCTGACAATCGAACGGCTCTGTCTCACATACGGTGATGACGGTAAGTCATGACGGCGACGAACAGGCCCTCGGTCACGAAACAGCAGGCCTGTGTTCCCGCAGCCGGCCTTCCCGGGATCGACCGATCGGCCGATCGACTTGGCGTCTGGTCGTGAGAGTCCGGCGCGACAAGGCCGGGGAACCGGTGCGGTGTTGTCCGCCGCGGAACATCCAGACCGGAGCACCGGTCTCACTCTTCGTGAGGTAGAGATGCTCAGCCTTCACGATCCACTACCACCGAACGGGGTGAGATCCCGCTGGCCGCGGACAGGAACTGCGGAACCCCTTCATCGCACGGTCGTGCTGCCTCATCGGCCCGGCCGTCAGGCCTGCTTGGGGGAGAGTGCCCGGGCGTCCGTGTCGACGCGGTAGTTGTCGACCACGTCGGTCAGGCGCCCGACGACCTCGCCGGGGTCACCGTCGGCGCTGACCCCGGTGCCGGGATCGGCTGCGGGTAGGCGCCCGGTTACCGAGCCGAGACGGCCGTCCGCTTCGCCATCCGGGGCGAGACCACCGGCGTCGACGGCCGCCCGCAGCGGCCTGGGCGCGGAGCCGGACCCCCGCCCCGCCGTCAGGCACTCACACACTCCACCACGTGACAGCGCCCTCCGGAGTGCTGGAGGCCGGGGCGTCGTTTGTCTCCCTGGCACACGGGCTGGGTCACTCCGATCCTGGATTCACCCTGCGGAAGTACTCCCGCTTTCTGCCCCGTGCGGGCGCGCGAGGCGCTGCCGCCCTCGACGCGATCTTCACGTAGCCTCGGCCCGGGCAGCGCCGGCCGGACCGCAGCTCACAGCGGCCCGCGGTCGGCGTGACGTCCCAGAGAAGTTCCACAGATACCGCCGCTCCTTTCGAGCCAACGTTTCGTCCGGCCGGAGAGGACGGAGGTCTTTGTCGATCAAGCCCCGGAATGGACCTGGCACCCCCGGAAGCTGCTGTGATCGGTGACCACGAAACACGGGGCGGATCGTGGCCCGAGCGGCTCTCTTGACGAGTCCATGCCATAACTGCACCATGCTTCGCACGGGAAGCCCCGTGCCCCCACCCAGGAGACAGCATGCGACTTCGCACACGCGGCAGAAGGTCCGCCACCCTCACGGCCTTACTGGCGCTCGCCGTTGCGGTCCCGCTCGCCACCACTGCGACCACCCCGGACGCGCCCGCCACCACACCGGTCGCGGCCGGCGAGGAGGTCATCCGGCAGTACGAGATCCACGGCCCGGACACCGCCGCCGAACGGACGGCTCTCATCGCCACGGGCGTCTCCGTCGACGAGGCGAACGACCACTCGGTCGTCGTCAGCGCCAACGCCGGGCAGGCCGCCCGCCTGCGGGCGCTCGGCCACGCTCTGAAAGCGCTGCCCGCGCCGCCCGACCGGAGCGGCGGACGGGCCGTGCAGCCGATGGACTTCCCCTCCGCCGACTCCCGCTACCACAACTACGCGGAGATGAACACGGAGATCAACCAGCGGCTCCAGCAGTACCCGGGCATCATGAGCAAGCGGGTCATCGGCAAGACGTACCAGGGCCGGGACATCATCGCCATCAAGGTCAGCGACAATGTCGTCACCGACGAGAACGAGCCCGAGGTCCTCTTCACGCACCACCAGCACGCCCGTGAGCACCTCACCGTCGAGATGGCCCTGTACCTGTTGCGAGAGCTGGGCGCGGGCTACGGGTCCGACTCCCGGATCACCGACGCCGTCAACGGCCGTGAGCTCTGGATCGTGCCGGACCTCAACCCGGACGGTGGCGAGTACGACATCGCCTCCGGCTCCTACCGCAGCTGGCGCAAGAACCGGCAACCCAACGCCGGCTCGTCGTACGTCGGCACGGACCTGAACCGCAACTGGAACTTCAAGTGGGGTTGCTGCGGCGGCTCTTCGGGCTCGACGAGCTCGGAGACCTACCGCGGGCCGTCGGCCGAGTCGGCGCCCGAGGTGAAGGTCGTCGCCGACTTCGTGCGCTCCCGGGTGGTCGGCGGCAAGCAGCAGATCAGGGCGGGCATCGACTTCCACACGTACAGCGAACTGGTCCTCTGGCCGTTCGGCTACACCAGCGCCGACACGGCACCAGGCCTGACCCAGGACGACCGCAACGCCTTTGCCGCCGTCGGCCGGAAGATGGCCGCCAGCAACGGCTACACGCCGGAGCAGTCGAGCGACCTCTACATCACCGACGGCTCCATCGACGACTGGCTGTGGGGCAACCAGAAAATCTTCGGATACACCTTCGAGATGTACCCCGGCGGCACCGGCGGAGGCGGTTTCTACCCGCCCGACGAGGTCATCGAGCGCGAGACCAGCCGCAACCGCGACGCGGTGCTCCAACTGATCGAGAACGCGGACTGCATGTACCGCTCGATCGGCAAGGAGCAGCAGTACTGCGCCTGACGCCGGCCGCCGGTGCCTGGTTTCCACCGGCGTAGGGCCGGCTTGCGGTTCGCCGCAGCCCGGCTCGGACACGAAGTCCAAGAGATGCCGCTGCCCTCTTCCCGGCCGGCTTTTTGCCCGGTCGGGAAGAGGGCAGCGGGCTGTCCCGGGAGGAGGTGTGGTGGGGCACGGGCACCGCGCGCGCCTCCGACAGCCGAAAGTTCGGCGCCCGGCCCGGCAAGCTTCGAGCTGATGCCGAGGCTGAAGGACATCGGCTCCGCGCGGCCGTACCGGCCGGCGGCCAGGACGACAACTGGCCGAATCTGGGCCCGGTGCTCTCCGTCAAGACGATCGACCGGGATCTGAACGCCCAGCAGTACGACCAGATCGTGAAGTACACCACCGCCCCGCGCCTGGGCGCCGCCGAGGCCGAGCAGGTCCTGCGGCGCTTCACCCGGGGAGGGCTCAGGCGCCCGGCTCCCTGCCCTTCAGCGGCGAGACCACGGCCCCGTGCAGTCGCTCAGCGCCACATGTCGGTTCGCCGTGGCAATACGGGAACAGGGCGATGAAAGGCTTCCGCAGCGTCGGCGGGATCCAGTGGTTCCTGGCCGCGTCCAGCGGCATCCCACCCCGCTTCCGGCCCCGCCGCCACCTGATGAGTGCCCTGGCCACCGAGCCGGGACGGCCATCCGCTCCGTGATCCGGGACCAGATCACCAGCGCCTCCGGCCAGCCCGCCGAAGCCTGACACCGGCCCGGAATCCGGCCCCCACCACATCCCGGCACACCGTCAGGGACCCACACACCCCGTAACGTGACAACGCCTCCCCGTTGCGTGAACCGCGCCTTGTACACCGCCTCCTTCGCGCTGAACAGCACGCAGTACCACGGGAGATCCGCGCGCGTGCGGTATCGGACATCCAGGGCGGACCGCTCTGCGGGCGAAGCGATCTCCGAGCGGATGCCGGAAGGGAAGTCCCGCACGACTCCGGCGCCGACCCCCAGGGCCCGTACCTCTGTCCGCCTGTCGGCGGTCGCTGCGCGAAACCCCCGGCAGTGGGTGACGCTCCCGGCCGCACCGGCGGGCCACCGCGGGGCACGGCGCGGCCCCGGGGGCGGCGGGAGCGGCGGGTGTCCCGGCAGTCCGAGCGTCTCGCGGGCGCAGAGGCGGCCCGTTACGTGTTCCTGGCGGCGTTCTACGGGCGCGCCGGGCCGGGCCCTTCCCCGCCGGCCGGTACCGGGGCGCCCTGCACGCCACCCCAGGGCGTCACCACCGCCACGTCCGCGGGAAGCAGGGCGGTAATCACCTGATCTCCAGCTCGGCTGCCGGGTCGGACGCAAGCGACTCGACCGTACGGGCCGGATCGAGGACGTCCGCGGCGAAGTGCACGCCCGGCGGCACGGAGCCGGCGAGCACCTGCCGGGATGCCAGTGCGGTGAGGAAGGCACTGAGTTCGTAGGAGTCCGGGGCGCGCAGTACGAGGGACCTGTCGGGCGGTCCGTCCCCGGTCCGTTCCCATACGTGGAATTCCTGGCCGTACCAGGCACCGAGTCGCTTGACGTCCTCCTCGGCGGCGGCCACCAGGTCTGCGGTGTCGTCGCTGTCCATCGCCCAGGCCATCGTGAGTTCTTCGGGGAAGCGGGTACCGCCGAAGACGGTGTACCAGCGGACCTGGCCGATACCGGTGGCGGCGGCGAGCCTGGCGGCTTCCGTGGCGAGGAAGGGGTAGGCGTCGACCGGTTTCGGGAAGGCGTCGAGTCGCACACCGCGCCGGGGCTCCAGGGCGCGTTTCCGTATCCGGCCGTTCTCCCAGGCAGCGGCGGAGGTCCCGTGCTCGGGGCCGCGGCCGAGCAGGACGTCCCCGGCGGCCGCAGGAGTCAGCGGTGCCACTCCACCGAGGTAGGCATCCAGTCGCGCGGGCTCGGCGGCGCCGGCGATGAGGGCGCGGGGCAGCAGTCCGGAGAGTCCGGGGAGCGCGCCCGCCGAGAAGACCGCGGTGCGTCCGGCGTCGGTCCAGCGCCGCTCCCCGCCATCCGCGTGGAGCCGGGCGTGTGCAGGGTCGTCCCCGGCCGCGTCGACGTAGTCGGCGCCGCGCCGCAACGCCGCCCCGGCGACCGCGTCCAGGACGCGGTAGGAGGGACCGGCGCAGTTGACGACCAAGCGGCAGCGTGCGGCGAACGCGTCGAGGGAACCGAGGTCCGTGAGGTCGACGGTGGCGGCTTCGATCCCGTGCCCCTTCCCGGTGGCCCGCACCTCCTCGACCAGGGTGTCCGCTCGGGCAGGGTCGCGGCCCGCGACCAGGAGCGGACCGACGCCGGCGCGGTGCAGGCGACGGACCACCGCGCTGCCCACTGCTCCGTAACCACCGATGACGCCGATGGCCTGGGTGAAGGTCATCCGGTTCTCTCCGTTCTCTTCGTGCTGCCCGGGGAGGGCTTCACGTGGCGATGTGCGTGCGGGCTTCGGGGCTCGCGCCGTGGGCGCGGACACCCCCCTGCCCATATAATGAAAATGGTAACTATTATCAATTAGTTTGTTCGCGCCGGGTGCCCGGTCGCCGGTCCGCACCGATCGCGACCTGCCCCGGCCGGAACATCGCGAGGGGAGCACGAAGATGTACGACGTGACCGTGATCGGCGGAGGGCCCGCGGGTCTCAACGCCGCACTGGTGTCGGGCCGCCAGCGCAGGAAGGTGCTGGTGCTCGACGCGGGCAGTCCGCGCAACGCCCCCGCGCAGGAGATGCACATGTTCCTCAGCCGGGACGGATCCTCCCCCGCCGAACTGCGCCGGATCGGCCGGGAGCAGCTTCTTACCTATCCGAACGTGGAGTTCCGCGAGGGGGCCGTGGCGGGCGCCGCCGGCGAGTCCGGTGCCTTCGTCCTCACCATGGCCGACGGTTCGGTCGAACGAACGCGCAAGCTGGTCCTCGCCACCGGGCAGGTCGACGTGCTCGACGAGGTCGAAGGCCTGTCCGCGCTGTTCGGCCGCGGGGTCTACCACTGTCCGTTCTGCCACGGCTGGGAAACCACCGGACTGACACTGGGTGTGGTGGGGCGCGAGCTCCCGCAGATCATGCAGGCGTTGTACCTGGCAGACCGGTTCAGCGACGACGTGATCGTCTTCACCGACGGACACCCCGTGCCGGAACCGGCCGCGGTGAAGCTCGCCGCGGCGAGGATCACGGTGATCGATACGCAGGTGACCCGGATCGAGGGCGAGGCCGGAGCCGTACGGCTGGTGCTCGACGACGGGCGCACCGTCGAGCGCCAGGCCGTGTACCACCGGGCGCCGACCCGACAGCACTCCGATCTGGCCGAGCAGTTGGGCTGCCGGACGCTGCCGGACGGATGCGTGCGCGTGGACGAGTTCCAGCGCACCACTGTCCCCGGTGTCTACGCCGCGGGTGACATGGCCCGGCTGGAGGCGCTGCCCGACGCGCTCACGTTCGTGGTCACCGGGGCGGCGGACGGCGCGCGGGCGGCGGTCTGGCTGGACCAGGAGCTCTTCCGTGAGGACGCCGGGTTGAACGGCTGACGCCTCCCCGCGGCGGGGGCGCCCCCCGCCTCCCGCCGCGGTTCGCTCACCGTGCGTCCGCAGCGCCCAGCGCGTCGGCGAGGCCGGCCACCGTCGGCCGCTCCAGGAAGCGGCGCGGGGTGACCCTGCCGAGGTTCTCGCGCGCCACGGAACCAAGCATCCGCACCGCGAGCAGGGAATCCCCGCCGAGTGCGAAGAAGTCAGCGGTGCGCTCCTGTACGGGGCAGTCGAGCAGGGTCTCCCACACAGCGGCGACCGCTCGCTCCACCTCGTCCCGGAGGGGGCCGGGTTCGTCGCCGGACCCCTGCGGGGCGGTGGGTACGGACAGGCGGTTGCCGGCCGGTGTGCCGTCCTCCGCCGTGCCTGGCGCGTCGGCGGCGTCGGGCAGTTCGACCCGCGCGGACCAGCCCTCCTCCTCGACCAGGGACTCCACGCCGTACATGACGTCCTGGAACATCCGGTCGACGTCCTGCGCGGCGAACAGCTCCTCCACGAGGGAGAACACCACGACGAGTTCGCCGCGGAGCTCGAAGAGCCGCACCTCCAGGGCCACCTGCGGGGTCCGCAGCTGCTGGTGGTGGCTCAGCAGATCGATCGTCCCCAGCGGGCCCGCCTCCCTCGGCACCTCGCTGCCCAGCGCGGCGTCCACGCCGAGGGTGGACTGGAAGACCACCGGGGCCACCGGACGGCGGGTACCCCTGCGGCGCCCCAGTTCCCGGGAGACCTCCACACCGGTGATCAGGTTGTGCGCCAGGGAGTCGCCGAGATCCTGCTGCGCGCGGGAGGCCAACTCCGCGAAGGTCACTGTCCGCGGGAGCTCGACGGGCAGCAGCACGGTGGACGAGAAGGCGCCCACGAGGCGCGGGACGTCGGGGTGCAGCGGCAGCCGGTTGAGCTGCAGGGTGTTGAGGAGGAAACGACGGTGTCCGCACGCGCGCGAGATCGCCGCGGAGAAGACGGCGAACATCGCCGCGGAGGGGGTGACGCCGTGCTGCGTACAGAGGCGGCGCAGGGCCGCCCAGCGCTCGGGGTCGAGTACGGCCTGGCGGGTGCCCATCAGGGCCGGGCGCACCTCGGCGGGGTCGGCCACCAGTGGAAGGGCGGGCGGCAGCGGGAAGCCGTCGAGGCGATCCCACCACCAGTCGCGGTCCTGGCGCCACTGCTCGGTGCGGGGAAGGTCCCGCAGAGTCGTGGCGTAGTCGCCGAAGTCGATGTCCAGTGGGGCGAGTACCGCGTTGTAGTCCGAGACCAGGGCGAACAGGTCGCGGTAGAAAACCCCGGACGACCAGCCGTCGATGATCAGGAGGCTGGTGGAGGAGTGCAGGCGCGCCCGGTCGCCGGGCAGCAGGGTGAGCCGCATGTCGAGGCCGCAGCCCTGGGCGGGGTCCGGGCCCTGGGTGCTCATCTCGTGACGGATGCGGGCGAGTTCGGCCTCGACCGTGTCCTTGTCGGCCGCCCGGAGGTCGTTCACCCGCAGTTGCGGGATCGCCTCGGGGTCGTCCAGGGGCAGAATCTTCTGCCGGCCGTCGGGGAGGATCCGCGCGCGCAGCACGGCCTGGTGCTCGGCGAGGCGTTCCAGTGCGTCCTGGAGGGCTTCAGGCGCCTCGTCGGGATCGATGTCGACCAGACCGATGTCGACGTAGTGGTGGGCCGACTCGTAGGACAGTTCCCAGGCGCCCTGCTGGCCGACGAAGTACCCCTGCTGCAGGGGGAGCAGCGGGAAGGGCGCGTCCAGGTCCTCGCGCCGTTTCAGGTCCAGCGGCAGTGGCCGCAGTGCGCCGGTACCGCTGGACCGCTCGTGGATCAGGGCCGCGAGCTGGGCGGCGCTGTGCTCGACCCGGACGTCCGCCAGGGCGAGTCCCGCCCCGAGTCGCTTGCGCAGCATCGCGGCCATGCGGACCGCCAGGACCGAGTCACCGCCCAGGCTGAGGAAGCTCACCTGCTCGGGTACGGAGGCGGGGTCGGTGTCCAGCACGGCGGCCCAGACGGTCCGTACGGCTTCGACCAGTTCGCCGGGAGCGGCCGGGACGGAGGGGGCGTCGGAGGGGGTGGGGGACATCAGCGGGACTCTCCAGTGGTGGTGCGGATGACGCGGTCCACGGCGTGGACGCGTACGGGGCGGGAGTTCGGGGGCAGTGCGTCGGCGAGTGCCGAGCGGATCGCTGCCGGGTCGGGGCGGCCGGGACCGGGGCGGGCCCGGCCCGCGATGACGCGTTGGCCGAGCGAGACGGCGAGCGGGTGGCCGGGGACCGGAAGGACGGGCAACGTCCGGAAACCGGCCGCGTCGAGCTGCCGCGTCCACTCGTCACCGGTGAGGAACACCCGGTCCTGGCCCTTCCGCAGGTCCGTGAACCAGGCGTCCTCGCCGGCCGGCGGCGACATCAGCAGGTACATCGAGGTGAGGGCCTGGTAGTGCTCCTGGCAGGACTCCACGAGGACGAGCAGTCCGCCGGGCACGAGGAGTTCGCGCAGGGCTGCCAGGGCCTGGCCGGCGTGCCGCGCGTTGTGCAGGACGTTGGCGGCCAGCACCACGTCCTGGGATGCGGGGAGGAGCCCCTGGGCGACCGGGTCCGCGTTGACGTCGAACAGGGCGCGGCGAAGACCGGGGCGTTCGCCGAACGCGTCGCGGCCCGCCCGCAGGAAGAAGCGGGAGACGTCCGTGAACAGGTAGTCGACCGGGGCGTCGCCCAGGGCGTCGAGGACGGCGCCGGTGGTTGCCCCGACCCCGGCGCCCGCTTCGAGGACCCGCAGCGGCCGGCTCCCGGAAAGGCGGCGGGCCTCCCGGGCCACGAGTTCCGCGGCCGCGTGGTTGACCCAGCGGCTGGGGGTGCTGTCGCGGTAGTTTCCTTCGGCGGTGGTGGTCTCACCGTCCGGGAAGAGGACCTCCTGCAGCCCGGCCCGGTCCTGGAGGAGCAGCGGCAGCCGGTCGGCGGCCGCGAGGAAGAACCGGGTCATCGACGGCGGGTAGTCGAGCCCTTCGCGCGCTTTGTCGAGTGTGCGGCGGGCTGCGGCGTACGTCTGGCGGCCGGGGGCGGTCAGTGAGTGGTAGCGGCCGCTCCCGGGGTCCTGCCGGAGCCGGTTCTCCTCCACCAGCGTGCGCAGCCAGCGCCGTACGATCCAGGCGTGCCGGGGCACGGTGCCGAGTGCCGCGACGACTTCGGCTGCGTCGTGGGTTCCTCCGTCCCGGAAGA
Organism: Streptomyces sp. NPDC014623; assembly: GCF_043088245.1. NCBI lineage: Bacteria > Bacillati > Actinomycetota > Actinomycetes > Kitasatosporales > Streptomycetaceae > Streptomyces > Streptomyces sp. NPDC014623. The sequence continues at coordinate 53,520 of NZ_JBIBZU010000028.1, read as the reverse complement.
GACGCGCGCGGTCCAGCACCCGGGCCATGGCGAGCAGTGCGGTTTCGTCGAGCAGGCCCATCAGCGCCGGCAGAGCCGTGAGGTCCGTGCCTTTCACGGCCGCGTCGCCGGCGGACACCGCGTCCGCGGTGTCCTCGGGGCAGCTCCCGTCCCCCGCAGCAGGAGTTCCCGCCACCAACAGGGTGTCCCCTTCGGCGCCGGGCACCAACTGCCAGTCCCGTACCTGCGGCAGGCCGGCCAGGACGTCGGTCACGACAGGGGCGGGGGCGCTCATGCGGTCTCCTCCGCGATCGTGATCCTCGGAGGGGTGGTGGCGGGGAGGGCCCGTCGTACGTGGTCGCGCAGCACTTCCGGCAGCCGTCGGGCGACGAAGGCTGGCAGCGGTTCGTGGGCCACCGGGCCGGTGCGGGGCGCGGGGATGTCCCGGACCTCGACAGGGGCGGCTTCGGCCGGTACCGCCACGGCCAGGATCCGGGGGTCGGCGGCGTCCAGCAGGACGGCGGCGTCCGTGTCGCCCAGCGCCTGCCGCAGCGCGTGCGGGGTCACCGCCCCGGGTGCGTCGACGAGGAGCGCGTTGGGAATGCCGGTCAGGACGACGGGCCGGTCGGCGAGTGCCGTGCGCAGCCCGGCGGAAAGCCCTTCCGTACGGTGGGCGTCCCAGTGCCGGCGGCGTACGGGTGCGGCGGCACCGGCGTCCCTGCCGTCGGCCGGAGGTCCGACGTGCAGGACGATGTCGTACCGGTAACGCGTGAGTTCGGTGTCCTCGGCCATGGTGCGGGCGTGCACGCTCATCCGTACAGGACGCGGTTGGGCGGCGGCCGCCGCGGCCACGGCGGCGGGGGTGAAGGACAGTTCCTCGTCCGCGGCGGCGGCGGCCGTGGCCCGCTCCGCGACGGTCGCGTCGTCCGCGTCGGGGTTGCGCAGCCGCTCCAGCCGGCCGAAGTGCTCCTCGAGGAGGCCGGCGTGCCGGTTGTCGCCGACGACGACCGTGCCTCCGTCTTCGACGGCGGCGATCGCCCCGTGCAGCACCTCCGTGAGGTAGGCCAGGTTCGGGAAGCACTGGGTGACGGAGTTGAGCAGCACGCAGTCGGGCCGGGTGTGCGTCCCGAAGACCCGGTTCGTGGCCTCGCGTACCTGTGCGCAGTCCGCTTCGTGCGCGGCGGCGCGGACGAACGCGGTGCCCGGGATGGCGGCCGCGGCCAGCCGGTCGACGGCCACCTGGGCCACGTCCGTTCCGACGTATCCCTCCAGCCGGCCGTGCAGCCGGTAAGCGAGCAGGCCGGAGCCGCAGCCGAGTTCGAGGATCCGGCGGGGGTGCTGCGCGGCGACCAGCGCCGCGGTGCGGTCCACCCAGTCACGCATGTGCGCCTCGGGCAGCGGTTCTCCGGTGTCGGAGGAACGCCAGCCCGACAGGTCCAGGTCGTCGGAGTGCCGCCCGTCTGCTGTCTCGTAGACCCATTCGTAGACCTCGGTCCACTGCTCCAGGTGTTCTTGCAGCAGCGGCCCGGGGGGTGAGACGGCGGTGGCGCTCGTGGCCGGGGTGACCAGCAGCGCGCCGTCAGGGGAGGTGTGGACCCTGGCCACCCACGGGTGGGCGTTCACCAGGTCCGCGACCTCGGCGGTCGTTCGGGCGGTGGTGTCATCGGGCACCTGGGGTCTCCGTTCGTTGGTCGGTCGTGCCGTCGTGGCAGGTGACGGATGCCGGGACGAGCCGGCGTCCGGTGAGGTGCAGGACCCGGTCTGCGCGGATCGCCGCCCTGGGGTCGTGGGTGGCGGTCAGGACCGCCAGTCCTTCGCTCCTGAGCCGGTCGATCAGGTTCAGGACCGTGCGGGCCGAAGCGGGGTCGAGGGAGGCGGTGGGCTCGTCCAGAAGCAGCACGTCCGGCCGGGCCGCCAGGGCCCGGGCGAGCACGATCCGCTGGCGCTGGCCGCCGGAGAGCGCCTGGGGCCTGCGGTCAAAGAGCCCGGGGGGAAGCCCCACGGCGCCGATCAGCTCGCGGGCCCGCTCGCGGGCGGCGTGCCGGTCGAGTCCGTGGAGGACGGTGAGGGGCCGGGCCACCGCCCCTCCGACCCGGTGGGCCGGGTTCAGTTCCCCCACCGGACTCTGGCCCACGAATTGCAGGGCCCGCAGCTGTGCCCGTTCGCGTCGCCGGGTTTCCGGTGGCAGCGGCGCGCCGTGCAGGAGCAGGTGTCCCGCGGCGGGAGCCCGCCGCCCTGTCAGGGCGTGGAGGAGCGTGGTCTTCCCGCTGCCGGAAGACCCCATGACCGCGACGGAGCCGCCGGCTGCCAGTTCCAGGTCCCAGGCGTCGAGGAGGGGGGTCCCGTCAGGAGTGGTCAGCCGCAGACCGCGGGCGGCGAGTACCGGGGACGAGGGCGAGCCCCCGGCGGGTGGGAAACCGGCTGGTGCGCTGCTGCTGCCCCGGGGCACGACCGGAGGCGGGGAAATCCGGGCGGACGTCCGCAGTCCGGTGAGGGGGGCGGGCGTCGCCGGGGGTTCTTCCGGTCCGATGACGCGCGTCTCGGGTACGGCGGCGTGTCGCGGGGAGTCCACGGCCGCCCGGCGGGTGCGTGCCGAGGTCCGTACCGCGCGGGCAGGCCCCGGCCCTGCGGTCTCGGCGGGCCCGGGGCCTGCCCCGTCCTCGACGGACCCGGTGTGCATCCCGACGGCGGACTCGATGTGGAGCGTGGTGTCACCGAGTTCCGCGGCCAGGCGGGCGTCGTGGGTGACGAGCAGGACGCACCGGCCGGGCCTGCCCCGGTGGGAGCGTACGGCCTCGATGACGAGGTCCCCGGTGGCCCGGTCCATGGCCGAGGTCGGCTCGTCCAGGACGAGCAGTTCCGGGTCGGCAGCCAGCGCCCTGGCCAGCGCTACCCGTTGGGCCTGGCCGCCGGAGAGTTCACCGGCGCGCCGGGAGGCCAGATGCGGGGCGAGGCCGAGCGTCTCCAGCAGTGTGTGCACGCGTTCCGCCCTGGCCCTGCGATCGGCGTGGAGTTCCTCGCCGATCAGGCGCTCGACACTCCAGAGGGGGTGGAGGGAGGCGCCGGGGTCCTGGCCCAGCCGTCCGCAGTGCCGACGGCGCCAGCGGCGGGCGTCCCGGCCCCGCGGCACGGGCTTCCCCTGCCAGGACACCGTGCCGCCCGAGCGGTCGAGGCCGCGCGGCAGGACGTCCAGCAGGGCGTGCAGCAGCGTGCTCTTGCCTGCCCCGGAAGGGCCGGTGACGGCCAGGACCTGACCGTCACCGATCCGCACGTCGACCGGTGCGAGCAGGACGGCGCCGTCCGCCGGCCGGTGGACCGCGAGCCTGCCGGCGGCGAGCAGCGGTGGCGCGTCGTCGGTTGCCGGGGGCCGGTTCCGCGTGCTCATACGGTGTCCTTCGGCTGGTGGGCGAGGGAGCGGGCCGCTGCGGCGAGCGCCCATGCGCAGCCGGCCAGGGGAACGGCCGGGGCGAGGAGTCCCATGGGGTTGAGGGCGGCTCCGGGGAGGTTCTCGTTCAGCATGAGCGCCCAGTCGGGTTCGGGGGGCTGGGGCCCCAGGCCCAGGACGGCGAGGGCCGCCGCGATCTGGAGGGCGGTGACCAGACGCAGTCCGGCGTCGGCGGCGACCAGCCCGCGCAGCGCGGGCAGGACCTCGCGGGTGAGCACGGCTGCGGTGCGCTCGCCGCGCTCCACAGCGGCGCGGACGTGTCCGCGCTCGCGCAGGTGCGCCGACTGAGCCGCGACGACCCGGGCCGTCAGCGGCGCACCGCTGAGGAGCGAGGCCGCCACGACGGCGGTGGCACCGGGCAGGGCGACCGCCAGGACGAGGGCGAGGATCAGGGCGGGCACGGCCAGCAGCAGGTCGCACAGCCGGTGCACCGCGCGGGCCGTACGCCCGCCGGTCCAGCCCGCGATCAGTCCGAGCGCGGTCCCGCACGCGACGGCGGCGGCCGCGGCGGACAGGGACACCGCCATCAGCTGGGTACCGCCCGCGAGTACCCGGGACAGCACGTCCCGGCCCAGGGCGTCGGTGCCCAGCAGGGTCCGGCCGCCGGGCGGCTCCCAGGGTTGTGCGACGTGCTCCTGCGGCGAGAACGGTGTGACGAACCGCCCCAGGGGGACGAGGGCGAGCAGGAGGACGCCGGTGGCGAGCGGCACGGTGCCGCGTGGAAGGACCGGCCGGCGGAGGGTCGGGGTCATCGGGCACCACCGGTGAGGAATGAGGCCGGCCGGCTCCGCTCGCCCGGACGTGGTGCCGGAGCGGCCGTCCGGTGGGTGAGCAGGTCGGCGAGGAACATGCCCAGGAGCAGGACCCCGATCGGGAGCAGCGCGGCGCTCTGGACGACGGGGATGTCCCGTACGGCGATCGAGGACACCAGCAGCTGGCCGGTGCCGGGGTAGCCGAACATCGTCTCCACCAGCGCGGTTCCGGCAGTGAGTCCGCCGGCCAGCAGAGCCGCCAGGTGGAGGGCGGGGACCCGCAGGAAGGGCAGCACGTGGCGGTACAGGAGGAGTACGGGGGGCAGCCCGCGCAGTCGTGCGTCGACGACGTGGGGGCGGCGCAGTACGTCGTCGAGCGTTCCCCGCAACAGGACGACGGAGAAGGCGGCCGACGGGATCGCGAGGGTGAGCGCCGGCAGTACCAGCGCCTGCGGCGCGGCGAGGGGTGATCCGCCCGGTGGCAGCAGCGAGACCGGCGGCAGCCAGCCCAGCAGACCGGCGAGGACCGCACCGAGAACAGCCGCGTGGACGGGCTGCGGGACGGCGGCCAGGCCGGTGGCCAGCGCCCCGCCCCGGCCACCGCGCAGGTGGGCGACGACCAGGGCAGGAGCGGTCATGACCGCGGTGATCAGGAGGGCCGCCGCCACCAGGACGAGGGTGGCGGGCAGCCGTTCGGAGAGGATCTCGGCCACCGGCCGGCCGCTGACGAACGAGTGGCCCACGTCGCCCCGCAGGACGTCGTACAGCCAGTCGGCGTAGCGCACCGGGGCGGGCCGGTCCAGGCCGAGCCTTTCGCGTTCCTCTGCGAGGTCCGCCTCGGTGGCCCGCCCGGCGCCCTTGAGCTCACCGGCGTCCCCTGGAAGGAGTTCGGTGGCCGCGAAGACGACGGCCGTGGCCGCCACGGCTGTCAGCAGGGAACGCCCGGCGAGGCGGGTGATCACTTCGTCATCCACGCCCGGTCGATGAACATCCGCTGGAACCCGGGGCCGTCGGGCAGCCCGCGGACCCCCGGTGCCGCCAGATCCAGGCCGTCACCGGTGCCCCAGACGACATAGCCGCCGTCCTTCCACAGGTCGCGCTGGATTCCGGCCAGCAGCCCGTCCCGGCGGGAGCCGTCGGACGTCGCCATGGCCCGGGTGAAGCCCTTGTCGAAGTCCTCGCTCTTCCAGGCCGTCTCGTTGGTCGGGGATTTCGACAGCAGGCCCACGCGGGCCAGGTCGGCGAATCCGATTCCTCCGTAGTAGCCGGTGTAGAAGGCCTTCTTGGCGTAGACGGCCGTCCAGTAGGTGTCGGCCGGCTCGACCTTCACCTTCGCCGTGACGCCGATGTCGGAGAGCTGCTCGGCGTAGAGGGTGGCGGCGGTGTCCATGCCGGGGTACGAGGTGGTGGTGTGCAGGGTGACGCTCAGTCCGTCCTCGTGTCCTGCCTCGGCCAGCAGTTCCCTGGCCTTGTGGATGTTGCGGGTGCGCTGCGGGAGGTCCTTCGGCGTCGAGGGGTCGTAGGGGGTGGGCAGGTCGTTGGCGATCTTCCCGTAGCCCAGGAACACCGTGTCGACCAGTGCCTTGCGGTCGGCGGCCAGTTTGAACGCCTCCCGGACCTTCGGGTCGTCGAACGGCTCGGTGTCCAGGCGCATCACGAAGGGGTACTCCGTGACGCCGTCGCGCGTGACCACCTGGGTCCCGCCCGACCCGCCGGCGCTCTTCACGGCCGCGGGGCTGACACTGCCCGCCACGTCGGCCTGGCCGGCGGTGACGGCGTTGGCGCGGGTCTGCGGGTCGGCGACGGCCTGGATCTCGATGCGGTCCAGGTGCGGGCGCTCGCCCCACCACTGCTTGTTACGGGTCAGGACGGCGGTCTGGGCTCCCTTGTCCGCGACTTCGAAGGGTCCGGAGCCGGGAACGGCGCGGGTGAAGTCCTCGCTGCCCTCGGGCACCACGAAGCTGATCGACTCCAGGGCCTTGGGCGCGTCGGCCATCGGGGCGCGGGTGGCGAGCACCAGCGTGTGGTCGCCGGTGACCTTCGATGCCTTCATGTCGAAGTCGGCGAGCCGGCCGTAGTTCTCCGCCGCCTTCCGGGCGATCCTGCGCAGGGAGTACAGCACGTCGTCGGCCCGGACGGGGCTGCCGTCGGTGAACTCGGCGTCCTCCCGGAGCGTGAAGGTCCAGCGGTCCATGGTCCTGTTGGGCTTCCAGGAGGCCGCGAGCCGCGGTTTCGCGGAGCCGTCCTGGCCGGGGACGGTCAGGACGTCGTAGGTCAGGGCGAAGCGCAGTACGTCGGACTCGTTGCCGAGTCCGCCGTGCGGGTCGTCGCTCGCGGTGGCCGGTGATCCCGCCGCGGCGTACCGCAGGGTGCCCCCGTCGGCCGGGGCGGAGGTCGAGGGCTTGCCGGCGGAGTCGGCCGGTTCGGAGGAGCCGCAGCCGCTCAGCGTCAGCACGCAGACCGTGGTGACGGCGATGGCGGCTCTGCCCGTGCGGGAGCGGTGGGGGCGGAGGTTTGGGAGCATCGTTCTTTCCGTGTCGGAGCAGGGCGGGCGGGGAGGTGGGAGGCGGGGAGGGCCGGCGGCCTCAGCGCGGGGCCGGGAGGGCCGCCAGAGCCCGGTCGATCAGGGCAGCGATTCGTACGGCGGCCGGACCGGTCAGCAGCGAGTAGTGGTGTCCGTCGACCGTCTCCTCCTGGACGGGCCCGCGGACGTGCGGTCGCCAGCCCAGGGCGGGCAGGTCGCCGGCGTCGTCGACGCCCATGCCGACGGCGGCGTTGCGTGGCGACGGGTCGGACGCGGCCACGAGCAGCAGCCGGGTGGCGCTGTCGGTCAGGTGTCCGGCCCGGTGGATCCCCAGGGCGCGCAGATGGCGCTCGAAGACCGCGAGGCGGGTGTCGGCGTTCTCCCGGCCGCCGAGCAGCCCGGCATCGCGGAGCCGGGTGGTGAGCTCGGCCCGGATCTCCTCGGGAGCCAGCCGCACGAGTCCGGTGCCGCCGTCCTCGCCGAGGCCGAGGTCCAGGTCCAGGAACGCCTCCAGGGAGTGCAGGTAGCGCACCGCGGCGATGGCGGTGTCCTGACCGGGGCGGGTCCCGCCCAGAGACCGGATCCGGTCCGGCGTGTTGGAGTCGATCAGCACGAGGAGGTCGGCGCGCTCGCCGCGTCTCTCCAGTTCGACGGCCATCTCGTGGGCCACCGTGCCGCCCATCGACCATCCGCCGAGCAGATAGGGGCCGCATGGCTGGTAGGAGCGCAGAGCGTTCAGGTAGCGGTCGGCCATCTCGGGGATGGTGGACGGGCCTCTCCCGCCGGTGAGGGCGGGGTCGGTCAGGGCGACCACGGGCCGGCCGTCGGTGAGCAGCCGGGCGAGTTCGCCGTAACACAGCACGTCTCCGCCGGAGGGGTGCATCAGGAACAGCGGACGGTCCCCGTTGCCGTCGTGCAGCAGCAGGGCCGCGTCGCGGTCGGCGTCCTGAGGTGCGGCGTGCGTGGACGAGGAAGGGCTGCCGGGCGCCGAGGGGCCCTCGGGCGGGGCGGGGCGGCTGGCCGGCGCCGCGGGTGCGGGTTCCGGCAGGCGCCGGTCGCCCATGGTGGTGTCTGTGAGGTTCCGGGCGCCGGTGTCCCAGTGCTCGGGTCCTTCCGACAGCCGCCGTACGTGTTCCGCGTACACGCCGAACGCGCGGTCCGCCTCTGCGGCCGGCAGGGCGCTCTCCAGTACGTCCCACTGGAGGAGCAGGGCGCCGTGCTGTTCCAGTACCTGGTGGTCGAGCCAGGTCTGGGGGGTGCTGCTGACTCCGTACACGGGGGTGCCGGCCCAGTCCAGGTCGTGGCCGCCGCCGAGCGGACCGGACAGTCCCAGCGCGCTGGTGAAGACCACGGGCACGGACTCGGTCCGTCCGGTGCGGGAGGACTTCTCGGCGAGGAGTTCCAGCGCCGAGAACTGCCGGTGGTCCAGGTCTTCGAAGAGGGTGCGTTGCGCGTGTGCGGCGGCGTCGGCGAATCCGGTGTCCCGCGAGCGGTCCACCTCGTGCAGCATCAGTGACGTGAAGTCGCCCACCACGGCGTCGGCGCCGGGGAGTTCGGCCGGCCGGTCGAAGAGGGTCAGCGTGACCGCGAAGCGGTCCTGGCCCGACCACCGCGCGAGGACGTCCCCGTATGCCGCGAGGAGCACGGCGGTGGGGGTGAGGCCGCGCCGTGCCGCCTCGGCCTTGAGCGCGCTCCACCGGTCCGCTTCCAGCCGGGCGGTGCGCCGTGCGAAGCGTGGGCGTTCACCGAGGCCGGTGGTGCGGAGCGGGAGGGCCGGTGCGCCGGGGAGGTCGTCGAGCCTGTTGCGCCAGTAGGCTGCCGCACGGGCGTGTTCGGGACCCGCGGAGCGCTCTTCCAGCGCGGTCACGCACTCTGCGAAGTCGGTGGTGAGGGCCGGGAGTCCGACGGTGGGGTCCTGGTAGAGGGCGCGCAGTTCGCGGTCCCAGATCAGGTAGCTCGCGGTGTCGCAGACGAGCACGTCGACGTTGACGAAGAGCCGTGTGACGCCGTCGGGCAGCCGGGCGGCCCTGATGTCGACCAAGGGCCAGCGGCCGGGGCGCGGTTCCCTGCGCACCATGCGTTCACGGATGCGCTCCAGTTTCCGCTCGCGCTCCGCCGGTTCCCGTCCGGCGAGGTCCTGGACGCGGACGCGGTAGCGGGGGACCTTCTCCAGCACCCGGTTGCGGCCTTCCGGGGAGATGACCGCGCGCAGCATCGGGTGGCGGGCGATGACCGTGTTCCAGGCGTCTTCGTAGCGGTCGGTGTCCAGGTCGGGGCAGTCGTACTCCAGGTGGAAGGAACAGGGGACGTCGCCCAGCCGATAGCCGCCGGAACCGCCGATCCAGTACGCGTGCTGCACCCGGGTCAGGGGGAAGTCGGTGTGGTCAGCGGTCGTGCCGCGGACCGCGGCGGTCACCGGCGCCGAGGGCTCGGCCCTGAGGGTGCGGGCGGGCCCCGCCGGCGGGCGGGTCTGCCCGTCCTGGTACTCCAGCCGGTCCTCCTGGTCCGCGCCGGGGAGCAAGGGGGCCATGGCGGCGACGGTGGGCCGCGCCAGCAGGTCCTGGAGCCGCAGTTCCGCGCCGTGGCCGTCACGGAGCCGGGCGAGCATGCGGGTGGCGAGGAGGGAGTGCCCGCCGAGGGCGAAGAAGTCGGCGTCGCGGTCCGTCACGGGGAAGCCGAGCAGTTCCGTCCAGAGCGCGGCGAGGGTGCGTTCCGCAGCGGTGCGGAACGTGGCCGCCAGGCCGGCCTGTGGACCGGCGGCCTCCACTGCGGCCGTCGTGACCGGTGAGCCGGCGGTGCGGAGGGACAGGTCGGCCGGGGAGACGGCCACCACTGCCGGGGCGTCGCCCCGCGCAGCGAGGGCGAGGAGCCGGTCCAGGCTCCTCATCCCGTCCCGCAGGCCGATGGAGTGCCGGGAGGCGACCACGCGTTCCGTCCCGCCGGGACCGACGCGCCAGCCGTCCCACGCCGCGCTGATCCAGCGGGTGCCTTCCGCCTCACCGGTCCGCTCGTGTTCGGCCAGCGCGTCGAGGTAGCGGTTGGCCGCCGCGTAGGGGCCCAGGCCCAGGCCCCCGACGAACGTGGTGGCGGAGGACATCAGCAGGACGGCAGCCGGCCGCCGGTCCGCGGGCAGCCGGCGCAGGGCGGACCGCAGGGTGCCGGCCGCGGTGACCTTGGCATGCAGGTGGGCGCGTACGGTCTCCTCCTCGGTGGACCGCATCGGGGCGACGGCGGCGGCGGCCACCACCCCCGCGGCGTGGATGACCAACTCCAGCGGGCCGTGGCGGTCGGTCAGGTCGTGCAGCAGGGCTGCCGTCGCATCGGGGTCGGCCGCGTCGACGGCGCGTATCTCCAGGTCCGCTCCCTGGGCCCGTAGCCGCCGTACGGAGTCGGCGCGTTCGGCCTCCTGGGTGCCGGGGGCCGGGTCGGCGGTGAGCCCGGTACGGCCGGTCACCACGACCCGGCGTCCCGTCCGTGCCAGGTGGCCGGCCACGGCGAGGCCCACGTCGCCGAGCCCGCCGAGCACCACCGCGGTGCCGCTGCCGGGGCCCGGTGCCGTCCCGGCGGGCTGCCAGGGTGTGATCCCGCGGACCCAGCGGTGGCCGCCGCGGATCGCGGCTTCGACACCGCTGTCCCCGCCGGTGGCCAGGTCCGCGGCCTCGGCGCGGACCGCCCGGACGTCCGCAGCGAGGCCTCGCGCGTTCGCGGGGAGGTCGAGTGCGCGCCAGCGCAGGCCCGGGAACTCCTGGGCGAGCACCCGGGGCAGCGCGAGGCTCGCGGCTCCCTCCGGGACGGTCCGGTCCCCGCTCTCCACCTGCTGGGCTCCTCTGCCCACGTGCAGCAGGCAGGTCTTGTGCGCCCAGGCCGAGATCGCCCGTGCCAAGCGGGCGTAGCGCATGACCGAGGCGGTGACGTGGTCGGCGGGGGTCCTCCCCTCATCCGGTCGGCCACTGCCGTCACCGTCGGCCGGTTCGACCATGACGACGCCTGTACAGGCCGCCTGGAGGTCCTGTTCCGCTTCGGCCAGGGTGACGGTGCGCACCCCGGCCGCGCCGAGGGACTCACGCACCGCGGCGACCTCCGCGCAACCGTCCGGGCCCTCGATCAGCCACCGTCCAGGGAGCGCGGGCCCTTCGTCCAGCCGGGGGGTGCGCTGCCACACAGGCAGCTGGAGGGGTTCCATCTCGTCCGGTGCCGCGGACGAGTGGGCCGTGGCCGGAGGGGCGGCCGGCGGGTCGATCCACAGCCTGCGCCGCCGGAAGGGCAGCCCGGGGACGTCGGCTCTGCGCCGGCCGGGGCGGTGCAGGGCGCCCGCGTCCAGGTGGGCGCCGTGGGTCCAGAGCTCTCCGGCTGCCGTGAGCAGGGCGGCCCGGCCGCCGGTGGGCTCGTGCCGTTCGGGAAACGTCGTCGAAGTCGCCAGGAGCTGCGCCTCTCGCTGCTGACGGGCGAGTTGGAGCAGGCTGCTGCCGGGTCCGACCTGCACGACGACGGCGGGCCCGTCCTCCAGGGCGGTCGCCAGGGCGTCGGAGAAGCGCACCACGGAGCGCAGGTGCGCGACCCAGTGGTCCGCGCCCGGTGCCGTCCGCAGCAGTTTCCCGGTGAGGGTGGTGGCCAGCGGCAGGGCCGGGACCCGCGGATGGATGGTTTCGGCGACGGCCCGCAGTTCGGGCAGGACCGGGTCGACCAGCCGGGAGTGCGCGGCCGCGTCGAGGGAGAGCCGTACGGTGCGTACCCCGTCCTCGGTCAGTCGCCGTTCCAGCTCGGTCACGGCCGGCGCTGGGCCCGAGACCACACAGGCTCGGGGCCCGTTCACCGCGGCCAGGTCCAGCTCGGGGTGCGAATCGAGCAACGTGAGGACGTCGTGTTCGGACAGCGGCAGGCTCAGCATCGCTCCGGTGCCGGCCGCGCGTGACATGCCGTGTGACCGTGCGGCCACCAGGGCGGCGGCGTCGGGCAGGGGCAGGGCACCGGCCAGTACGGCGGCGGTGTACTCGCCGAGGCTGTGGCCCACGACGGCGTCGGGCCGTACACCCCAGGAGACGAGGGTGCGGGCGGCGGCGAGGGACGTGGTGAACAGGGCCGGCAGTCCGTGGGCGGGGTCGCGGAGCAGACGACGGGCCTGGTCGTCCGCTGGGCGGGCGGTGATGAGCGCGGCGATCCCGGGGCCGGCGCCGTGGTCGAAGTGGGCGGCGCACTCCTCGACCGTACGGGCGAACTCGGTTTCTGCAGCGCACAGTTCGCGTCCCATACCCGGGTACTGGGCTCCTCCGCCGGGAAAGGCGAACACGATGCGGGGCGGGGTGGGCGGGGTGCTCCGCCGGACGGCGGTGCGAAGGCTGCGGGCGTCGGCTTCCGGGCTGCCGGTCAGTACTGCGGCGGCCCGGTGGGACAGTGCGCGGCGGCCGGCGTGCAGGGTGTACGCGGCGTCGGCCGGACTGAATCCGCTGCGCCCGGCGGCGGTCGCCGTGGCGTCGGCGAGGTCCTGGAGGGAGTCGTCGCGGTGGGCGGAGAGCAGGGCGAGGTGCGGGCGGGTGTCGGCGGTGGGTTCCGGGCGGGCCGGTGCGCTGCCCAGCACCACATGGCAGTTGGTACCACCGATGCCGAAGGAGCTGACGCCCGCGTACCGCTGTCCCGGCCAGGGGGTGGGCCGGTCGACGACGGTGAAGGGCGAGTCGTCGAGGCCGAGGTCGGGATTGGGGGGCAGCGCGCCGAGGGAGGGGGGGAGCACGCTGTGGTGCAGGGCCAGGACCGTCTTGGCGAATCCGGCGATGCCTGCGGCGGAGTTGGCGTGGCCGATGTTGCTCTTGACCGAGCCGAGACCGCACCACTGCGGCGCGTCGTCGCCGAAGGCACGACGCAGGGCGGCGACCTCGACGACGTCGCCGAGCCGGGTGGCGGTGCCGTGCGCCTCGATGTAGCTGATGCGGGAGGCGGGGACACCGGCGACCGCGAGGGCCTCGGTAACGGCGCGGGCCTGGCCCCGGGGTGAGGGGGCGGTGAAGCCGGTGCGGTCGCCGCCGTCGTTGTTGACCGCGGAGCCGTGCAGGACGGCCAGTACGGGGTCGCCGTCGGCGAGTGCGTCCCGCAGGCGGCGCAGCACGGCCACGCCGACGCCCTGGCTGTGCACGATCCCGGTGCCTTCCGCGGAGAAGGCGCGTACCTGGCCGTCGGACGAGAAGATGCCGTCCGGGACATGCAGGTAGCCGGTGCCCTGCGGGACGATCAGCGAGGACCCGCCCGCGAGCGCGGTGTCGCACTCGCCGGCCAGGAGCGACTGGACGGCCAGGTGGACGGCGACCAGGGAGGTGGAGCAGGCGGTGCCGACCGCGATGGCGGGGCCGGTCAGCGCGAGCCGGTGGGCGACATGCAGAGGCAGGTAGTCGGCGACGCCGGCGAGTGCCGCCTGGAGGCTGCCGACCGGGTCGGCGGCGGAGTCGGCGTACCGGTGGGCCAGGTTGCGGGTCAGGTAGTCGCTGTGGGCGGCTCCGGCGAAGACCCCCACGGCGCCCGCTCCGGTGCCGGTGCCGTGCCCGGCGCGCTCCAGGGCCCGCCAGCAGGATTCCAGGAACAGCCGCTGCTGGGGGTCCATGAGGGCGGCCTCCGCTTCGGTGAGGCCGAAGGGGCCCGGGTCGAAGTGGTCCTGGTCGGGAATCAGGCCGCTGACCGGTACGTGCGCGGGGTTGTTCCGCAGCCGGCCCGGGACTCCCCGGTCGGCGAGTTCCTGTGCGGTGTGCCGGGTGAGCCCGCTGCGGCCGGAGATCAGCAGGTCCCAGTAGGCCTCCGTGTCGGGCGCGCCGGGGAAGCGGCAGTCCAGTGCGGTGACGGCGATCAGTTCGTCGTCGGGCTGCGTGTCGTGGAGTCGCGTTGCGTGTTCCCGGGGGCCACCCGGTGCGGCGGTCGGCTGGGAGGCGGGTCCGGTCATCGTGCGGTCTCCTCGGCAAGGGCGCGTGCGGCGACGCGGCTGGTGCGGCGCGTGGGCTGCGCGGGCAGCGGGCGCGCGGGAGGGGGCGCGGCGGGGCCGGGCCCCGGGGGCGTGCCGGCGTGCCTCGTGGCGGGCGGCGTGTCCTGGGCGCGCTGGGCCGTGATGTGGGCGGCCAGCGATCCGACGGTGGGGTGTTCGAACATGTCGGCGAGCGCCAGGCGGGGAGCTGTCCCTTCGCGCAGCCGGCGGTGGGCCAGGACCAGGGTCAGGGAGTTCGCGCCGAGTGCGGCGAACGTGTTGTCGGGCGTCACGGTCGCGTCGGTGAGGTCCGCCAGCACCGTGGTGACGGCGCGCAGTACGGCCGGATCGGTGACGGGTGCGCGGCCGGGTCCGGGCATCGGCACGCTCGGCCCGGGGTCCTCGCCCGCCGGCGCCCGCGCCGTGAGAGCCGCCTCTCCTCCGGCGGTGTACGGCCCGGCCGCCGGGGGCCGACAGACCACTTCCACCAGACCGTCCGCCGTGAGACGCGGCTCGACGGACATGCCGCCGGGCAGTTCCCGCAGTCGTCGCAGCCAGTCGGCGGACGCTCCCAGCGCCTGCTCGGGCGGCAGTTGTCCCGGCCGTACGACCAGGGCGGTCTCCAGTCCGAGCGCGGCGGCCCCGGCGAGCGCGGCGGTGAACCACGTGTCGTGCCCTGGCGTGGGGGCCGCCGGTGTGTCGCCGGGCAGGAGTCGCGCGGCGGTCTCCGGAGCGCCGGCCGCGGACCCGGCCGGGATGCTCTGCCGGGTGTCGTTCCGGTGCGGTGCCGGGAGGGCCGCGTGGTCGATCTTGCCGTTCGCGGTCACCGGGAAGTGGTCCAGGAACACGAACCGGCCGGGAACCATGTAGCCGGGCAGTCGCTCCCGGAGGGCGGCCGCCAGCTCCTCGGCGGAGGGCGGGGTGCTGGTTCCCTTCGGTGAGACGTGGGCGACCAGCCGCGGTCGTCCGTCGGGCCCGGGCAGCGAGGAGACCACGCACTGCCGTACGGCCGGGTGCCGGGCGAGGACGGCTTCCACCTCGCCGAGTTCGATGCGGTGACCGCGGATCTTCACCTGCCGGTCGACCCGGCCGAGGAACTCGATGGCACCGTCGGCACGCCACCGGCCGAGGTCGCCGGTGCGGTAGAGGCGGCGGCCCAGGAAGGGGTGTGTGCGGAAACGCTCGGCGGTCTGGACACGGTCGCCTATGTATCCGCGGGCGAGGCCGTCACCGCCGATGAACAGTTCCCCCGTCTCCCCGACCGGGCTGGGAGCCCCGTCCTCGTCGAGGACGTGGAAGGACTGGCCGCGCAGGGCACGCCCGTAGGGGATGCTCCGCCAGTCGGGGTCGACGGCGCCGACGGGGTGGGTGATGGACCAGATGGACGCCTCGGTCGCGCCGCCGAGGCTCATCACCTCGGCGTGGGGAGCGAGCCGGCGCAGCCGGTCGGGGAGGTTCAGCGGGATCCAGTCGCCGGAGAGCATGACCAGGCGCAGCGTACGAAGTGCCGTGGCCGCCGTTTCCGGTTCCATCTCGGCGTACTCGACGAGCATTTCCAGCAGGGCGGGCGCGGTGTTCCACACGGTGACGCCGTGGCGGCCGGCCTGTTCGAGCCAGTGCTGTGGGTCGCGCTGGCGGGCCGGGTCGGGCAGGACCAGGCAGCCTCCGGCGCCGAGGACTCCGTAGATGTCGAAGACCGACAGGTCGAAGCTCAGCGCGGAGAGCCCCAGCACGTGATCGTCGGGGCCGATACGGAACCGGTCGGTGATGTCGTCGATCGTGGTGCGCGCGGCGCTGTGCTGGATCTCGACGCCCTTGGGGGTGCCGGTGGAACCGGAGGTGAAGATCACGTAGGCGGTGTCGTCCGGCTCCGGGGCCTTGGGGGAGGCGGCCGGCCCTCCGGCGCCGGCGGTCGCGGCGGCCGTACGGCCGGGCCTGCCGGCCGCGGTCAGCCGGTGCACCGTGACCTGCTCCGGCCAGGCGACGTCGACGCCGCGGCCGACGAGCGCGTGCCGTACGCCGGAACGTTCGCAGACGTCGGCGATCCGGGCGGCGGGCCAGGACGGTTCGACGGGCAGGTAGCCGGCTCCGGACGTGTTGACGGCGAGGACCGCGGTGATCTGGGCACTGCTCTTCTCGCAGGCGATGGCCACCAGGTCGCCGGGGCCGACGCCCTGGGCTGCCAGCAGCGCGGCGGTGGTGGCGGCGTTGGCGGAGAGACGACCGTGGCTGACCGTGCCGGAAGAGGACTTCAGCGCGGGCCGCTTCGGGTAGCGGGTGGCAGCGGTGAGGACGGGTTCGTGCAGGAGGGGGCCGGCGTCCGGGAAGGGGTCGACGTCCAGCGGCTCCTGGGGCAGGAAGGTGGGGTCCCAGCCCAGCGACGGGTCAGTCCACCCTGTGGTCTCCGTCAGTGCGTGCAGCAGACGCACGTAGGCGCCGAGCAGGCCCTGGATCCAGCCGTCGGGGAACGCGCCCTCGACGAAGTCCCAGGCCAGTCTCAGACGGCCGTCCTCGTCCCAGACGATGTGGTCGAGCAGCACCTGCGGGGTCTGCGAGATCCCGTGGACCTCCTCGCCGATCCAGGCGGCCGGGGGCTCACCGTCCCCCGCGAGCCCCACTCCGCTGGTGAAGACGACCGGGTGGCTGGGGGCCGTAACCGGGGCCGGCCCGGTTCCGCGCAGGTCGCGGAGTACTTCGACACCGGATACGGAACGGTGGTCGAGGTCTTCCCAGAAGCGGCGGTTGACCTCGGCGGCGTAGCCTGCGAAGCCCTTCCAGGAGCCCGGGGTGAAAGCCGGGGTCCCGACCAGAGCGGTCGTGGTGAAGTCCCCGACCACGTCGGCGGCTTCTCCGGGGACGTCCGGGCGGTCGAACAGAGTGGTGTTGAGGCATATTCGCTCGCCCGCGCCCCATCGGCCGAGCACAACGGCGAAAGCGGCGAGCAGGGTGGCGGTGGGAGTGACCCCGTGTTCGGCGCTGCGGGTGCGCAGGGCGGACCAGGCGTCCTCGTCGAGACCTGCGGCGCACCGGGAGAAGCGGGGCGGGGTCGTGTCGGCAGGATCGCGCAGCACCGGCAGGTCCGGGGCGGGCGGCAGGGACGGGGCCCGCTCGGCCCAGTAGGCGCGGTCGCGCTTGCGCAGCTCGGACCATTCCTCGTCCCCGGCACGGGCACGCTGGAAGTCGGCGAACTGCCGCCCTGGGCTGGGGAGCCTGTGCCCGGGATCAGCGACCAGGGCGCCCCATTGGCGCATCAGCAGCATCCAGCCGGCCATGTCGGTGATCAGGACGTCCACGCCGACGTGCAGGCGGGTCGTGCCGCCGGGCAGCAGAGCGGCGTGCAGGTCGAACAGCGGCCAGGCGCCGGTGGGCCGGTTCTGGTGGGAGCGCTCGTGGCGCAGTGCGGCGAGCGACCGGGCCACGCTCCGGGGCCGCGCCTCCCGTAGATCGGTGACCCCGATACGGAAAGGACCGGGAGCGGTGAGGATCCGCTGGCGTCCGCGGTCGTCCACGGTCATACGGAGCATGGGGTGGTGCTCGACAAGCCGGTTCCATGCCGCCTCGAGGCGGGCCACGTCTGCGAGGGGGTCGAGGTCCGCCGGCGTGCGGTCGTACTCGTGATAGTAGAAGGTGGCGACTCCGCCCAGCGGCAGGCCCTCCGCGCGTCCCGCGAGGTAGGAGGCCTGGATGGGGGTCAGCGGAAAGACGTCTGCGTCGGGCCCGGGGTCCTGTGCGGTGCGTCGGCCGTCACCGGCACCCGCGCCGTTGCCGCCGTCGGTACCGGGTGCGACGGCCGGCCGCGTGACGGGTCGTCGTTCCGGGGCGCCGGCCGGCCCGTCCGCGCGAGCCGTCCCGTCCGTGCCGTGCGTACGGCTCGACTCGGCGGCGAGCAGCCGGTCCGCGATGCCGTACGCCGTGGCGTGCTCACCGAGGAACGCTGTGAGGGGCAGGTCCTGCCCCGTGCGCTCACGGATCCTGCGCCTCAGCCGCACGGCGGTGAACGACTCCAGCCCCAGGGAAGAGAGTTGACTCACCGGATCGATCTGCTCCGGTCCGGTTCCGAGAACTTCGGCAATGCAGTCGATCGCACGGGCGAGGATGTCTTCGGTCTGGGCAGGCAGGCGCATCCGGTCTCCGTCACAACGGCAGGGGTGTGGGCACTTCCTCTGTCGTCGGCAGGAGGAAGCGTGGCATCGATCAAGCTAGATGAAAATGATAATCAATACAACTGCCTTGTCCGGCTCCCGCCGCCGCGGAGGTGGACAACTCCCGGACGTCGTGGGCCGATCGGGGAATCCGCCCCGCCCCCGGGGGCGCCGGCTCGTGGCGCTGAGTGCCGAAAGCCGTGTCCTGGGAGATCGCGGCGCCGGGCGCCGCCCCGCACGGAGGTCCCCGGCCATGGCGAGGCCCGTGGCGCGCGGCGTCCATGGCTTCCTCGGCCGCCTGTCGCGCCGATGCGGGGCACCGCCCGGCCGGCGCGACCCCGTGGCGGCCCGCGACCGGCGGGCGGGGGGTGTGCGGAGCGGGGCGGGCGCCTTCCCCGCCGGGACCCGTCCGGTACGCGCAACCTCATTCCGTCCCCCGTCGTGGCGGCCGTGCCGGAACCGCGATGCCGGCGTGCGCCGGGCGGGGGAGCGGCAGTATGTTCGACCCTCACCCCTTGATGGATATGATATTCATTAGCAATAACTTTCGTCCGCAGACCGCTCCACGCTTCCCGGGGGCGGAGCCGGTCTCGTACGAGCACCCGGACCGGCAGAACGCGCAGCGCGCCGCCCCGGTAGCGCGTACACGGAGTGACTCCACCCCCGGGGGCCGGAGACCACATGCACGACAGCACGCTCCACCAACCGTTCTACGACCGGACGGCCGAACACGTCGCGGTCTTGATCCCCTCCGCGTGGGAAGGCCTCGGCCCGGCCCTGGGGCGTGCGCTCGAAGGGCTGGACACGTCCTCAGGCCCCGTCGTGGACGTCGGCGCGGGAACCGGGGAGGGGACGGTCGTCCTGGCCCGTACTCTGCGCTCCGCGGACATCCTGGCGGTGGAACCCCATCCCCTCCTGCGCACCGCACTCCTGACCCGTGTCACGGCCGACAAAGAGCTGGCGGCCCGGGTCACCGTCGTGGGACGCGACGTACTGTCGGCAACTCTGCCCGATCGCATCTCCGGGCTCATCGCCATGAACGTCATCGGGCACCTCACGCCGACAGAACGTCAGAGCCTGTGGGACGTCCTCGCGCAGCGCCTGGACGTGAACGGACGCGCCGTGCTGAACCTCTCCCCTCCGACCCGGCCCGAATCCGTCCCTTCGGCCCCGATGGGAGAAGTCACCGTGGGCCGCCACCGCTACTCCGGTTCCGCGTCGGCCGAACCGGCCGGACCCGACTCCGTGACGTGGCACATGACCTACCGCGTGGACGAGGACGGCGACACCCTCACCGAGTTCACCGCCTCCGACCGGTGGTATGTCTTCACCTCCGCCCAGTTGGCGGCCGAGCTCGCCGAGCGGGGACTGCGCCTTCTTGACGCGGACCCGGAGTACGGGCTGTACGTCATCACCCGCCGCCGCGGGGAGGACTGATGCCTTCGGCGTCCGCGGACGACCTCGGTACGGTCTTCGGCGATGCCCGTGCCGGCTCCATCACCTGAGCGCTCGTGCCTCCGGAACCCGAGGGGCGCTGCGGCCGTCATCGCCACGGGCATCCGTCCCGGCGGACGCGTACGGGACGCCTGCTGCGGCAACGGTGCGGCGACCGTCCCAGCAGGAGACGCGGAGGGGCCGCACGGAGAGGTCCGTCGGTGTGAGAAGCCGTTGCCGTACCGAGAGGTTCGGTTCCGGGTCGAACGTGGGTTCTCGGTTGAGTGATCGGCTCGTGGCCGGGGGATGAAAGCAGGGCTCCCGCGCAGCTCATGGGTGGTGGAGTCCATTTCGAGCCTCAGAAGGCCCTGCGCCTAGGTCTTCCGCCGCGCCGGCACCCATGGAGTCCGCCCCGGACACCCCGTCGTGTGACTGCCTCACCCATGTGTACGGGAACGCGGCCGGTCATGGTGAGCGGCGGCGTCCCCACCCCTGGGACCTGACGGACGAGGAGTGGGCCGAGACCCGTGCCGTGATGCCGGTACCCGGCTGGCTGGCGAGTGTGATGCGCCGGGAATCCTGAGGGTCGGTTCTGCTCTGTTTCCTGGCTGACGGTTCCGGCCTCGGCGAGGTGGCCGGCCAGAGAGTTGAGGATCTCGCCGGCGGTCCTGGGCCGGGCGAAGGGGCGTGGGTTCTCGTTCCAGGTGTCGATCCGCGCGGTGCTGTCGTCCCCCGGGGCTTTCACGGACTCGTGGACACCGCTGCGGATGAGTTTGCCGGTCAGCAGGCCGGACCGTCGCTCGGCCTGGTTCATCCAGGAGGAGCCGGTCGGGGTGAGACGCACGTGGAGTGGCGGCGAAGAGGGCGGTGGTCAGTGCGCCGAGCGCGATCAGGATCGTGGTGCGGGCCGTGGCGGTGGTGCGGCGGGCGAGGGGGGCAGGGTGCGGCCGAGGTCCTGTCCGGCGCCACCGGTGCCGAGGGCCCAGGCGGCTTGCCGAGCTGCAACTCCTGCGGATATGGAGCGGCCCGGCACGGCACCGGCCTGCCCGGATGTTTCCGGCGACCCGGTGCCACGCCTTCGCACGCCCTCCAATCCGTGAAACCCGTGCGGCCGTCAGGGCCGCGTCCCAAGGAGACGCAACCCCATGAACAGCAGGCGTTCCCGGCTACGCCGTACCGCCGTCGCTGCCGCCGGGGCGGCCGCGCTCGTCCTGGCCGTCTGCGGCGGCAACGGCATCAGTTCGGCCGGACACGACAGCCACAGCGCCCGCGTCCCCGTCCACCTCGGCGCCGGCTTCCCAAGGCCGGCACGACGCCACCTTCGCCCAGGGCGTGATCCCCACCACCGCCAGGCTGTGGAGATGGCCGGCCTCACACCCGCCCGGGCCGAGCCGGCGGGCGCACCTTCGCGGCCCTTCCCGACGCGCCTGGCGTGGTCGCCATCGACGAGCCCGAGCCTGGGCCGCTCCTCGCCCTGGCCGCCGACAGCGCCGACACCATCTGCCGGACCACCGACGCCGGCCGTACCTGGGAGGTTTTCCGCCGGTCCGCCCGGACGGTGGAACATCCTGGATAAATACCCCTAGGGGGTATAAGGTTATCGTGTGGGACACGGTGAACGGGACCACACTGGACGGGAACGGGGAGGAAGGCCATGGACCACAGCCCTCACCACACCGGCACCGCGCACGACCCGGCCGCGCACGCCCCCCGGGCGTCCTGGCCGACCGCTGCCAAGGCGACGCTGCACTGCCTGACCGGTTGCGCCATCGGCGAGATCCTCGGCATGGTCATCGGCACCGCCCTGCTGTGGGGCAACGTCGAGACCATGGTCCTGGCGATCACGCTCGCGTTCGTCTTCGGCTACTCGTTCACGCTGTTCGCGGTGCGCCGGGCCGGCCTGGACTTCAAGAGCGCCGTCAAGGTGGCGCTGGCCGCCGACACCGTCTCCATCGCCGTGATGGAGTTGGTGGACAACGGCATCATCGCCCTCACCCCCGGCGCGATGGACGCGCACCTGTCCGACGGGCTGTTCTGGTCGGCGCTCCTGGGCGGGTTCGCCGTCGCTTTCCTGATCACCACACCGGTCAACAAGTGGATGATCGGTCGCGGCAAGGGGCACGCCCTCGTTCACGCCCACCACTGACCCACCGCCCGGGTGCGGCGGTCGTCGGACGCTCCCGGCCGGGAGTCAGCTGCTCAGCAGCCGGGCGACGTCCCGGACGGCGTCACGCGCGGGCCGGCCCGCACCGATCAGGGTGGCGGAGGCCGGGCCGGTCCAGTCGCCGTAGCCGAGCAGGTGCAGCCGCGGCTCACCGAGGGCACGGGTGCCGTCGGTGGGGATGCGTCCGCGCGGGCCGCGCAGGTTCAGCGGGGCGGGGTGGGCCAGGGCCGGGCGGAAGCCGGTGCACCGGATCACCGCATCCGCACCGCTCCGACTGCCGTCGTCCCACCGGGCGCCGTTGGCGGTGAGCCGGGCGAACATCGGCTTTGCGGTCAGGAGTCCCGCATCGCGGGCGGCGCGGACGGGTGGCACGGCGACGATGTCGCCGAGCGAGGCCACCCCACCGGTGTCACTGCGGCCGGAGTCGAGCGCCCGGCGGCGGGCGGTGGCGACATCGAACAGAGCGCGGCCGTCGATGTCGTCGGCGAGGAACCGCGGTGGACGCCGGGTCACCCACGTGACGTCGACGTGGCCGTCCAGGGCGAGGTCGGCGGCGATCTGGGCGCCGGAGTTCCCGCCGCCGACCACGAGGACGCGCTGCCCGGCGAAGTCGGCCGGACAGCGGTAGTCCACCGTATGCAGCTGCCGGCCGGTGAAGGTGTCGCGGCCGGGGACGGCGGGGAGGAAGGGCCGCGACCAGCTGCCGGTGGCGCTGATGACCGCGCGGGCCCGCCAGGTGCCGGAGTCGGCCTCGGCCAGGAGGTGGTCGCCGGCGGGGCGTACGGCGTCCACGCGGGTGCCGTGCTGGACGGGCAGGTCGTAGCGCTTCTCGTAGTCGGTGAGGTAGTCGACCACGTGCCGGGCGCCCGGGTAGGTCTCGCCCACCTGGGCGGGCATGAACCGCCCAGGCAGCGAGGAGTGCTCGGCCGGGGAGAACAGGTGCAGGGAGTCCCACATGTGCTGCCAGGACCCGCCCGGCGCCGCATCGGCGTCCAGGACGGTGAAGTCCAGGCCCTGGCGGCGCAGGTGGTAGCCGGCGGCGAGCCCAGCCTGGCCGCCGCCGACTACCACCACATCCGCGTGCTGTGTCACGGGGCGGTCGTCACCGCGCCGGGGGCGAACTTCTTGCGCCAGGCCAGAGCGACGTACACCAGGCCGATCAGGACGGGGACCTCGATGAGAGGGCCGACGACACCTGAGAGGGCCTGGCCGGAGGTGACGCCGAAGGTGGCGATGGCGACCGCGATGGCCAGCTCGAAGTTGTTGCCCGCCGCGGTGAACGCCAGCGTGGTGGTGCGGTCGTACGCGAGGCCGAGGCCCTTGCCGAGAAGGAAGGTCCCGAAGAACATGATCGCGAAGTAGACCAGCAGGGGCAGCGCGATTCGTACGACGTCCAGCGGCTGCGAGGTGATCGTCCTCCCCTGCAGGGCGAACAGGACGACGATCGTGAACAGCAGCCCGTACAGCGCCCAGGGGCCGATCTTCGGCAGGAACTTCGCCTCGTAGTCGCTGCGGCCCATCTTCTGCTCGCCGATGCGGCGGGTGAGGAAGCCGGCGAGCAGCGGGACGCCGAGGAAGATGACGACGTTCAGCGCGATGTGCCAGACGGACACGTCCAGGCCCTGGCCGTCGCCGAGGTTCATCCAGCGCGGCAGCAGGTCGAGGTAGAGCCAGCCCAGCAGGCCGAACGCGAGGACCTGGAAGACGGAGTTCAGTGCGACCAGTACGGCTGCGGCCTCGCGGTCTCCGCAGGCGAGGTCGTTCCAGATGATCACCATGGCGATGCAGCGGGCGAGGCCGACGATGATCAGGCCGGTGCGGTACTCGGGCAGGTCGGGCAGGAAGACCCACGCCAGCGCGAACATCACCGCCGGGCCGACGATCCAGTTGATGACCAGCGAGGAGATGAGCAGCTTGCGGTCGCTGGTCACGCGGTCGAGCCGGTCGTAGCGGACCTTGGCAAGTACCGGGTACATCATGACCAGCAGGCCGAGCGCGATCGGCAGGGAGATCCCGCCGATCTCCACCTTCGCCAGCGCGTCGTTCATCCCCGGGATCAGACGCCCCAGGCCCAGGCCGACGGCCATGGCGAGCAGGATCCACACCGCGAGGTAGCGGTCGAGGGTGGAGAGCTTCTTGACGATCGAGTCGTCTCCACCGCCGACCGGAACGGGGGAGGTGGTGGGCTCGGTGGAGGTCACGGGCAGGCCCTCTTGTTCCCGGAAGCGGTACGGGCGGAGTCGGCCAGTGCCGCGAACTGCTCGGAGAGACCGGCGAGGACCTCGGGGCGCAGCTTGTAGTAGGTGAAGCGGCCGCAGGGCTCGGTCTCCACCAGCCCGGCCTCGCGCAACACCTTCAGGTGGTTGGACAGGTTGGTCTGCCTGGCTCCGGTCTCCTCGACCAGGTGCGTCGTGCAGAGTGTCTCGCGCGCCAGCAGGGTCACGATCTTCAGGCGGAGCGGATCGCCCAGCACCCGGATCACGTCAGGATCGACTGAAGTCAGCATGCGCTGATACTTTCACGTCATCGCCCGCTGATACCAGCGGGGGCTGAAGCCATTGGCGGCCGGGTTCCGCCATGCGACGAGAGAGAACGATCACCATGGCCGACAAGCCGTCCGTCCTGTTCGTCTGCGTCCACAACGCCGGCCGCTCCCAGATGGCCGCAGCCTGGCTGACCCACCTGGCCGGCGACCGCGTCGAGGTCCGCTCCGCCGGCTCCGACCCCGGCGACCAGATCAACCCGGCCGCCGTCGAGGCCATGGCCGAGGTCGGCATCGACATCTCCAAGGAGACGCCGAAGATCCTCACCATCGACGCGGTCCGCGAGTCCGACGTGTGCATCACCATGGGCTGCGGCGACACCTGCCCCGTCTTCCCCGGCAAGCGCTACCTCGACTGGAAGCTCGAGGACCCGGCCGGCCAGGGCGTCGAAGCCGTACGCCCCATCCGCGACGAGATCAAGACCCGCATCGAGGGCCTGATCGCCGAGATCGCCCCGGCGGAGCCGGAGGCGACGGCGTGAGCGGCGCGATGTCGTCATCATCGGTTCCGGCCCCGCCGGATACACCGCCGCACTCTCCCCGCCCGCGCCCAGCTGCGCCCCGTGCATGAACATTCGGCCCACCCGTTCCGGGGCGCACGCCGGACAACCGTGCGGCCCCGGTAAGGCCGGCCAGGGCTTACGGCGGTCAGGGACAGAATCTCCCTGTACCGGGCCGGCAGCGCCGGTAGCCGGAGAGCCTTGTCGTCCCCGCGGCCCCGGAGGTGGTTCTCGTTGTTGCGCCTCCACCTGGCGAGCGCCTTCTCCTGCTCGTCGCCGAGGGGCAGGCCCGGCTGTGTATGCCCTCGTGTCACCCCCAAGCCCTCACGTTGCTGAAGCATCGAGGTCCACCGGTCTCCTCGTTGATCCCGGGGTCATCCCGGCAGCACCTCGAGCTCGGCCTCCTGTGAGACCGACAGGACATCGCGGCGGGTGCGCCAGGAGTTGAGCCACGCTCCCCACGGGTGGCCCAACTCCTCGCGCTGTTCGATCGACGAGAGGGGACGGCCGGTGACGGCACAGAGCCGCTGCATCACCTCGACCTTCGCGTCGTGGGCGTCCTGACAGGAGCCCCAGGACCGACCGGGTGCCTTCTCCACGGCCTCGAGCTGATCGCCTGGCAGATCGTCGCCGCGGGTGACGAGCTCCGCCCGCCGCCTTCGGAGGCTGTCCGCCCGCACGGTCGCGTCGCGGTCCGGCAGCGGCTCCTCCCGCTCGCGCGGATCTGCGGGTTCGGCCCGCCGTGGGTACCGGTCGTGGCCGGCCCGGAAACCGGTCTCGTATGCGGTCCGGGAGGACCAGGTGGCGATCGTGGCCAAGCGCTCGGCCCGGTCGGCTCGCAGGCGACCGGTGCGCTGTAGCCACCGCTGCTTGCGGCACCAGCGCTCCGGACTTCACCCGTCGGCGCAGACCTCGTCCGCGGGGTGGCAGTCACCGACGCCGGCCTCATAGGCCATCAGTTCCTCGCACAGGAAGTCATCCTCGCGGGCCAGGGTGTCTCCTCCGCTCTGGAGTCCACGGCAACCACGCCGGAGCGCCCTCCTGCTTCGTCTCGGGCCGGCCTCTGGCCGTCAGGGCAGCCAGACGCATGGGCCTGGCTGCCCTGGCTCCGGTTACAGGCCGGGCGTACGAAGGTAGTGCCAGGTGGTCGGGCCGACTATGCCGTCGGCGCCGATCCCTCTGGAACTCTGGAAGCGCTTCACCGCGGATTCCGTGGCGGAACCGAACTGGCCGTCCACGCCGGTGGAGCCCACGGAGAAGCCCTTGAAGATCAGCAGTGCCTGGATCTCCTGGACCTTCGCACCCGAGTTGCCGCGGTCCGCACGGGTGTTACTGAGGTGGTAGCCGCAGTAGTACCCGATGAAGTCCAGGAGCCTGCAGGACACGGCGGCCGTCGCCTGGGCCGCCGCGGGTGCGGCCGTCGAGACGCCGACCGCTGGTACGGAGAGCACGCCGACCAGGCCGAGTGTCACTGCCGTCTTTCCCCACCGCATGAGCGGCTCCTTCCGATCGATGGTCGATACGTCACCAACTATCGGGGGGCGGGCGGGGTGTGTGTGCCTGAACGACCAGAAAGGGCGGGGTGATTCGAAGGAAAGTTCGGCGACAGCGTCACGAGCACGTCGAAAAGCGGCTGTTCGACAACAGCGAGGAGTCCAGGTCTGCCATCTCGCTCCGCCCCCTTCTCGGACGGCGCACGGCAGCGGCCCTCGTGATCCGTCTACGGGGTGACACCAGTGATGAGCAGGCCATGCGCGTCCGGCGCACAGTGACCGACACGCTGGTCGGCAAGGAAGTCGAGGATCTCTTCCGTGACGCGCTCGGGTGCGTCCTCCATCACGAAGTGTCCGGCTCCGGGGATGACGGTGAGGCGGGCGCCGGGAATGTCCTCGACGAGCTGCCGCGCGTAGGTCAGGGGCTGCCACTGGTCGCGCTCGCCCCAGAGGATACGGACCGGCATGGTCAGGGACGCGAGCTGGTCGGTGATCTCCTCGGTGTACCGGGAGTCGTAGTGCCGCACCTGGTGCTCGAAGAAGGAGACGCGACCCGGCGCCGACCGGTGGGGCGCCAGGTACGCATCGAGGACGTCACCGGTCATCGTCGCCGCGCCGTCGGCCACCGTCATCTCCAGCTGCCGGGTGAGCAGGGCGTCGAACGCCTCCCGCGGCAACTGCATGTGTTCCTCCACCTGCTCTTCGATGATCTTCCGCCAGGTCTCGGAAGGCCAGGAGTCGTAGCTGACCGTGTCGATGATCATCAGCCGCCGCACCCGCTCGGGGTGGGCGATGGCGAACCGCTGCCCGATGGCGCCGCCGATGAGATCAAGACGGGAGCGGCCGCGGCCGGCAGGCGGCGGCCGGCCCGGGAGCGCCTGCTGGTGACTGCGGCACGCCACTTCTATGCCGACGGTGTGACAGCCACCGGGATCGACACGATCATCGCCGAAGCAGGCGTGGCCAAAACAAGCCTGTACAACAACTTCTCCTCCAGGGCTGAGCTGGTCGGGGCCTATCTCGACACCCGGCATGAGGAGTGGCTCGCGACGTACCGCACACGACTGGAGGGGACGGCGGGCCCCCGCGAGGCGGTCCTGGCCGTCTTCGACACCTACGCCGATTGTGCGGAGGCCGCCCAGGAGACCGGTTTCCGTGGCTGTGGCCTGCTCAACGTGGCGGCCGAGCTGCCCGCCGGGGACGCCGGGCGTGACGTCGTACGCCGCCACAAGGAGACAGTCGAGGAACTGATTCTCGGTCACCTCGGGCAGCTGCTGCCCGAACGCCCCGGAGAGGCCGGCGCGCTGGCGGAGCATTTGTCCTTCCTGTTGGAGGGCGCGATGGCACGGGCCGGCCTGGAGGGCGATGGCAGCCGGCTGGCGCATGCCCACACGCTGGCAGCGGCGCTGCTGGACGGGGCCACGGACAGATCCTGAGCCTCCCAGCTGTCTGCCGGACGCCCCGTCCACAAAGACGACGTCATCGTCCTGGTCGCCAACGGCCGATTCACCGAACCCGCCACTGACCTCGTCGGATCCCAACGCCTGCACCTCGTCGGCCGGGACACCCCGGCCGCTTGGGCGGGCGGCTCACGCCCACTGTGGGAGCTTCTGCGCGTGGTACCACCTCCCCGCAGGCCGACGCCGCTGTCGTGAACAGCGCATGTGATCCCGCTGCTGCCCGCGAGGACAGCAGCGGCGGCGCACTTGCGCACCGGTCCGTCGAGGAGCTTTACCGTCGGATGTATGAGGCGACCGCGCTCGTGCTCCCCCTGGGTGAGGCGATCGTGGCGGCTCTTGCCTGGTGGTGACGGCCACCTGGACGAGGCGGCGGGCGCCGGCGTTCTTGGAGGAACGCGGCGGACGCGCCCGTGCGCCGGGCGATCACGCGGACGGCGAGCCGGCCGCGTTCCCGGCGGAGCCGGCCGATGGCCTGCCCAACGCGGACGAGCTTGTCCTGCGGTCTGGCGTAGGAGCTGCCTCTCCGCAGATCTCCGACAGCCTCAGCTGCTCAGTGCGCCCCGGCCATACGGCGGAACTCGCTCGGGTTGGTGCCCCGGATCCTCTTGAACGCCACACTGAACGCGAACGGATCGGTGTAGCCGACGGCACGGGCGACGTGGGCGACGGTCGAGGACCCCTTCTCGGCCAGGAGATCTGCCGCCAGCGTCATGCGCCAGTGAGTGAGATAGGTCAGCGGCGGCTCGCCGAGCAGACCGGCGAACCGCTTCGCCAGTGTCGAGCGGGACACCCCCGTGCGCCGGGCCAGATCGCCCACCGTCCACGGCGCTGCCGGCTCGGCGTGCAAGAGGCGCAGCGCTTGACCGACCACCGGGTCCTTCTGGGCGGTCCACCAGGCCGGGGGATGGCCGCCGGGCCTGTCCAGCCAGGTCCGCAGCGTGCAGACCAGCATCCAGTCGAGGAGCCGGTCGAGCACGACTTGCTGGCCCGGTTCGTCGCGGGCGACCTCGGCGGCGAGGTGATCCAGCACCGGATCACCGGTGCCTCCGGCGTCGACACGCAGCACGACGGGCAGCATGTCCATCAGCCGCTGGCTGATTTCGCCGCGGACCGGATAGGCGCCGACCACCAGAGTCGTCGCGTTGCTGTCGTCGCTGCTCCCTTCGCCGGGATCGTGCCAGCCCAGCCGGTGCCGGGTGCCGCCCTGCTCGGGCGTCGCGCAATGCGCTCCGTAGGCGATCGGCTCGACCGCGCTGCCGGGCTCGTCGACGAAGGTGAATGTCGTGGAACCGCGTACCACGATCGTGTCGTGGGCGCCGAGGCGCTCGGGGGGACGGCCCTCCGGCACGATCCAGCCCGCTCCGGTGAGGACGGTGCACAGGGTCAGCGGCGCACCGTCCACGAATCGCAGTGACCAGGGCGGGGACAGCGTCGAGCTGCCGAACAGGGAACCGTGAGCCCGCACCCCGCGAAAGAGGTCACTGATGACGTCCACCCCGACAGGTTAGACGATCGCAAAGGTATTACGGCTTGTCACCCATGTCATCGTGTGACCCGTAGGTGTTCTGTAGTAGTCATGACGCGAGACACTCACCTCGTCCTCGGTGCGACCGGCAGGACGGGGCGCAGAATTGCCGCTCGACTGCGGCTGCACGGCACACCGGTACGCGCCGCCTCCCGGTCGAGCCGCCTCCGGTTCGACTGGTCCGAGCCCGACGGCTGGAACACCGTCCTGCGGGACGTCGACGTGGCCTACGTGGTGCCCCCGCCCGTGCCGGGCCCGGTGCACGAGTTCGTGGTGAGGGCCGGAGCCGCCGGGGTGCAGCGGCTGGTCCTGCTCTCCGGGCGCGGCGCGGACAGCTGGGGCGGCTCTGCCTTCGGCCGGCACATGCGGTCGGCCGAGGAAGCCGTATGCGGCTCGTCACTGGGGTGGACAGTCCTGCGGGCCTCGAACTTCGCCCAGAACTTCGACGAGGACGTCTTCCACGCGCCACTGGTCGCGGGCACACTGGCGCTTCCGGCCGGCGATGTTCCCGAGCCCTTCGTCGATGTCGAGGATCTTGCCGATGCCGCGGTCGCGGTGATGACCGAAGGGGACCGGCACACCGGGCGGGTATACGAGCTGAGCGGTCCCCGCTCCCTCACCTTCACCGAAGCCGTCGAGCTGATCTCCCGGGCGTCCGGACGGCCCCTCACCTACCGCCGGATCACCCGCGACGAGTACGTCTCGTCCCTCACCGGGCAGGGCCTGAGCCGACACGACGCCGACGACATCGCCGCGATGTTCGCGCTGATGGAGAGCGGGCTGCTCTCCGGGACGACTGACGAACTGGCCTCCGTGCTGGGGCGGGCACCGCGGACCTTCGAGGAGTACGTCGTCCGGGCGGCCGCGGCGGGTGCCTGGGACGAGCGGTGAACCGCGAGGCCGTTCACCCCCCGGCCGCAGCCGCCCGGCGCGACCCCACGCACCGGTTGCCCATGACGGAGGACGCGACGCCTTCTACCACGATCCCGGATCCGCACCCCGCAGACGGAAGCACTGACATGAGCACTGATGACAACTCGCTGACCCTGGTGGTCACCGCACACCCGGACTCCGATTCCCTGACTCACCACGTGGCGAAACGACTCGTTTCGGAGCTCCGCCCCCGGGCTGTCGAGGTGGCGGACCTGCACCGGGAGCAGTTCGACCCCAGGTTCACCACGGCGGACCGCCGCGCCTACCACGAAGGCTGCAACTACCCCTCCGATGTCGTCCGCGAGCACGGTCGTCTCGAGCGTGCCACCGATCTCGTCCTGGTCTTTCCGGTGTACTGGTGGTCCATGCCGGCGCTGCTGAAGGGGTGGATCGACCGTGTGTTCGTCAACGGCTGGGCCTTCGAATACTCGGCTGCCTCGGGTCTGCGCCCGAAGCTCCAGCGGCTCACGACGCATCTGCTGCTCATCGCAGGCGCCGACTCCGGCGCTTACGAGCGTCACGGACATGAAGGGGCACTGCGGACTCAGATCGAGCACGGCATCGTCGACTACGTCGGAAGCCGCCGTGGTGCCACCGCGTTCGTCCACGAATCCGAGCAGTCCCCCTACACGGCCACGGCGGCGAGTGTGGCACGCGCCGTGCGCACCGTCAGCGAAGCCGTACGGGCCGACTCACCGCCCGCGTGACCTCTCCTCTCCTGCGGCAAGGAGGGCGGCACCGACCACAGAGACCGACCGGTCGTGGACGACATCGGCGTACGGCTACGGGCCGCCCCGCAGCCCGAGGATGACCGGCCTCACCGAAATCCAGGTACTGGCGCGTCGTCCGCGGCGGCACGGCACGAACGTCGTCCAGCGATCCGTCTGACCACCTGGCCCTCGGGAATCTCCAGGTCGAGCACGGCATCCAGCCTCGGTTCCGAGTCGGCCAGGATGCCGTCCAGCGCCTGCGCCTGCGCAAGATTGCGAGGGAAGCCGTCCAGCAGGAATCCGCGCTCGGTATCCGGGCGGGCAAGGCGCTCTTTGATCACCCCGATCGTGACCTCGTCCGGAACCAGAAGGCCGGCGTGTATGTGCGTGTGAGCGTTCCGGCCAAGCTCGGTGCCCTGGTCGATGTGCTCGCGAAACAGGTCACCGGTGGAAATGTGCGGGATCGACAGACGCGCGGCAAGGCGCACTGCCTGCGTGCCCTTGCCGGCCCCGGGCGACCCGATCAGGAGGATGCGCATCAATGAGGGGCCCTTCATCATGCGGGGCCCAGGGCCGGTCCCGGGATTCGCAGCCGTGACTGAACGCTAGTGCCGTTCCACACCGGCGTACCCCAGGATCGGAGCTGGGGATACCCCCCGGCGGGAGCCTTCGCCTTTCCCCTGACGGCCCACCCAGCACACCAGCAACTTCTAACGAGTTGGTGCGTGATAGCGGGTGAGGCGTTGTGTCCCCTACCCGTCGGTCAGCTCATGGCGCGCTCGCTCGCCAGGGGCAGGTCCGGCCGCGCTTGAGGACGGCATCAGTGCCTGGCGGACAGAGGTGTACACCGGCGAGTGAGGCTTCGGGTCCCGCGTGCCGAGCAAGTGTGTAAGGCAGCCATGATGCTGCTCAACTACTGCAAAACACCGGGCGGTTGAGATGCGATAGAGGATCATGGGGGCTTGAAAACGGCCACCGGCCCCGGGGGCCGGTCCGACCTGAGCGCATCGCCATGGCGATGCCGGATGATGAGGGATGTCCGAGTGAAGCTTCGAAGAACCATCGCCGTCCTGCTCGGTGCGGCGTTATCGGTTGTCGCGCTCGTGTCGCCGGTCGGCGCGCAGCCGGCGTCTGCCGGAGTCTCGACCACCTACCAGATCAACGCGCGGCACGACGGCAGCCTCGTCGACCCCACTGTGGGCGCGCCGCCGCTCAGCCAGAAGTGGTCCCGCGACCTGGGCGGGAAAGTCTCCTACCCCGTCGTGGCCGGCGGGCGCGTTTTCGCCACCGCTGCCTCGCCGAACGGGTACGGCACCACCCTCTACGCCATTGACGCGGCCACGGGCGAGAACGCCTGGGAGCCCGTCGACCTCGGTGGCACCTATTGGTGGTCCGCGCTCGCCTACGGGGGCGGCCGGCTCTATGCCCAGAACTACGACGGAGTGCTGACGGCGTTCAACCCGGCCACTGGGACGGAGATCTGGACCGTCAAGCTGCCTGACCAGTACTCCTTTACCTCCCCGCCCACTTTCGCCGACGGCGTGGTGTACACGGGCGGTGCCGGTTCGGGTGGCACGTTGTACGCGGTGGACGCGGCCACTGGTGCGGTGATCTGGACCCAGCCTGTCGCGAACGGGGACAACAGCTCGCCTGCCGTCACAGCCAACGGCGTGTACGTCTCATACGCCTGTGAGCAGACATACGCCTTCGACCCCAAGTCGGGGGCCCCGGTCTGGCACCACCGGACGGACTGCTCCGGCGGCGGGGGGCGCACCCCTGTTCTCGCCGACGGCGGTGTCTGGGTTCGCGACGACGCCGGGATGGCTCCCTCGGTCCTCAACACCGCCGACGGGAAGGTCCGCGGCACCTACGAGGCCACCGGCTGGTCACCCGCTCCGGCCTTCGACGGCCGCCAGGGCTACTTCGTCGATGACGGTGTCCTCCAGGAGCGGCACAGCCGCACCCTGGCCACTCGCTGGAAGTTCGAGGGCGACGGTCAGATCAGCACGGCGCCGATCGTCGTCAACGGCTACGTCTACGTCGGCTCCCGGAGCGGTCAGCTGTGGGCGCTCAACGGCGCCACCGGCCAGTCCGTCTGGTCCACCGACGTCGGCGCGCCGATCGACGAGCCCGACGAGCACAACGTGTCCCAGCCGCTGACCGGTCTCGGTGCGGGCGGTGGGCTCGTGGTGGTGCCGGCCACCGATCTGCTGGTCGCGTACGGGCAGTGAGCAGTGGGGGGGGGTGGTGGTGGCCGGGCCACCACCCCCCTGGCCCGGCCACCGCCGGTCGGACGGCGACCTGGGCGCGAACGGGTCGGCACGGCGTGTCATGCGTCCCTCCCGGCCAGGGGATGCACCCGGCCCCCCGCAGCGTCGACCGCAGCCCCCGTAGGCCCGAGCGGATCGAGGTCCCGCCGCGTGGGCGGGGACAGGCGCATCGCCCTCGGCGTGCGTCAGGGGTACGGTCTGGCCGGAGCTGCGGAAGAAGCTGCTGCGGCGGATCGCGCTGGATGCGTACAAGCGGGTGATCGACGAGATGCTACGGACGGACCTCGACGCGCCGCGCAAGCAGAGACAAACGATCACGCGGATCTTCCACCAGCTCGTCGAAGAACCGTCCAAGGCTGGCTGAATCCTAGCCAGGTTTGATGGTGGCGAGCTGCGCGAGCAGTAGGACCAGCCGGTAGGCGTCGGTGGACGCCGAAGTCGGCGGCGACCTGTTCCAGCGTGACGCCGGGCTCGCGATTGCGCGCGACCCGCACGACGTCCTCGCGGAACCCTTTCGGATACGGCTTGGGCACTGCGACATCCTTCCAGGCCGCCTCTCAGCAAGCCAGGTCAGGTGTCACCTATCCGTGCAGCAGTCCCGTCTGGTGGTCGGGCAGTTTCACTGCTGCCATGAAGTCGTGCCGGTCCGGTGGCAGCCGACTGCTCCGTACGGCGGAATCCGTCCCCCGATGGCGGTAGCCGGCAAGGCCTCGCACTTGTTGCAGGGGCACCGTGTCGACCCAAAGGACGACGCCGCGGAGGGAAGTTCGAATGTCGTACTCGAGTAAGCCCTTGAGCAGACGTGGTCTGCTCATAGCCGGTGGGGCTGTGGCCTCCACAGCCGGCGCCACTCAGAAGCCCCGCTCCCTCACCGGGGGAGGAGACAGTTCGAGTGGAACCGAGGGAAGCGACGACGCATGGCGGACGAAGATCGACGTGCACCATCATTTCACCGCACCGCAGTGGGTGGACTGGGCGGAGCGCGCAGGGGTGGTGCGACGGGAAGAGCTGCTGTGGTGGGCGCGCTGGGATGCGGACTCCACGCTCGCGCTCATGAACCGGGCAGGGATCGCGACCGCCGTCCTCAACCCCACCATGCAGGACCGGTACCGCTCCGCGGCACAGGCCAAGGAAGGGCTGTCCGTCGTCTTCGAGGCGATGACCGACTTGATGCACGACCACCCGGGGCGTTTCGCTTTCCTCTGCCCCGCCCTCCTGGATCACCCCGAAGTCACCACGTGGGCACTCCGGCGGGCCTTCGACGAACTCGGTGCCGTCGGAGTCAGTGTGAAGGCGAGCTACAACGGTGTGTATCTGGGTGATCCCTCATACGACCGCTTCCTCGCCGAAGTCGACGAACGCTCCGCGGTCCTCGTCACCCACCCGCTCGACCTTCCGGGGAAACCGCCGGGGGTGCCCACAGTTCCCGGGGTCCCGAACTTCATGTGCGACTTCCTGCTGGACACCACGCGTGCCGCTGTGAACATGATCCGCACAAGAACCCTCGACCGCTACCCTCGTCTGTCCGTCGTCCTGCCGCACGCGGGCGGATTCCTTCCTCAGATCGCCACCCGCCTCGAGGCCTTCGGCGACTTCTGCACCCCGCCTCTCGACGCAGCCCGCGTGCGGGAGTCCCTCCGCCGTTTCCATTACGACACGGCGGGCCCGCTCGCTCCGGCGTGCACTCTGGTGGAGACGGTCGGTGCCGATCAGATCCTCTTCGGCACGGACTGGCCGGCCGCCTCCGCCGAGATCATCACCGACTTCACGGTGCCTACCGTCGAGGCCGACCATGCGTTCACCGAGCACCAGCGTCGCGGCGTCTACCGCAACAACGCACAACGACTCATGCCCGCGTTGAAGCGGACTTCCCGCACCAGTCACTACAAACGTCGCGGCCACACACCACCCGAAACTGCCCAACCATCAGACCAAAGACCGTTGCAGTACTAGACCGTGGTGAGTTTCCCGGCCGGCCACCCACCACCGCAGGTCACAGGCGGGTACAGCCACTCACCACGACATTTCCGAGGACGCCGTAACGCACGCCGGCAACAGACCAGCCGCTCCGCCCGTCTTGTTGAAACTGTGTCAGGAACTGGAAAACGCGCGGTAACGTTCCAGGCCACGCAGGCTGCTCCCCGCGCACGTGGGGATTGGGTCGGGCTAGGGCTTCTCTTTCGGATCATGCTTAGGCGGCATCCCACTCTGCTTGCAGCCAGCTGAGTTGCGCCTCGCTGAGCGGCGGCTCAAAACCTGCAGGGAACATGAGCGTGAGTGGCTGTGGCCACATGTTTTCAGGCCCGTGCTCCTCACAGTGCGGAGCGATGAGATGCGGTCCCTCCCCGCAAGCCTCGCGCCGGTAGAAGCGGTCATGCGCCTGGCAGAAGTAGGAGAACACCGTGCAGTCGTCCTCGTCAGTCGGCTCGTGGAAGCCAGGGTCCCGGACGATCAGTGTCACCGGTTCCTGACGGTTGAACCGGGGAATGGGCCGAGGATCGCACCACAGCAGTCGAGGAGGAAGCACGCGATCATTCTGTGCCAAGGGCGGCTTCGAGTCAGCGCGCGGACCAGATGAAGATGCCCGCGAGGTGGAGTGCCGCCTGGTAGATGGTGGCGGTTGTCGTACCGGGTGGCCAGACCGCGCCACTGTTTGAGCTTGTTGATGCACCGCTCGACGGTGTTGCGATGTTTGTAGGCGTCGCGGTCGAAGGCCGGTGGTCTGCCGCCATGGCTGCCGCGGCGTTTGCGGTTCGCGACCTGGTCGGCGGGCTGTGGGATCACCGCCCGGATCCCGCGCCGGCGAAGATGGGCGCGGATCGCGCGGGACGAATACGCCTTGTCGGCCAGGACCACCACCGGCGTGGTCCTGGGACGGCCGGTCCACCGGGACACCCGTAACCGGGCCATTACCTGGGTGAACGCGGGTGCGTCACCTGCCTGGCCGGGCGTGAG
This sequence comes from Streptomyces sp. NPDC014623, assembly GCF_043088245.1. Taxonomy (NCBI): domain Bacteria; kingdom Bacillati; phylum Actinomycetota; class Actinomycetes; order Kitasatosporales; family Streptomycetaceae; genus Streptomyces; species Streptomyces sp. NPDC014623. The sequence continues at coordinate 17,752 of NZ_JBIBZU010000028.1, read as the reverse complement.
AACGAAAGCGAGCGGCCGACAGCGGCTGTCCGCGGCAAGGTGGATTTTCGTGGTCAGCCCGCCGCGGGACCGTCCGAGGGCATGGTGGTCCGGCTCGCCGGCCGGGGCCCCTTTTGACGGGCCCCGGCAGCGTGCTGATGAGCTCGGACGACGGTGGAGTCGACCGCGACCACCCAGTCGAGGTCGCCTTCGGCGTCGGCCTGGGCAAGCAGCGCGGTGAAGACCTTCTCCCAGGTGCCGTCGGTGTCCCACTTCCGCAACCGGTTATGAGCACCCTTCCACGATCCGAAGTGCTCGGGCAGGTCCATCCACGGCGTCCCGGTGGGGTACTTGAACGCGATCGCGTCGATCACCTGCCGGTGATCCCGCCACCGCCCGCCCCGCTTCGGAGTCCGGTCCGGCAGCAGCGGCTCGATCCTCGCCCACTGGGCGCCAGTCAACGACACACATCAACCAACGATCAGATGATCCGAAAGAAACGGCCCAGGTGTCCGGGGCGGGGGCTTTGTCGCCGGTGCCAGACACCAGCCTTCCGCTTCGGGCCCCGGCACCCTGGCACACGGAGACCGGCGGCACTGGGGAGGAGCCGATTCGCGGGGGCACCTGGTCCTCGAGGCCGCCCCACGCAGCCCGGCGCGTTCGGCTGCGCAGCGACCAGGCACCGGGCGGGGCGCCCACTGTCCCCTCCACCATCTGCTCCGCCATGCCCTCCACTATCAGGCGCGCATGATCTCGCCTGACCGTTGTACAACCGCAGGTCAGGCCCCGATTTTCGCGTGGTGAGTGCTCGGACTTCCCCTCTTCTACCTGGCTGCCTGGCTGTGGGGGTGGGGTGGTGGTGGCTGGTGTTGGGCGTTGTCGGCGTGCGCTTGAAGGTGCTCAACCCCGTACAGGTGAACGTGCTCAGTTGATGATGCGCTGACCACGGGCTCTCGTCAGTCCGCAGACGGTCGACGGCACTGGGCGGCCGGGCACTTCTCATGCCACCTTGATGACAACCTTGCCCGCAGTGTGACCGTTCTCGACGGTGGCGAGAGCGGCCAGGGCGTCGGAGAACGGATGGACCGCAGTGATCACGGGTGCGAGAACTCCGTCGAGGGCCAGCCGGGCCGACCGCTCCAGGCTCTCCCTGTCGAGGCGCCGCTCGACGAAACGCCCACCGAGACCGGGCACAGACATATCACCCACAGCGATGACGTTGCGGGGATCCCGGGCCAGCGGAGCGATCGTCCGCAGCGAGGTGCCTCCGACCAGGTCGACGATCCCGTCGAAGCCGTCCGGAACCAGCTCGCGTGCCGCGGCGACGACGTCCCCGGCGGTGTAGTCGATGAACCGCACCCCGATGGCCTCGGCCTGCTCGCGCTTGGCGGTACTCCCGGTGCCGGTCACACGCAGCTCGCGCCCGACGGCCAGCCGGGCGACAACGAGGCCGACCCCGCCCCCGACTCCGTTGACCAGGACCGTGGCACCGGCCGGGAGGCCTAGCTGGTCGAGCACGTCCACCGCGGTCGTCCCGGTCACGGGCAGTGTTGCCGCCACGGTCGCGGACAGGCCCGCCGGGATGCGCGCGGTGTTCGGCGCGGACAGCACCGTCGTCTCGGCGTAGGTGCCGCCACCAGTGAGTGCGAAGCCGAAGACCGCGTCGCCCACTTCGAGCCCGTCGACGTCCTGGCCCCGGGCGAGAACGGTTCCCGCTGCCTCCATACCCAGCACGCGGGGGAACGGACGCCCACCGTCGAGCCCGGGGACCAGACCCGAGCGCAGCATGTGGTCGAGGGGATTCACGCCGGCCACCTCGACCCGGATCAGCACTTCGCCGCGACCAGGGACGGGATCGGGACGATCGAAGAACTCCTGCACCTCGGGCCCGCCGTACCTGCCGAAACCCCACGCCTGCCCCATCTTCTGCCGCCTCCCGTGTGACCGGCCCGGTGATTCCGGGCTCTGCAGCCATCCTCACCTCTCACATCGATGTCAGGGGCAACTGACTGAGATGCAGGTCACAGCATCAGGCCAACCGTGCCGTCGGCTCCGGCGACGTGGACAGCTCCGCCCGGTGTCGGCTGTTGGCGCTGATCAGCACATCGAGCGCATCCCGGGTCTCGATCAGGTGCGCGATGTCGTCGTCGATCCGGTCGCGCTCGCGCATCATCGCCGTGAACGTCTCCTCGGCGACGCCCAGGTCACCCGGGACGTCCACACACGGCAGCACAGTCGCGATCACTCGGCTGGACATACCTGCGTCGAACAGTTGTCGGATGAGCGACACGCGCTGGACTGCCTCAGCGGAATAGTGACGCTGCCCGGTATCGGAGCGTGAGCTGGTCAGCAGGCCCTGCTCTTCGTAGTACCGCAATGAGCGCGGACTCACGCCCGTGCGTGTGGACAGCTCGCCGATCCGCATTCCTGAGAGCTTACGCTCGCGTACTCCAGGTGCAGGCCGCCGGCGAGTCATAGACACCCGCGGACGCCGTCACAGCTGCAGGGTTGTCGTCCCGGTCCCACAACTGAGGACGTTCGTCTGTACGCGCCTGAGCACTTTTCTCAGTACGCCGGCACGTGGCCGCACGCTCATTGACCGCCGCCTGTATCTGCCCACGTCATGGACCGATGACCGGGAACGCTGCCGGGCCGCGGGCATCGAGGACGCGGCCGCCTTCGAGACGAAGGTGGCCATCGCCAAGGCGATGGTCCGCCGGGTGATCACGGAGAAGATCCCGTTCCGGTGAGTGACCGCGGACGCCGCCTACGGCTTCTCCAAAGGCTGGCGGACCGAGCTCGAGCGGGCTGATGTCTTCCACGTCATGGCCACCACCCGGCACGAGCTCCACGCGATCGAGGTCACCAGAAACGGAAACGTCGCCTTCGAGGTTGAGGTGGAGGCCACGCTCCCGCAGTCCGTGGGCTACCCCGGCGCCGCCGGCGCTACCCCGAACCAGCCGGGCGCTGACGGCCGGGCTGCTCACGTACGGCCGCTGGAGACCTCGCCTGTTCGGGGGAACCAGCGGCTCGTGACTTCAGCCCGTGCGGCTGCGCCGGTTGGCATCCTGCCCGGCTAGTTCCGTACTTCGCAGGTGGAAACGATACGTGGATTCGGCAGCACTGCGCAGTTGTCTGGCCCCGCGGCTATCGGCGGGGGTTTCGTTTGCGCTCGCTGTGGCGCAGTGCGCGACGCTGCTTTCCCGGCAGGCTGGCGGCCAGCTCGCCCACCAGGGAGACGTCGTGGCAATTGCTGTCCCGGTTACCCGGGCACCACCACACCGGTGGGCCAGCCGCGTCCGTTTCGCCCTGGTACCAGTTGTCAGTGGTCCCTGCGGGACGGGGGTGCATTCCAATCTTGTGTTCCCAGCAGATCGGCCAGACCTGCCAGAGCAACTCCATGATGGTCGACTGCGCCGCATCCGCGACCACAGTCAGGACCGTTGTCGCATCGTCCGGCTCTGGCGGGTCGCCCTCTTCCAGGTCACACGCATTCACCGAGTTGCCGTGCCAACGGCCGTCGGCCATCGCCACGTAGACCTGCCCCCTGTCGATTCCGTTCGGGGGCAAGGGCTGCCCGGGCGGGTCAACCATCAGTATCAGCGGGTCCTGACCCGGCAGGGTCGCCGTGAGATCGTGATTGACCACCGCGAGTGCGGCCTCCAGCTTTGGCCACTGACTGGGCTCGGCCCGCCTGGGCTCCGAGAGCTGCTGCCGGTCATGACCAGGACCGATGCTGGAGTACGAGAAGTAGTTCACCGGTGCATCGTCCCAGCATGCCGTCCCCACCGGTGGCGGAGGGCAAATCAGCTCAGGTTTCTGGCCAGCCGGGGTGTGTGGGTTCCAGGCCGAGGAGGTCGAGCGCGGAGTTGGACGCCGCGGGTAATGGCGATGACGGGTAGATCGGTGATGCTGCCGACCCGTAGTCGCAGGTCGGACAGGTGGTAGAGGATCATGCGGCCGGTGGGTCGCACCTTCTGGCTGCCGGGGCAGAGGCCCAGCATCTCCTGGTCGCCTCCGAGGGCTTGGCGGACCTGACGTTCGACCAGGCAGAACAGCAGCAGGGCCAGGCAGATCACCGCGATCAGTGCAGCGACGCGCCTGTTGTCCTGCACGAAGACGGGGGTGAGGCCAAGGGCCCTTGAAGTCGCCGTATCTGCGCTCGGCCCCACCCGATCGGCCTGCTCATGGCTGAGCCGGGCCTGGACCCCTGCTGTTGGCCGTTGTGGCTTATTGTATTCGAACGAATACCTAGTGTGCTTACTGGTGTGGATCAAGGGCAGTTCTCGAAGCGTTCCGAAGTCGCATGGAAGGACGCTTGGTTTCATGGCTCACCGCAAGGTGTATCTCGCCGTCGGCAGGACCCACACCCGGATCTACCGCTTCGACCCCATCGACGGTGACACCCGCGTCGTCGAGAACGTGCGGCCCTACGAGGCCGGCTACACCGCTATGGGGGCGCAGTACCTCGGCGACGACAAAGAGCCCTTGTTGCTGGCGGTGAGCCGCAACAAGCTCATCACCATCGACGTGACGGCCGGCACTCTGAAGGACCAGGTCATCGACGGACTGCCCGACGGGCCCTGGTTCGACGGCGACATGGACCCCGACGGGAAGACCCTCTTCGTCGTCAGCAACCCCGACGTACACAGCTATGCCATCGATGTGGCAGCCGGGAAGGCCACACCCCGCGACGTACCGGGAGGCGGCCGGTGGGACGACTTCGCCTACCACTCCAAGGACGGGCGGCTGTACTCGGTGGAGGGCGACAACGGCGACCTGCTGCTCGTCGACCCGGACCGGCAGCCCATGAAGACCGTCCTCAAGCAGGGTGTCTTTCCGCCCGCGCAAGCCAGCACCGCGACAGGCTCCCGCAAGGCGTACTCGGCCACCTTCTTCGATCAGGACGGCAACTTCTACGCCGTCGACTCCGCCGGCAACGTCAACCACCTCGACCTGACCACGGCCACGATCCCCGACCACTCCCAGCGCATCGGACGGGGCAGGGTGCCCGTAGGCAACCTGGAGATCATGAACGGCGCCGGGCGCATCACCCCCCTGCCCGTCCCGCCCAGCTACGACGAGATCACCGTGACGAAGAAGTTCAACCGGACATGGGAGAACAGCGAGCCCCGGGGCCGGGTCTACAGCTTCGACCTCACGCTCACCGCTATCGGCAAGGACAGCGGCACGGCGGAGGACGTCAGGAAGTTCCGTATTTCCTTCGACCTGCCGACGGTCAAGGGCGCGAGAGCCGAAGCATCCGGCGTGGAGGTCCTCGCCCAGGACGGCAAGGCATACCTGGACTCGGTGGGCGACCAGTTTCTCGCCGCGGGCACGTCCCGGCCGATCACCGTGCTGATCACCGTGCCGGGCGACCCGGCTCGCCTGCCCCAGGAGTACCCCCTCGACGGCCTCAGGGCCACCCGCCTGCCCAGTCACTGACACGCCACCAGAAACACCGCCCTGCAAGGCGCGCACCGACTGCGCAGGGCGGCGCCTCACTCGCGTGCAGCTGTCCCCTCGCAGTGGCGGGCGGTCGCCGAAGCGGCGTCAACACCACCGGATCCGTAAGCGCGGGCGGGTCACCGGATCACCCACGGGCTGCTGAGCGCATCGCCTCGCAGCCGGCGCGAGCTGCCCCGCCATGTGCCGAGCCGCCATCTGTGCCCGCACCTGCGTCGCCCCGCCCGGACGGAGTGCGCCGCCCCAGTGCACCCACGTCGGTACGTCAACCCCGAAGACCCGCCTCTCCAGTCCAGCCCCAGCTCAGCGCGACGTGTATGTGTGCCGCGCCGAGCTGCGGCACACATACACACGAAGGAGCCCTCACTGATGAGCCTGACCGCCGCGCAGACGCCCGCCGGGCAACCGGAATACGGCGATGCGCAGTACCCCTTTCACATCACCAAAGAAGAAGAACGGCAGCTGCGCCTCAGGGGTGCCGAGGCCGCCCCGTCCCTCGTGATCGGGCAGGCCACGTCCTTCGACGAGTACGCCCGCCAGCTCATGATCCCTCCGGCCGTCATGGACCTCGCACGCAAGGCCGAGGACCTGCGCCTGTCGGCGTGGGAGATCGAGGCGATGCGCAAACACCTCGCCCCCGCCACCGCACCCGGCGAGAAGGTGGGACTGCTGCGCCAGATCCTGGTGGAGAAGTACAACCACGACAAGACCCACCCGCCGTACATCCGCGTCGCCTGCACCGGCCGGGGCGACTACGACCACCTGGCCGCCGAACACGGCCACCTCCACCCCCACGACCACCCCAAGGGCGACATCGGCTCGCCCGTCGTCCTGGAGATCTGGCCCGCCCAGCACTACTCGCCCATCCACTCCCACGGCCACACCACCGGCATCGTCTTCTGCCTCGCCGGCCAGCTCGACGTCATGGTCTACGAGCACCTCGACTGGGACGCCCGCAAACTCGGCCTGCTGACCCTCACCCCCGGCCAGTGCGCCTGGCTGTCCAGGGACAACTACGCCGTGCACCGGGTGTACTGCCCGATGGACGGCGGCGGCGGTACCACCGGCCCCGGCTACATGAACGCCTCCGCCGACTTCGGCGCCAGCTTCCACGTCTACCTCAACCCCGAGCAGACCGGCGTCGAGGACGAGGACGGTGACAGCTACAGCCGTGACTCCTTCAACTACATCGACGAGGAGTCCAAGGAGCAGCGCCCCTTCGCCACCGAGTCCGACCTCTCCTGGAGCATCCTGCGCCGGGTCCTGGCCAACACTCCACTGACCTGAGTCCAGCGAGGACACCACCCCCTCTGCCGCGGCTTCGCGTACAGAGAGGATTCAGCGCCAACTAATGTCTGAGCGGCAGCGGCCGGGCAGCGAGGGCTTGCCCGGCCGCTGTGGCTGCTCCAGGGCCGAGGTAGTGCGTGCCACAGAGTTCTGAGCCAGCCACAGCCTCACCCGAGCATGCCGCCGCTCTGGCCGAGTACCGCGACGCGCTGACGGTACTCCGCGACCGGCCGGACGGCTTCTGGTCGCCGGACCTGACCCGCGAGCGGCTGAGCAGGCCTCACCGGAGCCCTCGTGCTGGACTGGCTGACCTCAGCGTCGCTGCTGAACGACGGCGCGACCCGGCTCGTCGACCGCTTCCAACTCCCCATCTGACACAAGACGTGGGCCGTCATCAGCTCGCCTGGGTCCGCCGAGTTGATCCGCCGTATCCGGGAAGTGGAGGCCGGCGACCCCGAGGGTCGGCGTTGGCCACGGGGGCAAGACGCACGATGACGCGACCACCGTGCACTGGTTTCTGCCGTAGCTCGTCTACGTGCTCGGGCGGGTCGGTAAGAAACCGTCATAACGAGGTGGCCTCCGGAGACCGCACACGGCATCCCGAGTTCGAGCTTGCCCGATGGCCGGCCGCCCACCTGACACCCGAGCAGCGGACGGCCGCGACCGTCTACACCTCCGGCGAGCACTGCCCGATGTGCGCGGCCGCACATGCCTGGGTTGGTCTCGGCCGCATCGTGTACGTGGCCTCGTCCGAGCAACTCGTGGCGTGGATTGACGAGTTGGGGGCCCCAGCCCCTCCGGTATGCGGCCTGCGAGTCAACGAGGTTGCTCCCGGGGCAGTCGTGGAGGGGCCGGTCCCGGAACTGGTGACGGAGGTCCGCGACCTGCACCGCAGATTCCACGGCGCGAGGCAGCGCGACTAAGACCTGTCCCGTAAATGATCTCTGAGTTGTGTGGACGCGGTCGGTGACCAGCCCGAATGCTCGTCTATCCGGCGAGGTTGAGGTTGTGGAGTCGGGCGATTCCGAGCATGGCGTGGTGGACGCCGTCGCCTTTCAGGCGGCAGTCGCGGAGGATCTTCCAGGTCTTCATGCGTGCGAAGACGTGCTCGACGCGGGCGCGGACCTGTTTGTGGGACTTGTTGAGGGCCTGTTTCCAGTCGGGCAGCTCTTCGCCTTTGCGGCGTCGGTGGGGCATGACGAGCCCGGTGCCTGGATAGCCGCCGTCGGCGATCGTCATGGTCTTGCCGACGGCGGCCTTCGCGCCGTTCTCTCGGGTTTGTGACCGCGTCGTGCACTGTCGCGTCACCCCCAAGAGGGGTGCAGTGCGCGACGGTTCGCGTCGCCGTGTCGTGCACGTCGTAGTTGTCGTTGAAGGTTCGTGACTCATCAGGTGATCTCCAGAGTGCTGCGGCCCTTCCCGGTACACATGCCGCCGGGGCAGCGGTACTGGACCGTGTTGGACGACGAACGGTTGACGCCCGTACCGGAAGCAGACGAGTTCTTGCGGCATGTGCGCTTCGGCCGCGATCAGGCGGAGTCGACTACGCGTACATACGCCGGGCAGTCGTGCTCTACCTGACGTGGTGCCGCTGCACCGGCCGAGACTGGACGACGGCGGCCGGCCGACTGGGCAGCTTCATGTTCTGGCTGCGGCACTCGACCGGTGACGGCAGTCCGGTGGCGGCCGGGCCGGGCAGTGAACCCGTTCGCGGGCCGCGCCGGATCAACACCGTGCTGGCCGGCGTCCGCGAGTTCCTCACCCACGGCACGACGCTCGGCACGGTGCCGACGTTCGTGCTGTCCCAGCTCTACGAGGTATCCGAGGACCGGGACTTGCCGATGCAGGCCCGCGGCGAGGGAAGCCACCTTCGCTACTACGCCAAGGCCCGGCACCGGGCCGCCGAACCGCAAGAGCCAGTCGGCCGCGCAAGCGACGAGGAAGTCCTTGCCCTGCTGCGGGCCTGCCGCTCGGCCCGGGACCGGTTCATCGTCCTCCTGCTCGCCAGGGCCGGGCTGCGCCGCAGCGAGGCCGTGGGCATGCGACGCGAGGACATCCATTTCATCCTGGACGCCACCGTGCTGGGCTGCCGGATTCCCGGCTCTCACCTGCACGTGGTGCGACGGAACAACGACAACGGCGCCTGGGCGAAGTCGAAGCGTTCGCGCGCCGTCCCGGTCGACTTTCTGCTGGTCCAGGCTTACGACCAGTACGTCGTCGAACGAGACACCTGCTGCGAAGCCCGCGACAGCGACTTCGTGCTGGTGAACCTGTTTCGGCCCCCACTGGGGGCGCCCATGCCGCCGGGCGCCCTGAACGACCTCTTCGATCGGCTCTCCCGTCGGGCCGGCCTGGCCGACGGCGTTCATCCCCACGCTCTGCGGCACGGATTCGCCAGCAACACGGCCGACACCGGCGCCGTCCTGGACGAGATCGCCGACCTGCTCGGGCACGCCAGCGCGGCCAGCTCGCAGGTCTACCTGCACCCCGATCCGCAGCGGCTGCGGTCCGCCGTCGAACGGGTCGCCGCTCTCGCTCCCAGGAGGAACGAATGAGCACGGCCCTGCGACTGATGCCTGCGCCCGCATCGGATCTGCTGCCTGCCCGCGCGAAACGGCTACGCGCCCTGATCCGGCCGGAGACGCTGGACGTTCTGCACTGGGACGAGAAATCCCGAATCCTTCGGCCCTCGCCGGACCACCCTTTCCTCGGCATGCACATCTGCGCCCGTTCCGGCTGCTGGGCAGCAGCCCGGAAGACAGAACTGGCGCTGTGCTCGGCCTGCCGCAGCGTCTGGAAGCGGAGCGGCAAAACGTCGGAGGACTTCTTGGCCAGCGAGCCAAAGCAGATCAGCAACATCTCGGGCGGATGCGCGGTCCCCAAGCGCCGACGGCCCTGGACGTCGTCCCGCACGCAGATGTGCATGCGGCACCGCGAGTTGTTCACGAGGCTGGGGCGCCCGACGCTGGAGGAGTTCTTCGCCGACCCTCGCGTTCGCCCGCTGCCGGGCTTCGGCCTGTGCTCGGTCGACGCCTGCCACCGGCACCAGGCGAACAGCTCGAACCCGTTCTGCCCCCCGCACTGGGTAAGGTGGCAGGAGGCACAAGTACCCGACGCTGAATTCGAGACCTGGTGCCGCGCCGAGCCCGGCACGGCAGAGTCCACCGCGCTGAGCCTGCGGGGCCTGCCGACCCTGGTGACTGCCGAGATCCTCTACGTCCTTCAGGCCCGCACGGACGCCGAGGTCAAAAGCCCTCCCGTCCTGCTGCGAGGCCTCGTCCGGCACCTGCGTGAGCAACGCGTCGAGCAGTTCGACGACGTCCAGGTGCCCCGCAACACCCACCTGGCCGGCATGGCCAACCGCATGCGCCACATGCTCGCGGCCGCCGTCTCCACTCCGGAACTGGAGCAGATCAAGGACGTCTGGAACATGGGCGCCTTCGGACTGGGCCAGTGGCGTCGGATGGACTTCACGCCGTTGCACCAGGAGTGGATGCGGCGAGCCTGCAAGACGTGGGTGCTGGACGAGATCCCCGCCGCTACGGCAAGAACATCCCCAACGGCCTCTCCGACATGATCCTCTGTCTGCGCTACCTCTCCCAAAGCCTCGTCCGCTCCCGTCAGGACGACGGAGCGGACATGGCCGCGCTCGGCCGAAGCGACATCGAGACGTTCACGCAGTACGTGGCTCACCTCGCGCACACCGGCGAGATCAGCGCCTTCCGCCGCACGACGGTCTGCCGCTTCACCAGCCGGTTCCTGCGCGAAATCCGCGACCTGGGCCTGACCCGACCCGGCGAAATCCTCGCCGACCTGCCCGGCGACTTCGCGCTGCGCAGGCACGACATGCCCCCGGTCGTCATCGAGGAAGGACCCGGCAGAGCTCTGCCCAAGGAGATCCTCAGCCAGCTCTGCGAGCGGCTGCCCACGCTCGACCAGATCCGGGACGGCAGCGACGACGCGCGCGCCGCCATCGAGATCCTCGTCGATACCGGCCGACGCCCCGACGAGATCGGATGCCTGCCCTGGGACTGCATGGAGACCGACGAGCACGGCAAGTCCGTGCTCGTCTACACCGACTTCAAGAACAACCGCATCGGCCTGCGCCTGCCGATCCCGGACTCCACCGCAGAGATCATCGTCCGGCAGAAGAAAGCCATCCGCGCCCGGTTCCCAGACACCAAGCTGTCCGAGCTGGTCCTCTTCCCCCAGCCCCGGCAGAACTCCGAAGGCACCAAGCCGTTCCGAATGCAGCACATCGGCAACGTCCACCGCCGCTGGATCAACGCCATACCCCCACTGCTGTTGGCCGACGGCACCGAGTTCCCCAAGCTGGAAGTCGTGCCCTATTCCTACCGCCACTCCTACGCCCAACGGCACGCCGACGCCGGAACCCTGCCCGACGTGCTGCGCGAGCTCATGGGCCACCGGTCGTTGCAGACCACTCAGGGCTCCTACCGGGTCACGGAGAAACGCACCCGGGCCGCAGTCGACAAACTTGTCTCGCACCAGTTCGACCGGCACGGCAACAAGATCTGGACCCAGGCCCGCCAGCTCCTGGAACACGAGCACGCCCGCCTGCGGATCGGTCAGGTATCCGTCCCCTACGGCATCTGCGTCGAACCGAGCAACGTCAAGGCCGGCGGCCACGGCTGCCCGTTCCGGTTCCGCTGCGTCGGCTGCGACCACTTCCGCACTGACCCGTCGTACTTACCGGAGCTGCGGACCTACCTGGACACCCTGCTGAGGGACCGCGAACGTCTCGCCGCGGCCTCGGACCTCGACGCCTGGGCCCGCACCGAAGCGACTCCGTCCGACGAGGAGATCAAGCGCATCCGCACACTGATCCGCCGCGTCGAGACCGACCTCGACGGGCTCACCGAGGACGAACGCGAGCAGATCAAGGACGCCACCCGGACCCTGCGCAAGTCCCGCACCGTCTCCCTGGGCATGCCCGGCATCCGTCCGCCCGAGCCGGACCTGCGGCTGGAGCGTGACGCGTGAGCGCATCACCGGACCACCTGACCCGAGCGCGGGTCGCTGACTCCGACCGTCGAAGAAACCGAGTGTTCAAAGCCCTCGACCAACTGGCCTCCGCCGGCGAGGAGATCAGCGTTTCCTCGGTCGCCCGTGCCGCCTGCGTTCACCGCAGCCTGATTCACCGCCACGGTGATCTGCACGCAGCCGTCATCGCCCGCGCGGGCCAGCCCCCGCCCGGCACGACTGCCGGAACGCAGGTCAGCCGCAAGTCGCTGCTGGCCGACGTCGCGAACCTCACGGCCCGCAACGGACGACTGGCCGCGCACATCACCCGGCTCGAACGGCGCCTGTCCGAGGCTCTGGGCCAGACGGCTTGGGAAGCATCCGGCCTTGGGGCCCCGGCCGACATCGAGACGCTCACACGCCGCGCCACCGAGCTGGAACAGCAGATTCTCGACCTCCGCCGCGAACTCGCCGAACGGGACGAGGACCTTGAAGCCGCCCGCGCTGCGAACCGCGAGCTGATGGCCCAGGTTAACCGCTGACCTGCTCCGGCTCACGGGCGCCGTTCAGCGGCGTGCCGAACCACTGGTGCAGTGCGGCTCGCAGACCGCTGGCGTCTTTCGGCTCGTGTCCGGTCCACGCTATGTGGGAGTCGGGGCGCAGTAGCAGGCCGGTCACGCTCGTGCTCTCTGCCTTGCCGCTTATGACATCGACCCGGTCGTGCCAGGGCTTCGTGGCCTCGGCGAAGTCGCCGCACAGGTCCAGCAGCAAGGGCCGGGCGGTGGTTGTCAAGTCGGCCAGCCGACGGGTGCCTGCGCCGGTGTGGACCACGAGGTCGGGCGCGAAGTCCTCGGTGGTTCCAGCGAGCAGGTGGGCGATGCGTCCAGTGCCGCCAGGTGAGGCGAGCAGGTCACCGAAGACGGTCCGCAGGGCACTGACTTCCGGTCCGGGGCGCATCAGTGCCGACTGGGACAGGGTCGAGGCCATGACGTGTTCTGCGATAGGTCGGCGTTCCTCGTCGTAGGTGTCGAGCAGACCTTCGGGGGCCCACCCTCGCACTGTGGCGGCCAGCTTCCAACCGAGGTTGACGGCGTCCTGCAGGCCGAGGTTGAGTCCCGGGCCGCCGATCGCCGAGTGCACGTGGGCCGCGTCGCCCAGCAGCAGTACCCGCCTGTCCCGGTAGCGGTCTGCCAGTCGGGTGTTTCCGCCGGCAAGTCGTCGAAGCAGGTGCGGTCCCTCTCCTTGCGGTGGACCCAGCGGGACGGGCACACCCAGCACGCGTTCGGCGCTCGCCATCATCTCTTCGAAGGTCATCGGGGTGATGTGCTCCTCCGGCCTGCCGGTTTCGGTGGTGTTGAGGACTGGCACTCGGCCAGGTAGCAAACCCCACGCGATCGTGCCGCGCTCCGTGCGCACGTACAGCAGGGGTGGCAAGCTCCCGTAGCCGGGAACGTGCAGGCTGCCGTCCGGGCCCAGGTATTCGTCCGCCACGGACACGTTCGCGGAGCGGGTGACGAAGTCGTCGGTGGTCACGCCGGGGAAGCCGATGCCGGACAGGCGTCGCACCAGGCTGTGCCCCCCGTCAGCCCCTACCAGGTAACGGGCGGTGAGAGCCTCACCGTCGGCAAGGGTGATCCGGACGAAGCCGTTGTCCTGGTGCAGATCGGCCACCTCCTGCCCCCTGCGGAGGTCGACGCCGAGTTCCACGGCGCGTTCGGCGAGGACCTTTTCGATCTGCTCCTGCGGCGCCGGGAGCAAGCTCACGGGGTTGTCGTCGAGTCCTGTGAGGTCCAGCGTGAATGCGCCGAACATGTAGCGGGGCGCGGGTCGGGGCGGCTCGCTGGATCCGCTGATGCGTGCGTAGAGACCACGTCGGTCGAGCATGCGCACCACCTGACCGACCAGACCGTTCGCCCGGGGCTCGGTCTTCGGGCCGACGAGACGCTCCAGCACAACCGGACGCACCCCAGCCAGTGCCAACTCGCAGGCGAGCATCAACCCGTTCGGGCCGCCACCGACAATTACTACATCAAGCATGACAATTCTCCTATTTGGGGAATGGCGGTGTAGAGGCTGCAAGCAGCAGCCCCTGTTCAGGGTGGAAAGGAGGGGCCCTACGGAGTGGGAAGTCCGGTGGCCACCATGCGCAGAGCCCGCGGCAGCAGAACCTCCATCGGCTCGCCCGTGCCGCCTTGCACGAACAGCTCGAGGGCGACATTGTTCGCGGCCATCACGCTCGCGGCCACCAGGCGAGGGTAGAGATCGGACCCGGGATCCGTGCCCGTGCGGTCAGCGATCGCTGCGGCAAGCTCCCTCTCCGCAATCTTGCTCGCCCGCAGCATCTCGGCCTCCAGCGCGGGTTCGGCCAACATCACCCGCAGACCGGCCGCCCACTCATCGGGCTCCTGGGGTGGCATGTGCTCCACCTCAGGGCCAGGCTCCAGCTGCCGTAGTGCCGCCCGAGTGATTGCCTCCCACAAGGGCTCGCCGGGCGGTCCGTGACGCAGCTCGGCCGCGAGCCGCAAAGAACGCTCAAGGTAGCGAAACGCAATCGCTTCGGCCTTGCTGGAGAAGTAGTTGTTGTAGGTGCGCGGAGACACCCCGACCGCTGCGGCGATGTCTTCCACCTTGACCGCACTCAACCCGCGCTCGGCGGTGAGCCAGACTGCGGCCCAGCTCAGCGCTGCACGCGTGGCTTCCTTCTTCCGTTCCCGAAGACCACTCATGCCATTCACGTTAGCAGAAACTGCGTGGCGCGCAATAATTCGCATCACGCAATTTTCTGGGCGGGGATCTGCCAACTCTGACTGGATGAGGCAGTGGCCGCTCCAACGCGCCGACAGGCCCTCGATCGGCATCCAGCCGCCTCTGTGCACGAGACCTGTCGCACATCAGACACATGAGGGTTCATGCTTCTGACCGGGAAAAGCCTGGCGTCTTCCGCATCCATCGCCCCTCAAGCCCGATAGAAAGGCAGGACTCCTCCCACGCCTTGCAGTCGTTGCGACTGCCGGGCAGAGGCCGGCCGACCACCACGACGAGCCGGGTATCAGCGTCGATGACGACCTGGTGATTCGTGGAGTATCGATAGTTCTTGGACTGCTCGGCGATCGTGTGGTCGCGGGTGGGCACGAGGGTGCCGTCCATGATGAGGACGGTGTCCTTACGGAATCGCTTGCGAGGCTGCAGCGCGGGCGACGGGCCGAGATCATCGATGATGCGGTCGGCCGCGGACTTCGAGATACCGAAGAGCGGGGCAAGCTGGCGCAACGTGAGGTTCGTGCGCCAGTACGCCGCCACCAGCAGCACCCGGTCTTCCAGCGGAAGGGATCATGGGCGGCCCTTGCGGACCGGATCCGCACCCTCACGGCGCAGCGCAGTCACCAACTTGCCGAAGACACGCGGGCTCAGCCCCGTGAACGGGGCTATCCGGGACGACTCCGACGCCGTGATCACACCAGACACCACAAGATCGTTTCATGGTGCCGACACAACGTCGAGAATGCTCCTATGACTGAAGAGCTGGTGAAGTTTCTCAAGGCGCGGCTGGATGAGGAGGCCGACTTGGCACGACGCTGCGACGGCGACGGATGCGGGGAGTGGTCTGCCCACGGACACACGGTCGACTTCTGTCAGGTTGACCTCTCCGGATTCCACCCCACGATTGCTCTGCATGTGGCTCTGCACGACCCGGCCCGCGTCCTGCGCGAGGTCGAAGCCAAACGGCGCATACTGGCCCGTCACGCCCGCGACCCATGGCCGTGCCACGACCTGCGAGACCTTGCCTCGCCCTACACCGGCCACCCTGACTTTCCCTCACGGACCTGAAGCGGCGCAGCCCACGGACAGGGTGCCCAGCGAGGCCGCGTGTTGGACCGAACCACACCCACTGAAGATCATTTACGGGACAGGTCTTAGGGAGTTTCGTTTGGATCAGCTGTCGTGGAAGCAGGTCTGCCACTGGCTGACGTGTTCTTCAGAGGCGCGACGTTCTCCGACAGCGCCATG
Organism: Streptomyces sp. NPDC014623; assembly: GCF_043088245.1. NCBI lineage: Bacteria > Bacillati > Actinomycetota > Actinomycetes > Kitasatosporales > Streptomycetaceae > Streptomyces > Streptomyces sp. NPDC014623. Next base: position 2,029 of record NZ_JBIBZU010000028.1, on the reverse strand, counting down.
GGCTTCGCCGGCCCGGCCTTGTCTGTTATCTGTCAAGTAGTTCCGCTGGTCACAGGCTCGATATTCGAACAGGCACGTTAAGGCCCGCAACGGGATCGGCAACGGCTCTCTTGATCCCAATCATGCCGGGGCTCACCTGGCCGGTGAGCTCATTCGACCTCATGGCAGCAGTAGTCCGGGCCCCGCTAGTGCCGGATCAGGCAACGTTTGCCCTGTCGACGACGGCGCGTAGGCGCCGGTCGTCGGCATGGCGGTTTCGCCAGATGATGTAGCGGCGGATCATGCTGCCCTGTTCCTTGTGGGTGGCGTGATCGGTGCCGTCGAGGGTGAAGTAGCGCAGGGCGGTGAACTGGGCCTCGATGCGGTTCAGCCAGGAGGAGTTCGTCGGGGTGTAGGCGATCTCAACGTTGTTCGCGGCGGCCCAGTCACCGACTCGCTGGCACTTCTTCGTGGTCAGGTGCGGGGAGAAGTTGTCACAGACGATCGCGATGCGGACGTGGGCCGAGTAGAGCGTGCGCAGGTAGCGGCAGAATTCCAGGAACTGCGTTCGCCTCTTGAGCGGCTTGATATGGCCGTAGAGCTTGTCCCTGGCCAGGTCGTAGGCGGCGAACAGGTGACGCACTCCGCCGTAGCGGTTGTAGGTCGCCCGTCGACGACGGCGTGGCTCACGGTCCGGGTCCTTGTGCTTGCCGCCGCGTTCGGCCCACTGCTTCCCGGGGTGGGGCATCAGGTTGAGTGGTCCGAACTCGTCCAGGCAGAAGACGACTTCGGGCTCGCCGTCCTCCGGTATGACCTCCCGGTCGGCGATAGCGTAGAGGTGCTCGACCCTCGCCTTCTTGGCCGCGTAGTCCGGATCTCGGGAGGTCTTCCAGGTCTTCAGGCGTTGAAAGGAGACGCCTTCCTCGCGGAGCAGGATGCGTAGGCCCTCGTGGCTGATGTCGTCGACCACCCCCTCGGCGACCAGGAAGTCCGCCAGCTTGGTCAGACTCCAGGTTGAAAAGGGCAGGTCGTGCTCGGTCGGCTTGGACTTCGCGATCTTCTTGATCTCGCGTCGCTCGGGCAGGGTGAAGGTCCTGGGCCGGCCGCCCTTGTACTTCGGATACAGGGAGTCGAAGCCGTCGGTGTTGAAGTTGTGGATCACGTCCCGGACCCGGTCCGCGCTGGTGAAGGTGACTTCGGCGATCTTCGCTACCGGCATGCCTTGGGCGGACAGCAGGACCATCTGGGCCCGCCGCCAGGTCACCACCGAACCGGTGCCGCGGCGGATGATCCGCAGCAGTTTGCGGCCCTCGTCGTCATCGATCTGCCGCACCCGCACCTGTCCCGCCACGACCTCGAACATAGCGGGCGTGGGCCCGTAGGCTGCGGACGGTGACCTACGACATCATGTTCCTGCGGGTTTTCCCGGGCCGTACCTTCGACGAGACCCTGGAAGAGATCAACTCCGTCTACGACCCGGATGCCGACCTCAAGCCCATGAGCCTGACCCGTGACCAGCGGGCCGCCTGGGACAGGCTGATACAGCGGATGTCGTGGGAGGTGGGTCCGGTCACCACCGAGGAGTACCCCTACAGCCTGACCCTGTGGCGTGACGGGCCGGCCGGTCATCTGCAGCTGGACTACGCGGGGGACTCGGCCAACATCGAGATCCCCTATCGCTACCCGGGGCAGCAAGCACGACCGATCATGGCGGAGGCGTATCAAATCGCGCGGATGATCGAGGAGGAGAGCGGCCTCGAAGGCTACGACTACGAGGCCGATCAGCCCGTCCGGACCGGCGACAGCGACGTAGCGGCAGTCAAGCTCGGCGGCATTGCCCGCTGGGCGCAGGAGCACCTCACCTGATCGGCGAGAGGCCCTACCCATGACGTCGTGGAGGGGCGAACGTTGCCTGATACGGCACTAGGCACTGTTTCTCGGATCTCCTGACGCGGGTGGGGTGTTGGGGCCAGGCTGGCTGTATGGGCCGTGGTGATCTGACGAATGCGGAGTGGGATCGGCTGGAGTCGTTCTTGCCTCCTGGTGGCGC
>NZ_JBIBZU010000027.1:0-90187 GCF_043088245.1 Streptomyces sp. NPDC014623 | reverse complement strand
CCGCTACGAGAAACGCGCTTACATCTACCTCGGTACCGTCACGCTCGCAGCCCTCGTCATCTGGCTCAGAACATGATCCGAGAAACAGTGCCTAGCAACACCCACGCCCCGTCGACAGTGGACTCCCCGCCCCCCTGGGCCAGCGACGGCGACCAGTTCATCCAGTTGCTGGTCGGTCATGTCATCCGCGGCCATGACTTGGTGCCCCCCCTGCCCTCGTCGGTGCGCGAACACCAGCCACGCACGTTCGATAATCACGCAACCAGTGTCCCCCGGACCGGGAAAGCGTACGTGCTCTGTGGAGCGGGACCAGCGCCCCGCACTTCTTGCTGCCGGGGCTCCGGGCGGTCACGCAGCTGTCCCCATGACTTGTCGCACGGACAGCGCAGGCTTCTTCTCGCGGTGTGCTCGGGACTTGTGAACCCGGGGAAATCCGATTGCGGGATGATCACTTCGACGTCTAACGTCTACCGTCATCGGCGTGTAGCTCAGCAGTAGAGCACCGGCCTGGCGATCGTCGAGGCCGGCGAGGCCCTGACCCGTTCGACCAGCGTCCGCACCTCTCCCGGTTTCGCCCGGCTGTGCGCCGAACGAGCCGGGCCGGCGTCGCGGTCCTGGTCGGTCGCGGCGAACGGTGCGGTGATCGAGCAGGCGCAGATCCTCACCACGCACAATCTGGCCACGCTGGTGAACCGGGTGGGCATCGCACCCCGGCCCGGCTGGGCTGACCTGGCGCGCCGCTGCTTCGTGGCCGTGTGCCGGCTGACCGCCCGTGTGCACCGCGGCCCGCGGCCGTTGGGCACGATCAAGGACTCTGCCTACGCGTGGCGTCAGACGGTGTTCCACCTCTCCCTGTGCCCGCCGCAGGAGCAGCGGCGGGTCATCACAGGTTTGAAGGAGGAGGCTGCCCGCCACCCGGCCCATGTCGCGACCCGGCTTGCCCCCGTCCTGGCGGGCCTGGACCTGGTCGCGGAGGGCGGCACCTTCGGCAGTGACGGAACGGCAGACGCCGGGCGTGCCCGGCGCTTTGTGGGATGGAGTACCGACAGGCACTGGATGCGGTGAAGACGAGACGGGGGCACGACGGGTGTACGGCCGCCGGCCTGGTCTCCGCAGCCGCTGCGGCGGACCGGGTCGCGATGTGACTCACCCGGCCTGCGGGTGAACCGGACCGCGTTCCTGTCCGGTAACCGGTGCCGGGTTCACGGCCAGTCGTGATCCCGGCACCGGGGACTCAGCACGGGGACGTCGATGCGCTCGCGCGCCGGTCAGCCGCGCCAGCTCCTCGACCAGTTCCGCGGGTTCGTGTACGACGAAGTCGTGGCCGGGCAGTGCCGGGTTCGTCGCGAGCAGTGGGAGCGAGTCGCCGCCGATGCTCAGCAAGCAGTCTTCAGGACCGGTCGTTTCGATGATCCCGGTGCATGGTGAGACCTGGTCGGCAACGGTGGTGACAGGGCATGGCGGTGACCGAGCCGGGGACACGCGTTCGCCTCTGGCCTCGTTCGCCGACCGTACGCCGGAGCCGGCATCGGCCGAGGTCCTGCGAGGAACACGACGTCGTGTTCCTCGCGCTCCCCCACGGTGGATCGGCGCCGCTCGCGCGCGCCCTCGGGGACGACGCCCTCGTCGTGGACCGCGCCGCGGACCTCCGGCTGCGGGACGCCGCGTGGAAACGCTCCTACGGATCGGAGCATGCGGGGACATGGCCGTACGGCCTGCCTGCACTTCCGGGCAGACGAACGGGGTTGTCGAGCGCTCACCGGATCGCCGTACCCGGTCGCTACCTGTCGGGCCGCCTGGTCACGGTCACGGCGGATCCGTGCGCGGGCGACTCGTCCACGGTGATCGGACCAATGACCTCACTGCCGAGTACGCCCACGAGAACAGCGCGTACAGCTCATGAGCGGGCGGGGGACGAGACGGATGAAACCACTGCCCCTCGACCCGCCCGACGGCCTCACGGTCGCCGATCTGCCGTGGCCGGAGGGGCTTCGGGGCCACACGGCGGTCGTCGAGGGACGATTCCACGGGCGCACCGTGCGCGCTCCGGCGCTGACTGGGCAGCCCGCGAAACGCGCCCCGTTCCCGCCTCTGCCCGGTGGCGTCACACATGGGCCCTTCGGAGACGCCGAGGTCCTGCGGGGCGGCGTCACCGTACGGACCGCGACGGCGGCGAAGCAGCCGGACGCTCCGGACAGGCCCCGAGAAGACGGCACAGCGCCACGTGAGCGACGCGACCCGGCCGCATCCCGCACGAAGGCCCGGCACCGGGCCCGTCCTTCGTGGTCGAGCAACCGTTCCTCCGCCACGGCGTGCGGGGCGTACTTGCCGGCCCGTACTGCCCACAGGTGTGCCTCGGGCTCCCGGGGCGCCGGCAGCTCGGTCTCGTCCAGCCATGCCGGAGACGTCCCTACCCGCACGGCCGTCCCGGGGACTCGTCGCTCTCCGGGCCTCCTGCCTCACGCATCCTGCGCAGGACCTCCTCCGCGCACGTGTCGTTCACGGGGCGGGGATGTTGAGCTCCGTGTCGAAGACCATGGTCTCGTCGGCCGTGTGCCGGATGACCCGTCCCGGCGGGGTCGCCGGTGCCTGCCACAACGGCGCGTGCGGGTCGAGTCGGCCCTCCGTGGTACTCACAGCTTCCCCTCCCCCGTCGCGCGGCCGTCCACGAACGTCTCCACGACCTCGATGTCACCGATCCGTGAGGGCCCGACGTTCCGCGGATCGTCCCCCAGCACCACCACATCGGCGCGCTTGCCGGGAGCGAGGCTGCCCGCACGGCCGTCCCAACGGCACGCGTACGCTCCGGCGACCGTGTAGGCGCGCAGGGCCTCGTCGACCGTGATCCCCTCGTCCGGACCGATGAGCCGGCCGGAGGTGGAGGCGCGCTCGACCATGAACTGGATGGCACGCAGCGGCGAGCCGTCCGTGACGGGCCGGTCGGAACTGCCGACGAGCGTCACGCCGTGGTCCAGGAATCCCCGGCCCCGGTACATCCAGGGCGCGCGCCGCTCCCCCATGACATCGGCGTAGTCGTCACCGAAGTACCGCAGGAAGTTGGGCTGGACCACGGCGCTGACGCCGAGCCGCGAGAACCGCGGGAGCTGGTCGGGCCGGATCAGCCCGGCGTGCTCGACACGGTGCCGGGCGTCCGGGCGGGGACGCAGCTCCTGGGCGCGTTCCAGGGCGTCCAGGGCGAGGTCTGCGGCACGGTCGCCGATGGCGTGGACGGCGAGCTGCCACCCGGCGAGATGGCCGTCGACGATGAGGTCGGTGAGCCGTTCGGGGTCGTCCTGGAGCTGCCCGGCGTGGCGCATGCCCTCGTACGGTGAGGTGAGCGCCGCCGTCCGGGCCATCATGCCGCCGTCGGTGTAGATCTTGAGCGCACCCAGGGACAGCCAGTCGTCGCCGAAGCCGGTGCGCAGGCCGAGGTCGAGGGCGCGCGGGATGCCGTCGTTCCTGTGCGCGCCGAGAGGTCGCAGGGTGTCACCGGCGGCCATCAACTGGACCCGCAGGGGAAGCCGGCCCTGGTCCCTCAGCAGCTGGTAGGCGCCGAGTTCGACCGGGCTGTGCCCGAGGAGGCCGCCGCCGATCCCGGCCTCGGCACACGCGGTGATCCCTTCGGCGAGGCATGCGCGGGCCGCATGCTCGATCGCGTCGGCCAGCTCCTCCTGGGAATACGGCAGGCGCAGCCGCCGTACGGCGGCCATGGCGCTCTCCGCGAGGAAACCGTCCTGGTGCGGCACGTCATCCGCAAGCAGGTCCAGGACGGCGCTGTTGACCACGCACGCGTGCCCGGAGTCGTGCATCAGGAACACTTTGCGCCCATGGCTGACCCGGTCCAGCTCGGCGGCGGTCAGATGGCGTCCGAGGGCCCGCTGGTCGTACCCGGCGATGTCGACCCAGGCGCCGGGCGCGCCCTTCCGGGAGGTGACGTTCCCGACGACGGCGAGTACGTCCTCGACGCGCTCGCACGGCGCGATGCTCGGGGTGTTCGCCTTGAGTCCGGCCCACGCCAGGTGGACATGGCTGTCGATGAACCCGGGCAGCACGGTGGCGCCCTGCAGGTCGACGACCGCGCGTGCCGGCAGCGAGGTCACCGCCGCGTCCAGGCCCACGATCCGTCCCTGCCAGATCCCGAGGTCGTGGGCGACAGGATGGTCCGGGTCCATCGTGATGATGTGCGCGTTCGTCAGCCTCGTGCAGAGCATGGGCAAGTCCGTTCCTGGTCGCGGTCGTCAGGAGGTCTCGGCCAGTACGGGGTCCGTGCCGGCCGGGGCGTACCGCTTGGGCGCTGCGGGCACCATCAGCGGCGTTCCCGTCTCCGGGTCGGAGATGATCCGGCAGGGCAGTCCGAAAACGTCATGGACCAGCTCCGCCGTCATGACGGTCGCGGGGTCGCCCTCGGCGGCGATCACGCCTCCGGGCCTCATCACGATGAGGTGGGTGGCGTAGCGGCATGCCTGGTTGAGGTCGTGCAGGACCGCCACGACCGTGTGGCCCTTGCGGGCGTGCAGCTCGGCGCACAGGTCGAGTACCTCGACCTGGTGGGCGATGTCGAGGAAGGTGGTCGGTTCGTCAAGGAGCAGGATGGACGTCTGCTGGGCCAGCACCATGGCCAGCCAGACACGCTGGCGCTGACCGCCGGAGAGGTCGTCCACGGAACGGTCGGCGAGTTCGAGGACGCCGGTCTGCCGCATCGCCTCGACGACGGCCGTCTCGTCCTCGGCGGACCACTGCTTCAGCAGCCGCTGGTGCGGGTACCGGCCGCGGGCCACGAGGTCGCCCACCGTGATGCCGCCGGGCGCGCTGGACGACTGGGGGAGCAGGCCGAGCCGGCGCGCGACCTCACGGGAGCGGTACGAGGCGATGGCCGCGCCGTCGAGGTAGATCTGCCCGGTCTTGGGCTTGAGCATCCGGGCGAGCGCGGTGAGCAGAGTCGACTTGCCGCAGGCGTTCGGCCCGATGATGACCGTGAAGGAGTGGTCGGGGATGTCGACGCTCAGAGAGGTGGCCACCGTCCGCTGGTCGTAGGACAGCGTGAGGTCCTCGGCGCGCAGCCGGGGCTGTGGGGAGTTCGTTCCAGTCATGCGCGGCTCTTTCGCGACTCGGTGATCAGCAGCCAGATGAGGTACAGCCCGCCGATGGCGCCGGTCGCCGTGCCCACCGGGAGGAGAGCGGGTGCGAAGACCCGCTGCACGACGAGGTCGCTGAGGGCGAGCAGGACGGCGCCCATGAGGGCGGAGGGCAGCAGCGCGGGTCCGGACGACCGGGTGAGCCTGCGGACCACTTGGGGGGCGGCCAGGGCGATGAACCAGATGGGGCCGGTGACGGCGGTGGCGAACGCGGCGAGGGCGACGCTGATCACGAGGAGCACGGTGCGGGTTCGCGTCACGTTCACGCCGAGCGCCATCGCGGTGATGTCGCCCATCTCCACCAGGGCGAGGCGGCGGGAGAGGAGGAACGCGGGCGGCAGCAGGACGGCGACGGCGAGACCGATCGCGTTGGCGTGCATCCACAGCCGGTTTCCCAGGCTGCCGATCAGCCACGCCTGGGCCTCCTGGGCCTCCTGGAAGGTCGCCCGGGTGATCAGGTACGAGTTGACGGCCAGCAGCAGGGCGCTGACACCGATACCGATGACGACCAGCCGGAAACCCTGCAGCCCTCGGCCGATCAGGAGGAGGTGGACGGCGAGTGCGGTGGCGAGGCCCCCGGCCAGCGCCCCGAGAGCGATCTGGGTCATGCTGCCGTGCAGCACGATGATGACGACCAGCGCGCCCACGGCGGAGCCGTTGGTGAAGCCGATGATGTCGGGGCTGCCGAGGGAGTTGCGGGTGAGGCTCTGCAGGATCGCCCCGCTCACCGCGAGGGCCGCGCCGACGAACACCGCGGTCAGGATGCGCGGCATGCGGAGGGTGTTGACGACGAAGTCGGCTGCTCCGGATCCGTTGCCGGCCAGGGCCTGGAGGACCTCGCCGACGGAGAGGGGGAAGTCACCGGTGGTCAGGGTGATGCCCATGACGACGACGAGCGCGGCGAGCAGCAGGGCCGTCACGGCGGCGGTGCGGCCCTGTACGCGCAGCGAGACGCCGCCCGCTCCGGTACGGACGACCCGGCCGCTGACGACGCGGGGGGCGGGGGTGCTCCCGGATCGGGACGCGGAAGCTTTCGTCTCCCGTGCGGCGCTCACAGCATGACCAGCTTTCGACGGCGGCACAGCGCGATGAACAGTGGTGCGCCGATGAACGCGGTGACGATGCCGGCCTGCACCTCGCCCGGGGCGCCGAGCACACGGCCCAGCACGTCCGAGCCGAGGAGCAGGACCGGTGCGAGCAGCACCGAGTACGCGAACACCCAGCGCTGGTCGGCTCCGGCGATGAACCGGGCGACGTGCGGAACGACCAGGCCCACGAAGCTGATCGGTCCGACGGCGGCGGTGGCGGCGCCGCACAGCAGCATCACGGCGACGGCCGCGAGCACACGGGTGCGGCCGACGTTCACGCCCAGGGCGCGCCCCATCTGGTCGCCCATGCCCAGGGCGTTGAGGGACGGGGCAAGGAGGAAGGCCACGATCAGGCCGACGACGACGAACGGCAGGACGAGGAGCACGATGTCGTAGTACCGGCCCGCGAGAGAGCCCACGGTCCAGAAACGGAACTGGTCGAACGCCTCCGGATCGAAGAGCAGCACGCCCCAGTTGAAGGCGTACAGCACGGCGGTCACCGCCGCTCCCGCGACGATGAGCCGGTCGGGAGTGGCCAGTTTCCGCCCGGAGGAGCCGAGGAGATAGACGCCCACCGACGCCACGGCCGCCCCGGCGAGGGCGAACCACACATAGCCGAGGGGCGTGGCCACGCCCATGAAGGCGATAGCCACGACGACGCCCGAGGAGGCGCCCAGGTTCACCCCGAGCAGTCCGGGGTCGGCGAGTGGATTGCGTGTCAGAGCCTGCATCAGTGCGCCGGACATCCCGAGGGCCACTCCGACGAGGACGCCGAGGAGGGTACGGGGCATCCGGTACTCGTGGACGATGATCGAGGCTTCCGACCCGTCAGGTCGCCACAGAAGGTCCCATGTCGAGGCGAACGGGATCCCTCTGGTGCCCGTCCAGACACTGACCAGCGAGACGAGGACGAGCGCGCCGAGTGTCACGAGAAGCCCGAGACCGCGCAGAGCCACCACGGCCGGGCGTGCTGTGGGCACGACGGGCTCGACGGGCTCGACGGGCTCGACGGGGCCACCGGTCCCGCTTCCGGACGCCAGCTGGGCTTCGACGGACAACGACCACTCCCCCGGCGGCGGTTTCGAGTGCCCCGCGAGTCGCGCGAAGCCTGAACATCGGCGTGCCGCAAGCGACATGACCTACGAACGAACATAAAACTTAGGTGAGCCTAACCGCACAGTCGCAACGGGGTCAACGCGGCCGGCGCCCGTCGCGCACCCTTGGCATGAGCCGCCGTTAAGCTAGGCTTACCTAACCATCCAGCCCCGTTCCTGTGGAGGCGCCGCATGCCCGCTGGAGGACCAACGGGGGGCCATGTCCTCCGGAGAGCGCTCGTCGATCAGCGCCGCCGTGTCGCAGGAGCCTCCGTCCTCGGTATGGCTCACCAAGCGTGCGAGGCCCTCGTCCCGGTCGTCATCGGCCTGGTCATCGACGAGGCGATGACGACCGGCTCCTCCGGCGCCCTCCTGCGCTGGCTGCTGGTGCTCGCCGCTCTCTTCCTCGTACTGTCCACGTGTTACCGGAATTCCGCACGGCTCACCGAAGGCGCGGGCGAGGGCGCCGCGCACCGGATCCGGCAAGACCTCGCCGCCCGGGTGCTCGACCCACGGGGCGGCGCCGACACCGGACGGCTGCCCGGCGCGTTGACCGCCGTCGCGACCGGCGACGCCCGGCGCGTCGGCTCGGTCGCCTCCGCACTGCCGTACGCGCTGTCCGCCGTCGCCGGGCTGGCGATCAGCGCGGTGGCGCTCCTCCATATCTCCGTACCACTCGGTCTGCTCGTCCTCCTCGGCGTCCCGCCTCTGCTGTGGATCGGCCACCTCATCAGCCGCCCGCTCGAACGGCGCAGCGAAGCAGAGCAGGAGCACGCCGCCCATGCGTCCGGCGTGGCCGCCGACCTGGTCGCCGGCCTGCGCGTGCTGAAGGGCATCGGTGCCGAAGCGGCGGCGGTCTCCCGGTACCGGGAGACGAGCCGGAGCTCTCTGGCCGCTGCCCTGCGAGCGGCCGGCAGCCGGGCGTGGCACGACGGCGCGATCCTTGCCCTGACGGGCATCTTCATCGCGGTCATCGGGCTCGTCGGCGCCCATCTGGCGATGCGCGGCGCCATCAGCGTGGGTGACCTGGTGGCGGCCGTCGGCCTCGCTCAGTACCTCCTCGGTCCCTTCCAGCTCCTCACCTACGTCAACGGTGAGATCGCCCAGGGCCGTGCCTCCGCCGACCGGATCGCCGAGGTCCTCGCATCGGCTCCCGCCGTCGCGGCCGGGACGGCCACGCTCCCCGACCCGGTCGTCGGGCGGCTGCGGCTGCGGGGCGTCACCCAGGGTGCGCTGCGCGGCGTCGACCTCGACATCGCCCCCGGCAGCGTCGTCGGTGTGGTCGCCCGCGACCCGGCCGCCGCGAACGACCTGCTGCTCTGCCTGGGCCGCGAACTCGACCCCGCCGAAGGCACCGTCGAGCTCGACGGCATACCCCTGACCGATCTCGATCCCGGCGACGCCCGCCGCGTGATCCTGGTCGCCCACCACGACGCCGACCTGTTCGAGGACAGCCTCCTCGCCAACGTACGGGCCGGAGCGGACGCCGAGGGAACAGACGTGAGCCCGGCGCTGGCCGCCTCCGCGGCGGACGACGTCGCCCAGGCCCTGCCCGACGGAGTGGACACCGTCCTCACCGAACGGGGCCGGTCGCTGTCCGGCGGCCAGCGCCAGCGGGTCGCGCTCGCCCGGGCCCTGGCCGCCGACCCGCCGGTCCTCGTCGTCCACGACCCGACCACCGCCGTCGACACGGTCACCGAGGCGCGGATCGCCGCCAGGCTGCGGGAGCTGCGTCAGGACCGGACCACGATCCTGGTCACCACCAGCCCCGCCCTGCTCGCCGGAACCGACGTCGTGGTGATGCTCGACGACGGCACCGTGGCCGCCGAGGGCAGCCACCCGGAACTGGTCGCCGCCCACGCGACGTACCGCTCGGCGGTGCTGGCGTGACGACCGTTCAGGACAGCGATCCGCAGGACCCAGGCACGAAGGACGAAGGACGGACGATGAGCGGACCCGGCACGCCCGAACGCGAGCTCCTGCCCACCGCCACCGGCGCCCAGACCCTCGCCGTCGTCCGCGGACTGATGCGCCGTCACCGGACGCTGGTCGTGGTCGCGACGACCGTCCTCGTCGTCGGCACGGCCGTCGGGCTGCTGACCGCGCCGCTGCTCGGCCGCATCGTGGACCTGGTGGCGGACAAGGCCGGCGCCGGCGCGCTGACCGTACCGATGCTGCTCCTGCTCGCGGTCGCCCTCGCCAGGGGCGTCGCGACCGCGATCGGCAAGTCCCTCGTGGCCCGGCTCGGCGAGACGGTCCTCGCGGACCTGCGGGAGCGGTTCATCGCGCGGGCGCTGCGGCTGCCGCTCGAACGGGTCGAGCAGGCCGGCTCGGGCGACCTGACCTCGCGCGTGACGGGCGACGTCACCCTCATCGCGAAAGCGGTACGGCAGGCCCTGCCCGAGTTCGCCGGCGCCTTCCTCACCATCGTGCTGACGCTGGCGGGTCTCGCAGTCCTCGACTGGCGCTTCCTGCTCGCCGTACTGGTGGTCGTCCCGGTCCACGTCCTCACGGTCCGCTGGTACATCCCGCGTGCCACCAGCATCTACGCCGAGCACCGAGTGGCGACCGGCGCCCTGCAGCACCAGCTGCTCGACAGCGTCGGCGGGGTCCGTACGGTGCGGGCGTTCCGTCTGAACGACCGGCACACGGAGCTGCTCGATCGGCGGTCGCAGACGGCCGTCGACCTCGCGGCGCGCGGCATGCGCCTCATCTCGGGATTCTTCTCCCGCCTGAACATCGCCGAGTTCATCGGTATGGCGTCGATCCTCGTCACCGGCTTCCTGCTGGTCGACAGCGGATCGGTGAGCATCGGTACGGCCACGGCGGCGGCGCTCTACTTCCACGGCCTGTTCAACCCGATCAACGCCGCGCTCTTCCTCATCGACGACGCCCAGTCCGCCGGGGCGAGCCTCGCCCGCCTGGTCGGCGTGTCGAGCCTCCCGGCCGAACGTGAGTCCGACGGGCGGGCCGCCGTGCCGGTGGACGGCTCGGTCAAGGTGACGAACCTCGGCCATGCGTACGTGGACGGCCACTCGGTGCTCTCCGCGGTGGACCTGGAGGTGCGGGACGGCGAACGCGTGGCTCTGGTCGGCGCCAGCGGCGCGGGGAAGACCACACTGGCGAAGCTGATCGCGGGCGTCCACGCCCCCGCAACCGGTGCGATCTCCCTGGGCGGCGTGGACGCCCGGGAGCTCGGTCCGGCCGGGGTCCGGCAGGCGGTCATCCTGATCAGCCAGGAGGTGCACGTCTTCGCCGGCCCGCTGTCCGAAGACCTGCGACTGGCCCGCCCCGGGGCGACGGACGAGGAGTTGCGCGCCGCGCTGGCCCGCATCGACGCCCTGGACTGGGTCGACGCTCTGCCCGACGGCATGGCCACGGTGGTGGGCGAGGGCGGCCACCGGCTGACCGTGACCCAGGCCCAGCACCTGGCCCTCGCCCGTCTCGTCCTGGCTGATCCGCCCATCGCGATCCTGGACGAGGCCACCGCCGACGCCGGCAGCGCCGGCGCCCGTGTGCTGGAAACCGCCGCTCTGCGCGCCCTGGAGGGCCGTACGGGCCTGATGGTGGCCCACCGCCTCCCCCAGGCGGCGACCGCGGACCGCGTCGTCGTCCTGGACCAAGGGCGCGTCGTCGAGACGGGCACCCACGACGAACTCGTCGCGGCGGGCGGCCGCTACGCGGCACTGTGGTCGGCGTGGTCCGACAGCCGCCAGGAACCGGCGGTCCCGGCTTAGGCCGCCCCGTCTCACCAAGGCTCCCGCCCACGAACCTGGGCCGGGAGCCTTGCCGGTGCCGGGTGCGGCCTTGCACTCCGAGTCGTACGAAGCCCTCGGGACCCGCTGCCACTACTGACCGCTCACATGCGCCGCCGCCCGTGGTGAGGTCTCCACGGGCGGCGGCGTCCTGCTGCCGTACGGGGTCAGCCCTGCTGAGCGACCAGACTCGCGGGGCGCAGGTCCGTCCAGTGCTTCTCCACGTACCTGGCGCATGCCTCGCGCGTGTCCTCGCCGGAGGCGGTCCGCCACCCGGCGGGAACCTCGGCGAAGGACGGCCACAGCGAGTGCTGTTTCTCGGCGTTCACGAGTACCAGGAAGCGTCCCTGCGGGTCCTCGAACGGGTTGGTGGTCATGCGTTGTCACTCCTTGTGGACACGGCGGTGAACAGCTCCGAGAGCGGCTGTTCCGGGTCGGCTGCCACGGCGCGCAACAGCCTCTGGAGTTCGTCGGCGAGCCGCTGTGCCCTGGCGGTGCCGAGCAGGTCGGTGGCGTGGATCAGGCCGCAGTGGACCGGGCCGTCGCCGCGCGGCTCGTAGAAGCTGAGGGTCAGCTGGGCCCGGGTCGAACCGGTGGGTACGGCGTCGAGGGAACCGACACCGCCCTCCAGCTTCTCCAGGTCCGCCTGTTCATGGTGGATCACCATGACCTGCGGGCCCTCCTGCGGCAGTCCGGTCGCCCCGGCGACCTCCTCGAACGGGACCTCCTGCCGGTCCAGGGCGCCGAGCGTGGTCTCCCGTACACGGGACAGCAGCTCCGCGAAGGTCGGGTCGCCGGCGGTGTCGGTGCGCAGCACGACCGTGTTGGAGAAGCAGCCCACGAGATCGGCCAGCTGGTCGTCCGTGCGGCCGGCGACCACCGTGCCGAGGGGGAGGTCCGTGCCCGCGCCGTGGGCGGTGAGCAGCGCCGCCAGGGCGGAGTGCAGCACCATGAACATGCTGGTGCCGGTGGCCCGGGCCAGGTCGTCCACGGCCACGTGCAGCTGCTCGTCCAGGACGAAACCCACGTGGTCCGCACCGGGCGAGGACGAGCGTGGCCCGTCCGCCGGGAGGGCCAGCTCGGCCGGTACGTCCTTCAGCGTCTCGCGCCAGTAGGCGAGCTGCCGGCCGCCCCGGCTGTCCGGGTCGTCCAGGTCGCCCAAGACCTCCCGCGCCCACAGGGCGTAGTCCGTGTACGAGACCGGCAACGGCTGCCACTCGGGCGCCCGGCCTTCCGTACGGGCCGCGTACGCCTCCGTCAGGTCACGGAGGAGGGGGACGACCGACCACTCGTCCACGACCAGGTAGTGCATGGTCAGCAGCAGGGCCTGCTGCCCCGTGGCCGTCGTCAGCAGACGAGCCACGAACGGAGCCGCGCGCTCCGGCTCCGGTGATCCGGCCGCCAGCTCGGTCAGCCGCGCCTCCAGGTCCGCGCACTCCTCCAGCAGCAGCGCCGAGGGCTGGACGGCCCGGTGACGCAGCGCGCCGTCCTCCTCCGTGAACGCCGTCCGCAGGGGTTCGTGACGACTCGCCACGTCGGCGAGGGCCGCGGACAGCGCGTCCGCGTCCAGACCGCCGGGCGAGCGCAGCACGAGCGCGTGGTCGAAGCGGGGGGTACGGCCGTACGCGTCCCACTGCCAGCGCTGGACGGGTGCGGCGAGAGGCGGCTCCTGACGTGCCTTCGCCGGGCGCAGCGCCGGGCGGGCCGTGGAGGCGCCCTTGAGCTTGCCCTCGATGCCGGCGACGGTCAGCGCGTCGAAGACGTCCCGGATGCTCAGCTCGACCCCGAACTCGGCACGGATACGGCCCAGGAGCCGCATCGACGCCATGGAGTGGCCGCCGAGCGCGAAGAAGTTGTCGTGGACGCCGACCTTCTCCAGCTTGAGGATCTCTCCGAACAGTGCGGCGAGCCTGGCCTGCGTCTCGTTGGCCGGCAGCGTGCCGCCGGTCATCGTGGTCCAGTCCGGGACGGGCAGCGCCTTGCGGTCCAGTTTGCCGTTGGGGGTCAGCGGCAGCGGGCCCTCCAGCGGCACGACGAGCGCCGGGACCATGTACTCGGGCAGTTGCCCGGCCACGTGGGCGCGCAGTTCCCGCGGGTCCAGCTCCACGGACTTCCCCGCCTCTGGGACGGCGTAACCGACGAGACGGACGATGTCGGCGTCCCGGTCGGGCAGCACGGCTGCCTGGGCGACCGCGGGGTGACCGGCGAGGGCCGCCTCGATCTCGCCCAGCTCGATGCGGAAGCCACGGACCTTGACCTGCGTGTCGACGCGCCCGAGGAAGTCGAGGTTGCCGTCCGCGCGCCAGCGGGCGCGGTCCCCGGTGCGGTACATCCGGCTGCCGGGCGGACCGTACGGGTCGGCGACGAACCGCTCGGAGGTCAGCCCGGCCTTGCCGAGGTAACCGCGCGCGAGGCCGCGTCCGGAGACGTACAGCTCGCCGGCGACACCCGGCGGGACCGGCCGCAGGCGCTCGTCGAGGACGTAGGCGCGGGTGTTGGGGTCGGGGCGGCCGATGGGCACGCGGCCGGTCGGGCGGCCTCCGTGTTCACGCGAGGGCCACAGCGTGGAGTTGACCGTCGCCTCGGTGAGCCCGTACGCGCAGATCAGGTGGGCCGTGGTGCCGAACCGCTCGAACACGTCCGGCGGCACCGTCTCCGTACCGACCAGGACGGTCGACCCCTCGGGCAGTTCGCAGCCGGGGGGCAGGGCCGACACGAGGGACGGCGGCAGGATCATGTGGGTGATCCGCTGCTCCGCGAGGAAGTCGGTGAGCGCCGGGCCCGCGACGCGCGCCTCGTCCGTGATGAGGACGAGCCGGCCGCCGTGGCAGAGCGCCATCGCGAGCTCGAACACGAAGACGTCGAAGCCTACGGACGCGAACTGGAGGACGTGGCTGTCGCGTTCCAGGCCCATCCGGTCGACGGCCGTGGCGATGAGGCTGGAAATGCCCTCGTGCGGCACGACCACGCCCTTCGGACGGCCGGTGGAACCGGAGGTGTAGATCACGTACGCGGCCTGGTCCAGGCCTGCCGGTCCGCCGCCGGCGGCGGACTCCGGCAGACCGTCCAGCTCGGCGGCTACGGACGGCTCGTCGAGCAGCAGCACCGGTACGCCCGCCACCTCCGGGATCTTCCCGGCCACCGCCTCGGTGCCGACCACGACGGTCGCCCGCGAGTCCTCGATCATGTAACCGAGGCGGTCGGCGGGGTGGGCCAGGTCGAGGGGCAGGAACGCGGCGCCCAGCTTGAGTGCTGCGAGCACCGTGGCGATCATGCCGGCGGAGCGGGGCACGGCCACTCCGACCACGCTCTCGGCACACACGCCGCGCGCGGCCAGGAGCCGGGCGATCCGGTTGGACCGCGCGTCAAGACGCTCGTACGTCACCGAGTGCGAGCGGTCCACGACGGCGATCGCGTCGGGCCGCTCGGCGAGCCGCCGCGCGAACATCGTCGGCAGGGTCTCCTCGTCCACCGGCCGCGGGGTGCCGTTGAAGCCCTCCAGAACCAGTTGCCGCTCCTCGCCGCCGAGGATGTCCGCCCGCGAGACGGGCTGCCCGGGTGCGGCGACGAGGGCAGCGACGAGCGCCCGGAGGCGGTCGCCGAGACGTACGGCGGTCTCGTGGTCGAAGAGCTCCGTGGCGAACTCCAGGCGGCAGCCCAGGGAGCCCGTGCCGCCGTCGGCCGGCGTGTGCTCGGTAAAGCTGAACACCAGGTCGAACTTGGCCGAGCGGATACGGAACGGCACGTAACCGGCGCGGAGGCCGGGCAGTTCCAGTGTGTCACCGGTGCGGGCGTGGTAGCCGACCATCACCTGGAACAGCGGGTTCCGGGACAGGGAGCGGGCCGGGTTGAGCTTCTCCACCACGGACTCGAACGGCACGTCCGCGTGCGAGAACGCGGCCAGGTCCGTCTCCCGGACCCGGGCCAGCAGTTCGGTGAAGCTCGGGTCGCCGCTCAGGTCGGTGCGCAGCACCAGGGTGTTGACGAAGAAGCCGACCAGGTCGTCAAGGGCGTCGTCGGCGCGGCCGGCGATGGGCGAGCCGAGAGGGACGTCCGTCCCGGCGCCCATGCGGTGCAGCAGGGCGGCCACGGCCGCGTGCACGACCATGAACATGCTGGCGCCGGTCTCGCGGGCGAGCCGCTTCAGCCCCTCGTGGACGTCGGTGTCGAACGCGATGTCCAGCTCGGCACCGGTGAACGCCGGCCGTGCCGGGCGCGGCCGGTCCGTGGGGAGTTCGAGCTCCTCGGGGGCACCCTCCAACGTCGTACGCCAGTACTCCAGCTGCCGGGCGGCCAGACTGTCCGCGTCCGCCGGGTCGCCGAGCAGACGCTGCTGCCACAGCGCGTAGTCGGCGTACTGGACGGGCAGCGGCTCCCACTCCGGTGCCGCACCCGCGACGCGGGCCGTATAGGCGGTGGCCAGGTCCCGGAGGAACGGGCGGTCCGACCACTCGTCGGTGGTGATGTGGTGCAGCAGCAGGACGACGACGTGGTCCTCCGGGGCGAGTTCCACGATCGTGGCGCGCAGCGGCAGTTCGATGGCGAGGTCGAAGGGCCGGTTGACGGCCGCGTCGACGACGGCGGGCATCTCGTCCTCCGTGGCACGCAGCAGTTCCACGACGGGCCGTGCCTCTTCGGCGGGCAGCACGCGCTGGACCACCTGACCGTCGGGCTCCGCGAACACCGTCCGCAGTGCTTCGTGGCGGGCCGTCACGTCGGCGAGCGCCGTCTCCCACGCCTCGGCATCGAGGGCACCGCGCATCCGCATGACCAGCGGGAAGTTGTACGCGGCCGAGGTGCACTCGATCTGCTGGACGACCCACAGCCGCTGCTGGGCGTGCGAGAGCGGCAGCTCGTCGGGCCGCTCACCGGCGGTCAGTGCCGGGCGGGCGGCGGCGCCGGAGCGGGCCGCGCGCTCGACCAGCTCGGCGACGGTGGGTGCCTCGAACAGGTCGCGGATGGCCAGTTCGGTGTCGAGCGCCGTGCGGGCACGGCTGACGAGCCGGGTGGCGAGCAGTGAGTGGCCGCCCAGTTCGAAGAAGTCGCTGTCGATGCCGACACTGCCTTCCGGCAGGCCCAGAACCTCCGCGAAGAGCATGCAGAGCGTCTCCTCCTGCGGCGTGCCCGGGGCTCGGCCGGCGCCCGTTCCGGAGAAGTCCGGGGCGGGCAGGGCCCGTACGTCCAGCTTGCCGTTGACGGTGAGCGGAAATGTGTCCACGGGGACGAGTGCGGACGGGACCATGTAGTCGGGCAGCCCGGCCTTCAGGTGGTCGCGCAGCCGCTGGAGCAGGTCCTCCCCTGTCTCCGTACCGTCCTCCGGTGCGAAGTAGCCGACCAGGCGCTTGGTACCGGTGCTCTCGTTCACGACGACCGCCGTGTGGGCGACCTCGGGGTGCGTGGACAGGGCCGTGGAGATCTCACCCAGCTCGATCCGGTAGCCGCGGATCTTCACCTGGTCGTCGGTGCGGCCCAGGAAGTCGAGCAGACCGTCGGGCCGCTGCCGTACGAGGTCACCCGTGCGGTACATCCGCTCTCCCGGTTCCCCGAAGGGGTCCGCGACGAACCGCTCCGCGCTCAGGCCGGGACGGTCGTGGTAGCCACGGGCCAGGCCGGTGCCGGCGATGTACAGCTCGCCGGGGCAGCCCGGCGGGACGGGGCGCAACATCGCGTCCAGGACGTAGGCGCGGGTGTTGCGGATGGGCATCCCGACCGTGGAGGTCGCGCTGTCCGTCGTCGAGCCGCCGAGGGTGTTGATGGTGTACTCGGTGGGCCCGTAGAGGTTGTAGCCGTACGTGCCCTCGGTGTGGCGCAGCTTCGTCCACACCGTGTCGGACACCGCCTCGCCACCGAGCAGGACCAGCGCCGGGCGGTGCTTCCCCGCCGTCTCGTCGCGGTCGAGGAGGCCCTCCTCGATGAGCAGCTGGGCGTAGGTGGGGGTCACGTTGACCACGTCGACCTGGTGACGGTCGCAGTAGGCCACCAGCGCCTCCGCGTCGCGGCGCAGCTCCTCGTCGCAGACGTGCACCTCGTGGCCCTCGACGAGCCAGAGCAGTTCCTCCCACGACATGTCGAAAGCGAAGGAGACGGTGTGCGCGATGCGCAGCCGGCGGCCGCCGGCCGAGGCGATGGCCGGGTCGAAGATCTCCTTCTGGTGGTTGAGCTGCATGTTCGTCAGGCCCCGGTAGGGGGTGACGACACCCTTGGGCCTGCCGGTCGAGCCGGAGGTGTAGATGACGTACGCCGGGTGCTCCAGGCGGTCCGGCACGCCGTGGGCGAACGCGGGCCGCTCGGCATCCGTGATCTCCCCGCCGGGCAGGGCGCTCAGCTCGGCGGCCACGGACTCGTCGTCCAGGAGGAGTTCGGGGGCGACGGAGCCTTCGAGCCCGCGCAGGGTCGGTGCCACAGCCGTGGTGGAGACCAGGCCCAGCGGGCCGGTGTCCTCGAGCATCAGGCGCAGCCGGTCGGCTGGGTGGTCCAGGTCCAGCGGCAGGTACGCGGCGCCGGTCCGCAGGACGGCGAACAGCGCGGCGACCATGTCGATGGACCGGGGCAGGGCGAGCGCCACGACCTTCTCCGGTCCCGCGCCCCGGCTGAGGAGCAGGCGGGCGATCCGGTTGACGTGCGCGTCCAGTTCGGCATAAGTCAGGGCGCGCTCGCCGAAGACGAGCGCCGCCGCGTCCGGGGTACGGGCGGCCTGGGCCGTGAGCATGTCGGCGATGGTCTCGTTCGGCACCGGCTCCCGGCTGCCGGCCCACTCGGCCGTGAGCGCGGCGCGCTCCGGCGGCAGCAGCAGGTCCACGCCGGCCGTACGGGCCGAGGCGGCGTCCGGGGCGGAGAGAAGCGTTCCGAGCCGCTCCAGGACGGTCGTGAACCGGCCGAGGACGGTGGCGGCGGCCTCCGCGTCGAACAGGTCGGGCCGGGCCGCCAGGGTGACTCGCAGGCGGGTCCCGGGCGTGACGATCAGAGTGAGCGGGAAGTGGGTGCCGTCCACGTTCGAGACATCAGTGATGCCGTGCCGCTGCCGCAGCGCCGCGGCGCGGTTCTCGCCGTCGGCGGAACGGAGCACGAACAGGGTGTCGAACAGACGGCGGTGGCCGGTCTCCTGCTGGAGCGTGCCGAGGCCCACGTACTCGTACGGCATGACCGCGGCCCGCTCGGACTGCATCCGGCGCAGCAGGTCGAGCAGCGGCTCGTCCGGGGCGAACGCGACCCGGGCCGGGATGGTGTTGAGGAACATGCCGATGATCCCGGCGACGTTCGGCACGTCCGCGGGCCGTCCGGCGACCGCGGTGCCGAAGACGACGTCTCCACGGCCGGTCATCGCCGAGAGGACCAGGCCCCAGGCGGCGTTGAGTACCGTGTTCAGGGTGAGGCCATGCCGTCGCGCCAGGGCGCGCAGCCGGTCGCTGGTCTCCCGGGTCAGCACCGCGTCGAAGTCGGCCGGGATGACCGGGCCCGCGTCCCGCCCCGCCGGAGCGACGAGAGTCGGCTCGTCGAAGCCGGAGAGCACGCCGCGCCAGACGCCGAGGGCCTGGGGCGTGTCCTGCTCGTCCAGCCACGCCAGGTAGTCGCGGTACGAGCCGGGAGCGGGCAGACCGGTGGCGTCGCCGGCCCGCTCGTACAGCGTGAACAGTTCCTCCAGGAACAGCCACGCGGACCAGCCGTCCCACAGGATGAGGTGATGGGTGACGACGAGCCGGTCGCGGCCGTCGCCGAGCCGGATCAGCTGGAGGCGGCACAGGGGCGGCACGGACAGGTCGAAGCGCTGTCGGCGGTCGGCGGCAAGCAGTTCGTCCACGCGGGCACACCGCTCCTCGGCCGGCAGCCCGGACAGGTCGGTCTCCACGAGCGGGATGTCGGCACCGTCCGCGATGAACTGCACGGGCTGGGGCAGGCCGTCGCTGGTGAACCCGGCGCGCAGGCTGGCGTTGCGCTCCAGGAGCGCCCGGCAGGCGGTGCGCAGCCGGCCGGCGTCGAGACGGCGGTCGAAGTCCAGGGTCTCCTGCGACAGGTAGACGTCGAGGGCGTCGCCGGCGTCATAGGTGGCGTGGAAGTACATCCCTTCCTGGAGCGGGGAGAGCGGCCAGACGTCCGCGACCGGGAGGCCGGCGACGGCCTCGACGCGGGCGGTCTCCTCCGGGGTCAGTTCAGGGCCGCCCAGCGGGGCGGGGGCCGGGGCCTGCGCCGGTGCCGCGGCGGTGAGCTGCTCGAGCAGCGCTTTCAATGCGGGGTCGACCGCCGCGCCGGACTGCTGTTGCGCGGCGAGCACCGCCTGGAGGGCGGCGGCGGCCTGCCCGGCATCGGTGGCGGACACGGTGACACCGGCGGCGGGTGCCCCGGCTGCGGCCGGAGCGGGCTCGTCCGGCACGCTCGCGGCCACTGCGGCGAGCGCGCCGGGCGTGCGGTGCTCGAACACATCACGCGGGCTGATGGCCAGTCCCCTTTCCCGGGCCCGGGTGGCGACGGCGATCGAGGTGAGGCTGTCGCCGCCGAGCATGAAGAAGTCGTCGTCGGCACCGATCCCGGGCATGCCGAGGACGGTGGTGAAGGTCTCGCACAGAGCGCGTTCGCGCTCGTCGCGAGGCGCGCGTCCACCCGCCCGGGGGGTGACGGACGGCGAGGGCAGGGCGTTCTGGTCGAGCTTGCCGCTGGGCGAGAGCGGCAGCGCGTCGAGGACCGTGACGGCCGTCGGCACCATCGCCGCGGGCAACGCCTCGGCGAGCGCCCCGTGGAGGGCATCGGCGTCCGGGGCGGTGCCGGGAGCGGGAACCGCGTAGCCGAGGAGCGCTCCGTCACGGACGATCACGGCAGCGCGGGCGACGTCCGGCAGGGCGGCCAGGGCGCTCTCGATCTCGCCCGGCTCGATCCGGTTACCACGGATCTTGACCTGCCGGTCCGTGCGGCCCAGGTACTCGACGGCACCATCGGCGCGGCGCCGGACCAGGTCGCCGGTCCGGTACATGCGCGTGCCCGGATCACCGAACGGGTCGGCGACGAACCTCTCGGCGGTCAGGCCGTGCCGGTCGTGGTAGCCGCGTGCCAGCTGGACGCCGGCGAGGTACAGCTCGCCCGGCACGCCGTCCGGGACGGGCCGCAGGAAGGCGTCGAGCACGTACAGGGGGGTGTTCCACACGGGACGGCCGATCGGAACGGCGGGCTCGGTGCCGCCCTCGTACGGGAAGTACGTCACGTCGACGGCCGCTTCGGTGGGGCCGTACAGGTTGTGCAGCGGTACGGGGCCGTGGCCGTGGCGGGATGTCAGCTCCCACCAGCGGCGGGCGTCCGGGCCGGGGAGGGCCTCGCCGCTGCAGAACACCCGGCGCAGGCTCGCCGCCCAGTCCGGGGTGCCGGCGGCGGTGTCCATGGCCTGGACGAACGCGGCCAGCATCGACGGCACGAAGTGCATCGTCGTGATCCGCTCGGTACGGATCAGTTCAGCGAGGTACGCCGGGTCGCGGTGACCGTCGGGCCTGGCGAGGACGACGGTCGCGCCCTCGACCAGGGCCCAGAAGAACTCCCAGACGGACACGTCGAAGCTGGACGGGGTCTTCTGCAGCACCCGGTCGTCGGCGCCGAGCCCGTACTCACCCTGCATCCAGGCGAGGCGGTTGACGATCGCACGGTGGGTGACGGCGACGCCCTTGGGGCGCCCGGTGGAGCCGGAGGTGTAGATCAGGTACGCGGGGTGGTCGGGGCCCGCCTGCGCACCAGGCACATCGGGCGCCTCCTCGTCGTGGTCCACGAGGACGTGTTCGAGACCCGGCACGTCGGGCAGTCGCCCGGCCGAGCCGTCGGTGGTCACGACGGTACGGGCACCCGAGTCGGCGAGCATGGACGCCACCCGGTCGGCAGGGTAGTCGAGATCGACGGGCAGGTAGGCGGCGCCCGCCTTGTGCACACCGAGCAGCGCGACCATCAGCTCGGCCGAGCGGGGCACGGCGACCGCGACGAACCGCTCCGGGCCGGCGCCGTGTGCCCGCAGCCGCCGGGCCAGGGCCTCGGCGCGCCGGTCGAGTTCGGCGTACGTCAGGGCGGTGTCCTCGAAGACGACAGCCGGGGCGTCGGGGGTCCGTACCACTTGTGCGGCGAACAGCGAGGCAAGGGTGGCGTCCGCGTCGGGCAGCGGGTGTGCGGTGGTGTTCAGCGCGGTGAGGTGCTCCTGCTCCCGGTCGGACAGCATTCCGACCCGGGCGACCGGGCGGGCGGGGTCGGACGCGAGCGTCCGCAGCAGCGACTCGAAGCGGTGGGCGATCACCGCGACGGACAGCTGGTCGAGCCGCGCCGCGTCGTACGTGAACCGCAGTGCCAGGTGGGCGCCGGGTTCGACGATCAGCGCGAGCGGGTAGTGCACGGCGTCGAACACCTCGGCGCCGGTGACGCGCAGCGTCTCCTGGTCCCGTTCGGTGGACAGCTCTCCGGACGGGTAGTTCTCGAACACGACGAGGGTGTCGAAGAGTTCCCCGCCGCCCGCGAGGCGCTGGATGTCGGCGAGTCCGAGATGTTGGTGGTCCAGGAGGGCCGCGTGCTCGTCCTGGACGCGCAGCAGCAGATCGGCGAGCGACTCGCCGCCACGCAGGGTGACCCGGACCGGCACGGTGTTGATGAACAGGCCCACGGCCGAGTCCAGACCATCGACCTCGGTGGTGCGTCCCGAGACGGTGGTGCCGAACACAACGTCCTGGCTGCCGGTCAGGCCACCGAGGAGCAGGGCCCAGGCGCCGTGCACGGCGGTACTGAGGGTGAGGCCGTGGCTGCGGGCACGGGCGGTCAGATCAGAGGTGAGCGTTTCCGGCAACCGGACGTCCACGTGCTCGGGCCTGGCGGCCGGTGGGGCCTGGCCGTCGCCCGCAGCGGAGGCGAGGAGCCGGGTGGGCCCGTCCAGACCGGCCAGCGCCTGGCGCCACGCGTCGCGGGCGGCGTCACGGTCCCGGCCGGCCAGCCACGAAAGGTACGCCTGCGGACCGGGCGGCTCGGGCAGAGCCTCGCCCCGATAGGCCGTGGTCAGTTCGCGCAGCAGGACGGAGACCGACCAGCCGTCGGCGATGATGTGGTGCAGAGTGAGCAGCAGCCGGTGGCGCTGCCCGTCCCGGATCAGGGTGGCCCGCATCAACGGCGGCCGGGCGAGGTCGAACCGTTCGGCACGGTCCTGCCGCAGCAGGTCCTCCAGCGTGGTACGGGCGGTGGCGGCCTCCCGCCACGGAAGGGTCGTGCGGTCGGGGATCCGCTGGACGACCTCACCGCCGGACAGCTGACGGAAGGAGGCGCGCAACAGCGGGTGCCGGTCGAGCAGCAGCTGGAGCGACTGACGCAGTCGGTCCGGGTCGATGTCGCCCGCGAGGTCCAGGAGTTCCTGGACGACGTACAGGTCGCCGGCCTCCTGGTCGAACTCCGCGTGGAAGAAGAAGCCTTCCTGGAGCGGGGAGACGGGCAGGGCGTCCTCATCCAGCTCCACCACCGGCGCCGTCGGCGTGACGGCAGTCGTCACCTGGCCCGCCGTCCTGGCGAGCCCCTCCACGGTCCGCTGCCGGAACACGTCGCGGGGGGTGATCGCGAGTCCTGCCTCACGGGCACGGCTGACCAGCTGGATCGCGACGATGCTGTCGCCGCCCAGCTCGAAGAAGCTGTCGTGCACACCGGCCGACGGCAGGCCGAGCACCTCGGCGAACAGTCCGGCGAGCGCGGTCTCGGCGGGGGTGGTGGGCGCGTCGCCGCCGGCCGTCGCGGTCCACTCGGGCGCGGGCAGGGCCCGGTTGTCGAGCTTGCCGTTGGGCGTCAGCGGCAGCGGCCCGTCGAGGCGTACGACGGCGGACGGGACCATGTAGTCGGGCAGCGCCTCGGCGACCCGGGTGCGCGCCTGAGCCACGGAGGCGTCCGCGTCCGTGGCGGCCTCGGCGACGAGGTACGCGACGAGGCGCTTGGCGCTCCTGTGGTCCTCCCGGACGAGGACGGCGGCCTGGGCGATGCCCGGACAGGCCATGAAGGCGCTCTCGATCTCACCGGGCTCGATGCGGTGGCCGCGGATCTTGATCTGGCCGTCGGCGCGTCCCAGGAACTCCAGGTTGCCGTCGGCGGCCCAGCGGACGCGGTCGCCCGTGCGGTACATCCGGGCGCCCGGCTCGGCGGCGTACGGGTCGGCGACGAAGCGCTCGGAGGTGAGCCCCGGCCTGCCGAGGTAGCCGCGGGCGAGGCCGCGTCCGGCGATGTACAGCTCGCCGTCGACGCCGACCGGTACCGGGCGGAGCGCGGAATCGAGCACGTAGGCGCGGGTGTTGGGGTCGGGCTCACCGATGGGCGCGGGTCCGGGGCGCTCGGGGGTGGCGACCCACAGGGTGGAGTTGACGGTGGCCTCGGTGAGGCCGTACGCGACGACAACCTGGAGCCGTCCGGCCCAGCGGGCGATCAGCTCGCCGGGCACCGCCTCGGTACCGACGATCAGGACGGCACCGTCGGGCAGGTCGCAGTCCTGCGGAAGCGCCGAGACGAGGGACGGCGGCAGGATCATGTGGGTGGCGCGGTGGCGTGCGACGTAGTCCGTGAGCGCGGGTCCGGCGACACGCCGCTCGGTGGGGACGACGATGATCCGGCCGCCCACGCAGAGCGACATGATCAGGTCCCAGACCGTCACGTCGAAGCCGACGGAGGCGAACTGGACGACGCGGCTGTCGGCGGTGACGCCGATGCGGTCGGTGGCGGTGGCGATGAGGCTGCCGACGCCGTCGTGGGAGACGACGACACCCTTGGGCCGACCGGTGGAGCCGGAGGTGTAGATGACGTACGCGGCCTGGCCCAGGGCGATGGGCAGGCCCGGGTCCGAGGCGTCGAGGGCGGCACACTCCGAGGTCACGGACGGGGCGTCGAGGAGCAGGTGACCGAGGCCGGCGGTCTCCGGAAGGGCGTCGGACAGATCGCGGGTGGTGATGACGGTGCGCGCCCCGGCGTCGTCCAGCATGTAGGCGAGGCGGTCCTGCGGGTGGTCGGCGTCCAGCGGCAGGTAGGCGGCCCCCGCCTTCATGACCGCGAGGAGGGACACCACGAGGTCGGGAGAGCGCGGCACGGCGACGGCGACGACGTCCTCGGTGCCCACGCCACGAGCGGCGAGGAGGCGGGCCAGCCGGTTGGCGGCCGCATTCAGTTCGGCATACGTCATCTTCCGGCTGCCTCCCCCGGACTCTGTCCGGGGGAGGCAGCCGGAAGATGACCCCACCTGTTCCTCGCACACGAGGGCGACCGCGTCCGGGGTGCGGCGGACCTGGCGCTCGAAGGCGGCGGGCCAGGAGAGCTCGGCCGTCTTGCGCGGGGACACGCCGAACCCGTCGAGGATCCGGGCCCGCTCCGCACCGGAGGTCAGCTCGATGCGGCCCACGGGGTGGTCCAGACCCTCGGCCAGGGCGTCGAGCAGCGTCAGGAAGCGGCGCTCGTGGGCGCGCAGGGTCTCCTCGTCGCACACATCGGCGTCGGCGTCGATGTGGACACGGATGCCGGTTCCCCCCTGGCTCTCGACGAAGCTGAGGGCCAGGTCGCTGACCGGGCCGAGCCAGACCGGGTCGAGTTCGGCGTCGTGTTCCGAGAACCGGAGGTCTTCGGGACGGGGCAGGATGTTGACGGTCGGGCCGACCAGTTCGGACACGCCGTCGGCCAGGCCGAGTTCCCGTGCCAGGTCCTCGACACGGTACCGCCCGTGGGCGACCGCCTCGGCGACCGCGTGCCGTACGTCGGCCAGGAGTTCGGCGCCGGTCGTGCCGGGGTGGACGGACACGCGCAGCGGGACGATGTTGGACAGCATGCCGGGGATGCCGGCGGACACGGCGCCCTCCCGGGCGGCGATCGGCAGACCGAGGACGAGGTCCCGCTCACCGCTGACCCGGTGCAGGTAGGCGGCCACGGCGGCGATCAGCAGGCGGGAGACACGTACGTCGGCGTTCTCGGCAGCGGCGCTCAGCCGGTCGGTGACCTCGGCGGACAGCTCCACCGTGCGGCGCAGGCGCCGCGTCATGGGCGACGGCGCGCGCTCGACGAGACGTACGGGCTCGGGCCGGTCGGCCATGCGGCCCAGCCAGTACGCACGGTCCTCCTGGTGCCGGCCGGAGGAGCGGTAGGCGCGGTCGGCGTCGACCAGGCGGGACAGGGACCAGTCGCACGGGGCGGGTTCCTGGTCGCCGGCGGTGTAGAACTCACCGGCCCGGCGGGTGATCAGGGCGGCGCCCATGCCGTCGGTGACGATGTGGTGGTAGCGCTGGTACCAGGAGACGTGGTCGTCCGCGAGCCGGAGCAGCGCCTGGGCGAAGAGAGGCCCGCGCGCGAGATCGACGGGCCGTCCCCGGTCTGCGGCCATCCAGCCGGCGGCGGCCGCCTCGGGGTCCGGGGCGTCGCGCAGGTCGACGACGGGGACGTCGACGGGGACGGGGACGGGTGTCTGCCGGAGGGCGCCGTTGTCGTGGCTGACACACACGTGCAGGCTCTCGGCTTCCTCGACGGCCTGCCGCACGGAGGCGGTAAGGCGGGCGAGGTCGACGTCGCCGCGCAGGTCCAGGGCGAACACGATGTTGTAGACGGAGCTGTCCGGGTCGATCTGCTGGGCAAGCCAGATACCGGATTGACCGCCGGTGACGGGTATGCGGGAAGCGGACGTCCGGTCCGACTCGACGTCAAACATCGTTCGAATGGGCCTTTCCCAGGTAGTGCGTCGATGAGGTGTCCCGGTGCGGGCCCGCTCCCGGCCGGGCGGGGAGGGCCGCCGTACGGGCGGGCGGCAGGGCGCGGTGCCGAGGAGGAACGGGGACGCAGATGGCGGGGCCCGCCCGTACGCGGCGTGGCCGGCGGACGGGCGGGGATGCCGGTGGACGGCGCTTACTCGACGGCCGCGATCAGCGGCTCGATCTGTTCGATGGCGTACGGGATCGACAGGACGGTGTTGAAGGAGAAGGCCGCGCCGATGTCCGGGTCCTGGTAGGGCACGAACAGGTCCCGCCTCTCCTGGTGGACTTCCAGCTTCTTGTAGAGCGCCTCGGCCTTGATGCGGTCGTTGGCCTCGGTGCTGGAGGTGACCCAGACGAGGCGGTCGACGTCGAGCACGTCCAGTTTCTCGGCGCTCAGCTCGGCGACGTTCCAGCCCGGCTTGGCCAGGGAGTCGATCTCGGGCTTCAGCTTGAATCCGAGTTCGGAGAAGAAGATGGCCTTCGGGTCGGTCTTCGTGAAGGCCGAGTACTTGCCGGCCTCGAAGCTGTCGGCGACGGCGACGGTATTCCGGGCGAACTCGGGGTGCTTGTCGCGCACTGCCTTGAAGCGCGCGTCGATGCCGGCGATGAGCTTCTCGGTCTCCGGTTCCCTGCCGAGGGACTTGCCGATCTGCCGGGTCATGACCTGCCAGGACGCACCGTAGTCGGGCAGGTCCTTGGGCTGGGCGACGACCTCGGTGAACTTGGAGAGCGTGTCGTACTGCTCCTTCTTCATCCCCGAGTACTGAGCGATGACCAGGTCCGGCTTCAGTGCCGCGATCTTCTCGATGTTGTACTCGTCGCGCTCGCCGACGATCTCCGGCTTCGTGGTCCCCCACTTGTCCTTCGTCCACGGCCACTTGCCGTACGGGTCCTCCTTGAACCAGTCCACCGTGCCGACCGGCTTGATGCCGAGTGCCAGAACCGCGTCCTGGTCCGACAGCCCCAGGGTGACGACCCTCTTCGGCTCCTTGTCGATCGTGGTGCTTCCGTACTTGTGCTCCACCGTCACGGGGAAGGCGGCCGACTCGGTGGTCGCCTCGCCCGAAGGCTGGGACCCGGTCTTCTCGGTCCCGCCCCCACAGGCGGACAGAGCGAGCACGGCGACAGTGGCGACGGCCACACGGGGGACGTATCTGACGAACCGCGTCAGATCGGGGCGCGTACCAGTGGGCACGGATGTTCCTTTCACGGGGGTCTCACAGTGCGTGCCACGCCCGCCCGTGCACGACGGCGCTACCGGGCGGGTGGGGCAGGTGGGGGGCTTGCCCAGGAAGGGCCCTGGGGAGGGGGAGGCTCTAGCGGACCGATCCGATGCCGTCGACGACCGGCCGGGACTCGCCCTGAGCGGGCACGGGACCACGGTCGAGGATCGAGTCCAGGATCTCGCCGACCCTGATCGCGGTGTTCGAGAGCAGGGACGACGTGATGCCGTGGGTGTGCTCGGTGCCGCCCTGGAGGTATATGCCGCAGCGCAGTTCGGGGTCCGTAATGATGCGGTAGTCCCGCTCGACCCGGACACGCCCCTGGGCGTCGCGGTGGCAGCGGTCACCGACCTCGCCGAGGAGACCGAAGGGGTCTGCCTGGCTGTAGCCGGTGGCGAGGACGACCACGTCGGCCTCCAGCGTGCTCTCCTCACCGGTGACCAGGGACCTGACGGTGGCGCGGACCTTGTCCCCGGTCTCCTCGACGCCGGTGAGACGCGAGATGTTGAGGAAACGCAGGCGTTCGGTGCCGAGGACTTTCTCCTGGTACGCCTGCCGGTACAGGTCGTCGATCAGGTCGATGTCCACCACGGAGTAGTTGGTGTTCCCGTGGTAGTCCATCAGGCGGCGCTTGATGTCGTCGGGGGCCGCGAAATACTCGTCGACCGCCTGCGGGTCGAAGATGCGGTTGGCGAAGCCGCTGTCGTCGGCGGGGCTGTAGCCGTAGCGGGAGAAGACGGCGCAGACCTCGGCCCCGGGAAAGCGCCGGTGCAGGTACGCCACGTTCTCGGCGGCGCTCTGACCAGCCCCCACGACGATGAAGCGGGTGGGGTCCGTGCCCTCCAGGCCGTCCACCTTCGCCAGCAGGTCGGAGTTGTGCCAGACGCGGTCCGTCCGCTCGACGCCCTCCGGCATGAGCGGACGAAGCCCCGTACCGATGACGAGGTTGCGGGCGCGGTGGACCACCGTCTCCACCCCGGAACGGGCCGTCACATCCACGTACTCCACCACGCCGTCGCGTACGACGGGCTCGATGGCGATGACGTCGTGGCCGTAGGAGACCATGTCGTCCACCTTGGCCGCGGCCCACTCGAAGTACTCGTGGAACTCCACCCGGAGCGGGAAGAGGTTCTTGTGGTTGACGAAGTCGATCAGCCGGTCCTTGCTCTGCAGGTAGCGGAGGAAGGTGTACTCGCTGGACGGGTTGCGGAGGGTCACCAGGTCCTTGAGGAAGGACACCTGCATCGTCGCGTCGTCGATCAGCATGCCTCGGTGCCAGCCGAAACCCGGCTGGCGCTCGAAGAAGTGAGCCGTAACCGCCTCCTGCCTGCCGACGCGCGCGTTGTGCTCGCTGAGCGCGATCGCCATGGCCACATTGGACGGCCCGAAGCCGATGCCTATGAGGTCATGGATCAAAGGTGCGTCGCCAGGAAGAACCTGTGACATGTCACTCCCATCGTGCGGGACAGCCGCCTGTCAGGCGTGGACGAAAAGAAACAAGACGCCGAGCCCGCCGTCGACCCCGGCCAGTCGAACTTAGGTAAAGCTAACCTGACTTGGGCCGCCCTGTCGACAGGGCGAAACGGGCAAGCGGCAAACCGGGGTGCCGAACGGGCTTGAATTCAGGGCCTGTTGTATTGTTAGGTAAGGCTTGCTTTACTTGACCCGATCATTCGCTCTTCCGAGGAGGAACCCCATGCGGGTCGTCATGTTCGGTTACCAGACCTGGGGGCACCGCACCCTGCAAGCACTCCTGGACTCCGAGCACGACGTGGTGATGGTCGTGACGCACCCCAAGAGCGAGCACGCCTACGAGAAGATCTGGAGTGACTCCGTCGCCGACCTGGCCGGGGAGCACGGCGTCCCCGTCATCATCCGCAACCGGCCCGACGACGAGGAGCTGTTCCAGCGCCTCGAGGAAGCCGACCCGGACATCATCGTGGCCAACAACTGGCGCACGTGGATCCCCCCGCGCATCTACACCCTCCCCCGCCACGGCACACTGAACATCCACGACTCACTACTGCCGAAGTACGCCGGCTTCTCCCCGCTGATCTGGGCCCTCATCAACGGGGAGACCGAAGTCGGCGTCACCGCCCACATGATGGACGAGGTGCTCGACGCGGGTGACATCGTGGACCAGCACGCGGTGACCGTGGAGCCGACGGACACCACCACCGACCTGTTCCACAAGACCGTCGGCCTCATCGCCCCCGTCACGATCGGTGCCCTGGCCCGTATCGCCGCCGGGGAGACCGCGTTCACCAAGCAGGACCGTTCCCAGGCCAGCTTCTTCCACAAGCGCGCCGAGGAGGACATCCGCATCAACTGGGACTGGCCCGCCGACGTCCTGGGCCGCCTGGTCCGCGCCCAGTCCGCCCCGTACCCGAGCGCCTTCACCTTCCACAAGGGCAAGCGCCTGGAGATTCTGACCGCGGTCGTGTCCGAGGGCCGCTACGGAGGCACTCCCGGCCGCATCTTCTACCGTGAGGGCGACGGCGTGGTCATCGTCGCCGGCGCCGATGCCCGCACCGGCCGCAACCACGGCCTGGCGATCAC
Source organism: Streptomyces sp. NPDC014623 (assembly GCF_043088245.1). NCBI lineage: Bacteria > Bacillati > Actinomycetota > Actinomycetes > Kitasatosporales > Streptomycetaceae > Streptomyces > Streptomyces sp. NPDC014623. The sequence goes on along the minus strand of NZ_JBIBZU010000027.1, from coordinate 60,637 downwards.
CCGCGTCCGGACCGAGGACGGCAGGGAGATGGGCGCGACCGAGTACTTCACCTCCATGGGCGGCTACCTCACCAGCCGTCCCTGACGACCTCCCGGTACAGCCTTCCGAACTCCGGCGTCCGCAGACCGTCCTGGGGACGCCGGCTTCCTTCCGCGGGTCTTCAGCACGCCCGCGAACACCGATCTGGCGATCGGCACCACCACGGGTGGGATACCAGGTGTCCTGGCCGCCGTCTCCGTACGTCCGGTCCGTGGGCGGCATCTCCGGGAAACGGACAAGTGCGGGAAGAGCGAGCCTTCCTCGGGGACCACCGCGACCCGACGCCGCTCGGGCGGCACCGCGCCTTCGGGTGAGCTGTTCTGACAGGAGGACAAGCGCGGTGAGGGCGACGCGCACCAGCGCGCCGGTGCGGTCGAAGCCGGGATTGATCGAGGTGAAGACGCCCCGGATGAGAACCTCCACCGGCACCGAAGCCGGAGAGCACGCAGAGCACGCAGAGCAGGGCACCCGCCGCCGGCCGCGTCTGGCGCTGTGTCATGCCGACGGCCGTGCGCCGAGCTCCCCGCCCCAGCGACCGCGGCGCTTCCTCCCGCGCCGGCCGGTGCGGCGGTGACCGGCAGGCAGCCGTACGGGGAGGAGACCGGCGTGCACCGGTGCCGGTCCCGCTCCTACACCGGTCGCGCCGCCGTGCTCGCCCGGGTCACCAGCCGGGTCGGCACGAGCGTCGTGCCGCGCTCCGGGCCGTCCTGACGCATCTTGCGCAGCACGGCCTCCACGCAGAGCCGTCCGACCTCGGCGAAGTCCTGGTGGACGGTGGTCAGCGGGGGCAGGAAGGAGCCGGCCTCGGGAATGTCGTCGAAGCCGATGACGCTGACGTCCTCCGGGACGCGACGGCCGCGTTCGTGCAGGGCGCGCATCAGGCCGAGGGCCATCTGGTCGTTGGCCGCGAAGACGGCCGTGCACTTCTCGCGGGCGGCGAGTTCCAGGCCGGCCCGGTAGCCGGACTCCGCCGACCAGTCGCCCCGGGTGAGGGGCGGCGGGGTGCGGCCGGCCTCGGCGAGTGTCCGCCGCCAGGCGTCCGTGCGGCGCTGGGCGGCGAAGGAGCCCTCGGGCCCGCCGAGGTGCCACACCGTGTCGTGTCCGAGGTCCAGCAGATGGCGCACGGCGGCGCGGGTGCCCCCGGCCTGGTCGGTGTCGACGACCGTGTAGTGGCCGCCCGCGTCGGAGTCGACCACGACGACCTGTACGTGAGGCGGCAGTTTGAGGGACGCCGCGTCCAGCAGGTGGACCTCCATGATGACGATCACCGCGTCGACGGCCAGCTCCTCCAGCCGGGAGAACGCACCCCGCACCTCGTCATGGGTGGGGACGGCGACCGGGAGCAGCGTCACCGCGTACCCCTCGCTCGCCGCGGAGGTGGCGATGGCCTCCAGGGTGCGTACGTTGCCCGTGGTGGCCAGCGAGAAGGTGATGACGCCGATGGTGCGGAACTCACCGCGCTTGAGCGCCCGGGCCGCGCTGTTGGGCCGGTAGCCCAGCTCCTTCATGGCCGCCAGTACCTGCTGCCGGGTCTCCTCGGTCACACCGGCGTAGCCGTTGGAGACGCGGGAGACGGTCTGCGAGGAGACCCCCGCGAGCCGGGCCACGTCCGCCATGGACGCCGTGGGCACCCGGCCGCCGCGGCGGCGCCGCGTCCCCGTGTCCCGCGCGTCCGCGGCTTCCTCAACGGTGTCCACTGCCGTTCGCCACCTCTCCGCAACTGTCCGGGCCCCGGCTCCCGAAGGACCCTTGACCGTCGTCCTAGGGGCAGTGTAGACATGCCGCCATCAAATGTTTACGTAAACATAACAGCCCCTCGATCAGTGGCACCGCGCTTCCGCACCGCTCGATGTTTACGCAAACATGATGAGGCTCCAGGACGTGGACGAGCGAGGAACGACATGACGACGCTGCAACCGCCGGCCGCCGCCGAACCGCGGCCGTCCCCACCTCCGGCAAGGCGGGGGCGCCGCTCCTGGACGGGGTGGGGCTTCCTCGGTCCCTTCGCGGCCGTGTTCGCCCTGGTGTTCCTCGCGCCGCTCGCCTACTCGGTCCACCTCAGCCTCTTCCGCGACCAGCTCGTCGGCGGGACCACCTTCGTCGGTCTCGACAACTACAGCCAGGCACTGCAGGACGAACAGTTCTGGGCCTCGCTCGGCCGGGTCTCGCTCTTCCTCGCCGTGCAGGTGCCGATCATGCTCGGCATCGCGCTCCTGGTGGCGCTGGCGCTGGACAGCGGACGCCTCTACGGCCGGGACTTCTTCCGCATCTCGGTCTTCCTGCCGTACGCAGTGCCCGCCGTGGTGGCGACCCTGATGTGGGGCTTCATGTACGGCACCCGGTTCGGCCTGCTCGGTGACATCAACAGCGCGCTGGGCGTGTCCCTGCCCGACCCGCTCTCCCCCGGCCTGGTGCTGGCCTCCATCGGCAACATCGTGACCTGGGAGTTCGTCGGCTACAACATGCTGATCTTCTACTCGGCGCTGCGCGTCGTCCCGAACTCGCTGTACGAGGCGGCCCAGATCGACGGTGCGGGCCAGATCCGGGTGATCACCGCCATCAAGCTCCCCGCCGTCCGCGGCGCCCTGGTGATCGCGACGATCTTCTCGATCATCGGCAGCTTCCAGCTCTTCAACGAGCCCAGCATCCTGCAGCCGCTGGCGCCCAACGCCATCACGACCGACTACACGCCGAACTACTACACGTACTCGCTCTCCTTCAACGGCCAACAGCACAACTACTCCGCGACGGTCGCCATCGTCATGGGGCTGATCACCATGGTCATCGCCTACGTCGTCCAGCTGCGCGGCATGCGCAAAGGAGTGTGAAACAGCGATGACCAGTCCTGTCGTCACCGCCTCCGACCGTTCCACGACCGCACCGTCCCGCACCTCGGGCTCCGTCCCCCGGCTGCGTACGTCCCGGCGCCGGCATTCCCCCGGCAAGCCCCGGCGCAGTGTGCTGCTGACCGTGCTCACCGGGCTGGTGCTGCTGTACAGCCTGGTGCCGCTGATCTGGCTGGCCATCAGCGCCACCAAGACGCAGGAAGGGCTGTCCCGTTCCTTCGGCCTCTGGTTCGACGGCGACTTCGCGCTGTGGGACAACATCAGTCAGACGTTCACCTACGACGGCGGCGTCTTCACCCGCTGGCTGCTGAACACCCTGCTGTACGTGGGACTGGGCGCGGGCGGGGCCACCTTCCTCGCCGTGCTCGGCGGGTACGCGCTCGCCAAGTTCGACTTCCCCGGCCGGCGTGCCGTCTTCGCCGTCGTCATCGGCGCGGTGGCCGTGCCGGGTACGGCGCTGGCGGTGCCGACCTTCCTGATGTTCAGCGAGATGGGGCTCACCGACACACCCTGGTCGGTGGTCATCCCGTCCTTGATCTCGCCGTTCGGCCTGTATCTGATGTGGGTGTTCGCCGGCCAGGCCGTCCCGGCCGAGCTGATGGAGGCCGCCCGCATCGACGGGGCCGGTGAGGTGCGCACCTTCTTCCAGGTCGCCCTGCCGCTGCTGGCGCCCGGCATCGTCACCGTCCTGCTGTTCACCATGGTCGCGACCTGGAACAATTTCTTCCTGCCGCTGGTCATGCTCAAGGACCCCGACTGGTATCCGCTGACCCTGGGCCTGAACAGCTGGAACGCCCAGGCCGCGACCGCGGGCGGTGAGGCCGTCTTCAACCTGGTCGTCACCGGGTCGCTCATCACCATCCTGCCGCTGATCGCCGCGTTCCTGCTGCTCCAGAAGTACTGGCAGTCCGGACTCGCCGCCGGAAGCCTCAAGGAGTAGCCCCGAGCAGCCCTCTCTCCCCGCCCCAACGCCCCTCCGACCCTCAACGGTGCCGGTTCCGGCCACGAAGAAGTGGAAGCAATCCCATGCCCAAGCACTCTCGCCGCCTACTGCGCGGCATAGGCCTCGTCTGCGCCCTCGCCCTGGGGGCGACGGCCTGCGGCGACTCCGACGACGGGGGGTCGAGCCAGAAGGCGGTCTCCGAGGCCGACATCCGGGCGGCCCTCGAGGAGGGCGGCACCCTCACGGTCTGGGCATGGGAACCCACGCTCAAACAGGTGGCCGCCGACTTCGAGAAGGAACACCCCGGCGTCAAGGTCAACCTCGTCAACGCGGGCACCAACAACGACCAGTACACGGCGTTGCAGAACGCCATATCGGCGAAGAAGGGCGTCCCGGACGTCGCCCAGATCGAGTACTACGCGATGGGTCAGTACGCCCTGACCAAGCAGCTCACCGATCTCGAGGCCTTCGGTGCCGACAAGCTTTCCGGCACGTTCTCCCCCGGCCCGTGGAACGGCGTGAAAGCCGGCTCGGACAGCGTCTACGCGCTGCCGATGGACTCCGGTCCGATGGCGCTGTTCTACAACAAGAAGGTCTTCGACAAGTACGACATCGAGGTGCCCACCACCTGGGCCGAGTACCTGGACGCCGCCCGCGACCTGCGCAAGGCCGACCCGAAGGCGTACATCACCGCCGACGCCGGCGACGCCGGGTTCGCCACCAGCATGCTCTGGCAGGCCGGTTCGCGCCCCTACACGGTGAACGGCACCAGGGTGAAGGTCGACTTCTCCGACCAGGGTGCCACGACGTTCACCGACACCTGGCAGAAGCTCATCGACGAGAAGCTGCTCGCCCCCGCCACCAACTGGACCGACGAGTGGTACAAGGGTCTCGGCGACGGCACCATCGCGACTCTCGCCGCCGGCGCGTGGATGCCCGCCAACCTCGCCTCCGGTGTGAAGGACGCCGCCGGTGACTGGCGCGTCGCCCCGCTGCCGCAGTGGACCGCGGGCGGCAAGGCCGGTGCGGAGAACGGCGGCAGCGCACTGGCCCTGCCGGAGCTCGGCAGGAACGAGGCGCTGGCGTACGCGTTCGTCGAGTACGCCAACGCGGGCGAGGGCGTGCAGACCCGCCTGGGGAACGGCGCCTTCCCCGCGACCACCGCGGATCTGCGGTCCACGAAGTTCCAGGACACGGCGTTCCCCTACTTCGGCGGCCAGAAGGCCAACGAGATCTTCGCCGAGTCGGCCGCGAACGTCGCCGGCGACTGGTCGTATCTGCCCTACCAGGTGTACGCGAACTCGGTCTTCAACGACACCGTGGGCAAGGCCTACGTGTCCGGCACCACGCTGGCCGAGGGCCTGAAGTCCTGGCAGGAGGCCTCCGTCGAGTACGGCACCGAGCAGGGCTTCACCGTCGAGAAGTAGCACACGATGCGGCGGCCCGTGGGGGCGGCGGCGCGCCTCACGCCCCGCCGCCCCCGCGCCGCACGCACCACACCGGAAGGACCGCCATGATCTCCACCCTCCTGTCCCGCCTGCAGAGCGGGCCGGACGGTGCACCCGCCGCCCGCCTCGCCTTCGGCGCCGACTACAACCCCGAGCAGTGGCCCCGGGAGGTGTGGGAGGAGGACGTACGGCTGATGCGCGAGGCCGGGGTCAACATCGTGTCGCTGGCCATCTTCTCCTGGGCCAGCCTCCAGCCCGGCCCTCATGCCTGGGACTTCGCCTGGCTCGACGAGATCATGGACCTGCTGTACGAGAACGGCGTCGGCGTCGACCTGGCCACCGCCACAGCCTCCCCGCCTCCCTGGCTGTCCACCGCGCACCCGGAGATCCTCCCGGTGACCGACCGGGGCGAGACGCTGTCGCCGGGTGCGCGCCAGCACTGGCGCCCGACCTCGCCCGTCTTCCGCGAGCACGCCCTGCGCCTGGTCCGGGAGATGGCGACCCGCTACGCCGAGCACCCGGCCCTGGTCGCCTGGCACGTCAGCAACGAGCTGGGCTGCCACAACGTCTACGACTACTCGGACGACGCGGCCCACGCCTTCCGCGACTGGCTGCGCACCCGGTACACCACGCTGGACGCCCTCAACCACGCCTGGGGTACAGCGTTCTGGTCACAGCGCTACAGCGACTGGGAGCAGATCCTTCCACCGCGGCTGGCCGCCTCCCATCCGAACCCTACCCAGCAGCTGGACTTCAAGCGCTTCTCGTCGGACGCGCTCAAGGACTACCTGCGCGCCGAGCGGGCGGTCCTGCGGGAGGTCACGCCCGACGTCCCCGTCACCACCAACTTCATGGTGATGCCCGGGACCAAGGGCATGAACTACGCGGACTGGGCGCAGGAGGTCGACTTCGTCGCCAACGACCACTATGTCGTGCCCAGCCCTCAGGACCGCGACGAGCTGTCGTTCTCGGCGAACCTCACCAGCGGCATCGCCGGCGGCCGGCCCTGGTTCCTGATGGAGCACTCCACCAGCGCCGTGAACTGGCAGCCGGTGAACCTGGCCAAGCGGCCCGGTGAGCTGGCCCGGGACTCGCTGACGCACGTGGCGCACGGCGCCGACGCGGTCTGCTTCTTCCAGTGGCGCCAGTCGGCGGCCGGCGCCGAGAAGTACCACTCGGCGATGGTCCCGCACGCAGGTGCCGACAGCGACCTGTTCCGCGCGGTCACCGCGCTCGGCGACACGCTGAAGACGCTGGCGCCGGTCGCCGGGTCCGAACGGGAGCCCGCCGAGGTCGGCATCCTCTTCGACTGGGAGTCGTGGTGGGCGAGCGAGCAGGACTCGCACCCCACCTCGCTGCTCGACTACCACCAGGAGGCGCTCGACTGGTATTCCGCGCTCCTCTCCCTCGGCATCCGCGCCGACGTCGTCACCACCGACGCGGATCTGAGCCGCCACCGCGTGCTGATCGCGCCCGTACTGCACCTGATCCCGGCCGGGCTGGCCAAGGACCTCACCCGGTACGCCGAGCAGGGCGGGCACCTGGTCACCACGTACTTCTCCGGTGTCGTCGACGAGAACGACCACGTCTGGCTCGGCGGTTACCCGGGCGCCCTGCGGGGCCTGCTCGGCATCCGCGTCGAGGAGTTCGGCCCGCTGCCCGCCGGGCAGACCGTGGAGCTGGACGACGCGAGCACCGGCGGCCTGTGGACCGACCACATCACCGTCAGCGCGCCTCAAACGGAGGTTCTGGCCCACTACCGCACCGGTACGTACGCGGGCCGCCCGGCCATCACCCGGCGTACGACGGATGGGGGTTCGGCCGCCTACGTCTCCACTCGCCTCGGCGTCGACGGGCTCGCCTCACTGCTGCCGCGGCTACTGGAGCCGGCCGGCGTGGTGAGTGAACTGCCCGCCGGAGCACGGGGATCGGTCGAGGCCACCGTGCGCCGCGGTCCCGGCGGACGGTTCCTGTTCCTGGTCAACCGGACAGAGGAGAGCGTGACCGTCCCAGGCGTCACCGGAGAGGCCCTGGTGGGCAGCACCGACGCCGACGGCGCCGTCGTCCTCGCGCCCCGGGGCGTCGCCGTCCTGCGCACGCCCACCGGCTGAGCGCGCCGGCTCCGGCCGAGGGCATCGAGGTCGAGACCGTCGACCCGTTCAACGGGCCGAACACCCCGTGGTGGGGTACGCAGCTGGGCGCGGACGGCGAACCCGTCGGCGGCCGACAGGAAGGGGCCCGCATGGGCCCCGAGCTCCAGCGCCAGATCCTCCGGGCCCTGGCCCCCGCGCTGAAGAAGGCCGAGGCCGGCGTCTCGGCCGTGCCCGCGCAGTCCGTGACCTCCTTCGAGGTCACGGGCGTCTCCGGCGTCGCGGAGGACGCCGCCCCGCTGCGCAAGGGCCACACCTACACGCTGACCGGCGTGCAGAGCGGCAAGGCCGTCACCGTCGCGGCGGGCGGTACCGGCCTGGTCCTCGGCACCGAGGCCGGCACGAACGCCCGGCGGTGGCGGCTCAGCACGGTGCGCCACGACAGCGGCGTCCGCGAGCGCTACGTCTTCGCGCACCCCGAGGACGGCACGCGGCTGGCCGTACGCGACGACGTACCGGTGGCCGAACCCGACACCGGCGTGCGTGACAAGGCCACCGAGCGGATCATGTCGACCACCGGTGACGGCACCTGGACCCTCGTCAGCGCGGCCACCGGGCGCCTGCTCGAGGTGGGTGGCCAGGCGACCCACGAGGGCGCGGCCGTCACGACGCGGCAGCCCGACTCCGGTGCCGATCAGCGCTGGACGGTGACGGACGTGTCCGCCACGAGCACCGGCTGACATCCGTCACGACTCCCACGGCCCCGTTCGCACCGCCCCCTCCGAGCGGTGCGAACGGGGCCCCACGCACGCGAGGGCTGAAGGAGGCCACATGACGACCGACCCGCGCAAGACCGAGGTCCGCCGCAGGATGGCGGCGCAGGAACTGTACTCGGACGGCGTGCCGGGCATGGAGGGCCTTGCGGAGGAGCGGCTTCGGGGCAAGGAACTGGCAGACGCCTACAACCGGACCGGTGCCCGGGACGAGGAGGGCCGCCGGACGATCCTGAAGGAGATGCTCGCTTCACTGGGCACGGGGGTGTGGATCGAGCCGCCGCTGCAGGTGGCCTACGGCAACCGTGTACACCTGAGCGACGGCGTGTACGTCAACTTCGGCCTCACCCTCGTCGACGACGTCGAGGTCTTCGTCGGGGACCGGGTGATGTTCGCCCCGCACGTGACCATCAGCACCACCGGGCACCCGGTCCATCCCGACCTGCGCAGAGACGGTACGCAGTTCTCGGCACCGGTGCGCATCGAGGACGACGTGTGGATCGGGGCCGGCGCGCTGATCATGCCGGGGGTCACCATCGGCCGGGGCTCGGTGGTCGGCGCGGGCAGCGTGGTGACGGCGCACGTACCGCCTATGGTGGTGGCCGCCGGGACACCGGCGCGGGTCATACGCGGGATCACCGACGCCGACCGGGAGTGGGCCTACCGTCCGCCCCGGATCCTGCACCGGGGTGTCGGGTGACCCTCGCCGAGCGGTCGGCAGACTCCTTCGCCGGCGCGCCCGCGCCGGAGGAGAGCGGTATCTACGCAGGCGTGGCGCTTCTCCCCTGACCACGCGAGGCGCGGGGCGGTGGCTCAGCGGCGGCGCCCGACTGCAGTCCCCCGGCCCGGGCCCGGGACACCAGCTCATCGTTCAGCCGGTCGTCCACCGCCTTCGCCGGCTGCGGCTCCAACAGCCCGACGGTCACGTGCTCATCGGTCATCGGTGCATCCTCCATGATCAGGAGGTACACCGAACGATGTACGGTCCCTGGCCCGGAGGGCCAGGGCAGCCGCCCCCCTACGGGCCCCGAGGGGGTTTTCCCCCTTTGCGGTCCGGGGGGTCGCTCCATGTCCCAGCGGAGCAGCCGACAGGCATGATCTCTCCATGACTTTACGGCGAACAAGTATCCGGATTACGGCTGGTGCGGCGGTCCTCGGCAGTGTGTCCGCCCTGGTGGCTCCGGTCTCGGCGGCGGCCGGCTCCCACGGTGAGCGTGCGCGAGGCGGGGCCGTCGTCTCCGTCGAGCAAGTGGCCGACCTTACAGCGGAGGAAGTGGCCGGGGAACTCCGGGGAAAGATCGACTCGTCCCAGGTCCGCCATGACGTGACCGCCTATCGGGTCGTCTACCGCACCACTGACAGCGCGGGCGCCCCCACGACCGCGAGCCAGCTGGTCGTCCTGCCCAAGAACGGGGCGCGCCACCTGTCCACCGTCTCCTGGCTGCACGGCACCACCGTCTATCGCAAGGACGTCGCCTCGGAGAACCCGAAGTCGAACGACCGGCTCGCCGCGCTGCTGTTCGCCTCGACCGGGCGGGCCGTTTCGGCGCCCGACTACGTAGGCCTCGGCTCGGGCGAAGGGTTCCACCCCTACGGTGACCCCCGGGCCACCGTCGCGGCCTCGGTGGACGGCCTGCGCGCGGCCCGGACCGTCGCCCACCGGAACGGCCGGGAGCTGAAGCGGAAGGTCCAGGTGAGCGGGTTCTCGCAGGGCGGCCCCGCGACCATGCTGGTGGGCCGGGCGCTTCAGCAGGAGGGCGCCGACCGCTACTTCAGGCCGGGGGCGCTCGCCCCGGTCAGCGGCCCCTACGATCTCTCGGCCTTCGAGGCCACCGCAGCCGACGACAAGATCGTCAACTCCGGCCTCTACCTCGCCTACTTCGTCACCGCCTGGAACAAGATGCACGGCCTTTACACGTCACCCGGCGATGTCTTCCGCTCCCCCTACGACAGCAAGGTGGAGGGTCTCTTCGACGGCCATCACACCGTTGAGCAGATCGTCAGTGAACTCCCGCCGATGTCCAAGGACCTGTTCACCGAGGACTTCCTGAACAAGATCCGCAAGCCCGACGGTGTCCTGAAGGACAAGCTGCGTCCGATGGACAACACGTGCGACTGGCGGCCGAACGTGCGGGTGGAAATCTTCCACAGCCGGGGCGACAAGGACGTCGACTTCAGTCATTCGGCTTACTGTGCAGACCAGTTGACGAGGAACGGCGCCGCACGCCGGCTGACCGACGTCGGCGACTACGACCACAACGGAGCGGTTCGGCAAGCCCTGCCCCGGATCGTCAGATTCTTCGACGAGTCGGCGAGGGCCAGCTGAAGCACGCCACCGGCAACAGCTGGGAGCAGAGGATGTACGCGCAGCGGCCCGGCCGCCCGGCCCATGCCTCCGCCGTACGCCCGGCGCCGGTCACGCGGGGGACGCGGCATCATTCGTCGATGAAGCCATATGCGCGACTTCAGCCTTCTGGTCGGCCCGTACCGCTGTGTGATAGGCCTGACTGCCGGTGCTCCGTGACGGCGGGCCCTTGCTGCACGGCGCGTCAGGGAGTGACAAGGAGGGCGACTTGTCGTGTGTGAACGGGCGTGGGAAGGACGGTTCGCGAACGCGTTGACCGGCGTCGGCTCCCCCGCCCTGTTGCTCGTGGCGGGATCCGCCGGTATGGGGAAGAGCCGACTGGCACACCGCTTGGCGCGGTTGCCGCAGGCACAGGCCGTAGTACAGCTGATCGTTTCCTTCCGAGCGTCCGGCGCCCTTGTCGTGTCCGATCCGGCGAGCCGGAACACCCGGGACAGTGGTCGGCCGGTACCCGGGAGACCGCTTCAGGCAGGTCCGACGACACTCGCGGCCCCGGTCCCACGTAGGGAAGGAACCGCTGGGACGAGGACGGCCGCCGGCCAGGCCCTGGCTGCGGCGCTCGCGTCGGCCCAGCCGGTTCTCCTTGTGGCCGAAGACGTCCATCATGCGGATGAGAGCTGTCTTCACGTACTGCGGGGGCTATTGCGCGAACCCGCGGAACGGTTCGCCGCCGTGCTGACCTACCGGCCCGAGCGTCTCGTCAGACCGGGGCTTCCGCTGGGACGGGCGGTGGACTACCCGGCGAGTCTGTCGGTGACACAGTGGTGGCTGAGGCCGTTGGATGAGGAGGGCGTACGCGCCGTCGCAGAGGAGCGGCTGGGTGCCGAACACTGTTCGGCGGAGCTCGCCGTCAGGCTGCGTCAACGCTCCGCCGGGGTCCCGCAGGTGCTTGTCGACCTGCTGGGCATGCTGCAGGACGCGGGCGGCGGGCGGCGGCACCTCACGCTCCGAGAAGTGGACGAGGTGGGCGTTCCGGTCCGGCTGGCCGAGTCGGTCCTCGCCAAAGTGGAGGGGCTGGCCAGCTCGTATCGCCCGATCGTCCGGGCGGCTGCGGTGCTCGGCCGGCCGGCGAGCGCGACCGACCTGGCCGCGGTCGCCGAGCTCTCGGAGGAGGACGGACGGGAGGCACTCATCGCGGCGTTGGCCGTGTCGGCCCTGCGGGAGACGCAAGAGAGCCGGTACGGCTTCGCCGTACCCCTGGAGGCGTCGGCTGTGTACGGGAGCCTGCCCGGGCCACTCCGCGAGCACCTGCACCACAGGGCGGCGGTCACACTCATGACCAGCGAACCGGTTCCGTGGGCGCGCGTCGCTCGCCACTGGCGAGGCTGTGGCCGTACGGAGGAGTGGTTGCACGCCACGGAACGCGTTGCCGCCGGGGCCAGCGGTGGCACCATCACCGAGGACGAGGTCGCCGTCGCCTTGCTGGAACAGGCGTTGGACGAAGGTGGTGGTCCACCGCAGAGGCGCGCGCGGCTGGCGCTCGCCCTGGCCAGGGGAGCCACCCTCGGCCTGCGCACGCAGGAGACCGTCACGATTTTGCAGAGGGTCGTCGACGATGCCTCGCTTCCCTCTGTGGTCAGGGGCGAGATACGTCTCGAGTTGGGCCTGTTGCTGCACAACCAGAAGCGGCGATTCCACGAAGGACGGCAGCAGGTACGCCACGCTGTCGATGAGTTGCACGAACGACCCGAACTGGCGACCGCGGCCCTGGTGGCACTGGCGAACCCGTTCTTCCCAGGGTCCTCCCTCTCCGAGAACCGTGTCTGGCTGCAACGGGCGGAGGAGACAGCTCTCGCCTCCCAGGACGAGGTGGCACGCACGGCGGCCATCGCGAGCCGGGCCACCCTTGCCGCGATCTCCGGTGATCCCGGGGCATGGCGGCTGGTCGAGCGTCTGCCCCGGAACGACTCCGCCCTGCTCGGCCGGCAGCAGGTGGCACGGGCGCTGTGCAACACCGCGAGTGGCGCGGTGCACCTCGGTCATCATCAACGGGGCGTTCGACTACTCGAAGAGGGACTGCAGTTGGCGGCTCGCAATGACGCGCCGTTTCTGGCACGCGTAGGCAACGGCACCGCCCTCCACCACGCTTGGCTCACGGGTTCCTGGGAAGGACTCGCGGAACGGTGTACGGCGATGGTCGCGGAAGACGGCACCGCGAACGAAGCTCGTACGGTGCTGGCCTTGCTGGCCCTGGCCAGGGGTGAATGGACCGCGGCGCGCGCATGGCTCCCCCCCGGTGCGCCCCCTTCCTTCGACGGTTGCGAGGTCCCCGTGGCAGCCACAGCGGCCGGCACCCACATACGGCTGCTGCTCCTCCAGGAGGAGGCCGAAGCAGCCGCGTCAGCTGCGGCATCGGCCTGGGCGTGGCTCCGCAGGAAGGGCGTGTGGGTCTGGGGCGCGGAGCTGGCTCCTTGGGCGGTGGAGGCCCATATCCGCGCCGGCGGGCAGGACGCGGCGCGGAAGCTGGCTGCCGAGTTCGCCGGCGGGCTGACGGGGCGGGACGCGCCCACCGCAGCCGCGGCTCTGCTGTGGTGCCGGGCGATTCTCTCTGAGGCGGACGGAGAGGCGGAAGAGGCGTCCGCACATTTCCGGGCGTCCAGCACGGCTTACGCACGACTTCCCTACCCCTATGCACAGGCTCAGACGGCCGAGGGTGCCGGCCGGTGCGCCTTGCTGATGGACAGCGGGAAGGGCGCATCCTCAGCAGAACTCGTTACTGCTGTCGGCCTGTTCGAGCAGCTGGGAGCGTCCTGGGACGCCGCCCGCGCCCGGTCGGCGCTTCGGGCTCACCGGCCCCCGGCCGGACGTCGGCCACGAGGGCGGCCGGCGTACGCGGAGAGGTTGTCCCCCCGCGAGGCCGAGGTGGCGGAACTCGCGGGCAGCGGCCTGACCAATCGGCAGATCGCGGCGACACTGTACCTGTCGCCGCGTACCGTGGAGCATCATGTCTCACGGGCGATGCGCAAACTGGGTGTCGGTTTCCGTAAGGAACTGGCGGACCACGTGCCGCGCGGACGTTCATACCGCGGCGCCCGTGAACCGACCGAGGACTGACGCACCGGAACGGGCCGGGCACTTCCGCGCCCGGCCCCCGGTGTGACTGGTCAGCAGACCGTCGGCCGCATGACCTCGTAGGCGCTCGCCCAGTTCATGCAGCCCGCAGCGGAGTGCGGGTGCCACTCGTGCCCGAATTCGTGCGCGGCGAGCAAGGCGAAGTCAGGGACCTGAGTGGAAAGCATGATTATCTGCCCCGGACCGAAGTTGCACCCGACCGCGTTGACACCGAAGCAATCGATGTAGCCGTTGGTGCACTCCACCGGCTTGCCGCTGCCCGGTGTTTCGGTGGCACCCTCCCAGTAGCCGGCACCCTGGCGGATGGGGGCCGCGAGATTGGCACACGAGGGCATGATCTGGTACCCCCAGGCCGTCGCCTGCACCCGCTCACCCCTCTTGTGTGCGGGGGCGACACCGTCGGCGAGCTCGCCGTTCCCGGCCTCTCCGGCGTCAGCGGGGGGCGTCAGGACCCGCTCGGTTTCGACGACAGCCGAAGAAGTGGAGCCGACGTTCTCGCTGGCACTGGCCGTGAGTGGGCAGAGGGTGATTACGGCGAACACCAGGGCGGTGGCCGCAGCGAATCTGCTCATCATTGCGCGCATGACCGAACCTCTCGAACGGGATGTGTCGGGAACGTGCATCAGCAGATGCGCGCCCGCGACGAACACCATGTAGGGGGACGAGCGGGTGGGAAGCACCGGCTCGCATGGTCCATCAGGCGAAAAGTTACTGGTGCGGAACCCGCGCGCCTATACGGACTGGAGAGGTCACGGATACCCAAACAACAACCGCGACGGTCCGGTGGACGGCACCTTCGACCGCTGAACAACGGAGGCGTCAGCGCGAGCGGTGCAGAGCACGCCCGCGTCGCGCGGGGCGGGGACGGCAACGAGGGCGTCACGCGTCTCGCTCACACCATGGGATTCGACGCGATTCCCGCGCTCAGGCCTTCGATCAGGGGCTTGATCTCGTCACCCGGCACACGTGCGCGGCGAGGCTCGACAAGGCATGCAAGACCCCCGCCCGGCTTCCGAGGCGACGACTTCATCGACGCACAGAGCATGAGGGCTTGATCCGCTTTGACGGACCTCCGGGATCAGGGGTTCAGTCCCAGGTGGATGTCCATCATGGAGAACACGGGGAAGAAGAGGCCTCGGCGTCCTCGTCGTTCTTTCACGCCGCAACCTGTCACCACGACCCCCGATACCAGGGCGGCCTTGTGTCCGACCTCGTCGTCCGGGCCTCCCGGCCCCACCGGACTCGATGCTCGCCGGCGCGGCGACATCACCTGCATCCCGGCCGATGAGGGCCGGCTCTCCCCGGCCACGGTCATCGACATCGCCTCCCGGCGCGTGGCCGGCCGGGCAACCACCGCTCACCTGCGAACCGATCTGGTGGCCGACGTGCAGCCTGTCGCCAGACCCGTTCACGGACTCAGGGCTGCCGGTCCTTGCGGACTTCGCCGACGAGGTCAGGGCGGGTCCGGCGGATCTGACTCCTGAGGGAGTGCTCGACGGCGCGCCGGGAGATGCCCAGGCACTGGGCGATGGTGCGGGGCACGCTTCACGAGGAACGGGCCTGGGCTCCGGCCGTAGCGGGTATCGGGCAGGTGAGCGTCGCGCCCGCGGCCTGCTTGAGGCCGTTGCCGATGATGCCCGCAGCTGGGCTCCTTCCGGGGCCAGGGAGTGGTGGTCAGCTGGGCGGCGCCGGGCGCGGGTGCGTGGCGGCGGATGGACAGGCGGTGCACGACGCGGTCGGCTCCGGCCATAAGGCCGGGACGGGGATTCCGTAGTGGGCGGCCAGCCGGCCTCCGCCGGCCGGCAGGTCCTCGGACTCACCCCCCGGGGAGGAGCGCCCAAGGCCGGGACGATCCACGACATGGAGGTCACGCCGGCTGCCAGGATCCCGTGCCGGGTATCTACATTTCCGAGCGAGGAGCTGGAGGGCCGCCCCCTCGCCACTTCCTCGTCATTCTGAACACTCCCGACGGTCCTACCGTCTCGCCGCACGGCAAGACCGGTGTAAGACAACTTGCCAGAGCCGGCAGAATTTCCCTTGCCGCGTCTCCGACATCGAACCCGAGCAGTTCGTTGTCAACGTTGAGGTCCGCTCCCGGTGCTGCACCTGGCAGGCCGTTTTGTGACGGAGCATCGACGGCCAGCAGGGACTATCAAGATCGACGACAACATCGCAACCTTTCCCCTCACAACTCCCACCGCGTCGACCGGACGGTACCCGTTGGGAAGGACCGCCGTTCCCCGCTCCGGCGAATTGATACTGCGGCATCACTTTTCGCGAATCCGGCAGTGATCTGCTCCCCCACGGCGTGGCGCCTGATCAACAATGTGAGTGCCATGACAATCTACGGGCCAGCACGATGGCGTGGGAGCCGGAGGTACACCGCTCGTGGCGGCGAACATCAACCCCACCCCCAGCAGGCGCCGCCTCGGGGCCGGGCTGCGCCGGCCTCATCTTGCCGGCGGCCCGGAGAACGCCCACATGGCCGAATGCCTCACGGTCTCCCAGCCCAGGATCAGTCACTCGGGGAACGGAGGCCGCGTCGTCAAGCCTCGCGACGTGCGCACCCTCCGGAGTGGCGGACCAGAAGATCATCAACGTCCTGTTCCGCATGGTCCGGGAATCCGGGCAGCAGGGCTGGTGGCGCGCCTATGGCGGCATCCCCCGGAGGGCTTATACCGCCCTCGACACAGATGCCGCCTCCTTGCGAACCTACGAGCCTCTCGTACCCCTTGGGCTGCGCAGACTCTCGCCCACACCCACACCCACACGGTCATCGGGGCGACGACTCCCTCGCTACACCGCAGAAAAGACCGGCACGCGGCTCGAAGTACGGCTGTGCCGGCAGCACGGATCCACGATCCGGCATGCCCGCCGCGCCTGCGCGCCGTCCCGGACGAAGCGGCACTGCGCCGCGTGATCGGCGGCCCCCACATCATGCGTGAACAACTGGATCACCTGAACGCCCCCGGCGCCCAGCCGCACATCAGCGTGCAGGTCCTCCCCCTGTGCCGCAGGTACCCCTCCGGGCCTGTCAGGACAGTCCTCCATTCCGGTCTACTTCAAGTGGCGGGCGTGGGATATCGAAGAGATAAAGAGGGTACACGGCATTCCGGCCCCGCAGGAGCGGGGCGGTGATCCCCCTAAATGATGGGAAGCGCTACCACATGACTACCGCACACACTCCGGCTTCCTCCGCGAAAAGCCCCGTGCAGAAGGCCGCACTGCTGGTGGGCGCCGTCTTCCTCCTGGTGGGCATCCTCGGATTCATTCCGGGCATCACGAGCGACTACGACACGATGAAGTTCGCCGAGCACCATTCCGAGGCGAAACTCCTGGGCGTGTTCCAGGTGTCGATCCTGCACAACATCGTCCACCTGCTGTTCGGCATCGCCGGAATCGCCATGTCCCGCACCGCCTCCACCGCGCGCACCTATCTCCTGGCCGGCGGAGCCGTCTACCTCGTGTTGTGGCTCTACGGACTGTTCATCGACCGCGACAGCGCCGCGAACTTCGTCCCCGTCAACACCGCCGACAACTGGCTCCACTTCTTCCTCGGCCTCGGCATGATCGCCCTGGGCGCCCTCCTGGGCCGCGCCACCACCCGCGCTCACCACAGCCGTTGACATAGGACCACGGTCACCTGGCCCGCGCAGCCGACCGGCGGCGGGCCGAGAACACCCCGGGACAGGAACGGCAGGACTCCTGGCAGGTGAGGGTTTCCTGCCAGGGGCCTTGCATGCTTCGGGTCTGTCAAACGATTGGCTCTGTCTCACATTCGACGGTAACGGATCGTGAAAGTTGAGCATCTCTACCCACGAGGAGTGAGACCGGCGCTCCGGCCTGGATGTTTCGCGGCAGCCAGCATCGCACCGGTTCCCCGGCCTCGTCGCGTCGGACCCTCACGACCCGATCCCGGGAAGGCCGGCTGCGGGAGCGCAGCCCTGTGGTTTCGTGACCGAAGGCCTGTCCGTCGCCATCATCACCGGATGTGAGACAGAGCCGAACGTTTTACGGTCCCGCCGACACCCTCCTCAGCGCTCGCGAGCCGCATCGCTGCGAGAACGCATTCAGCCAGTGGTGCGGGCGGCCTATGAGCGAGTTCCGAAACGTGCCTGCCAGATGCTGCGAAGCCCGGAGGTTTCCGCGTCCCCGGCCCGCTCCCTGGTCCGGCGACGCCGGATCTTCCACGCCGACGGCAGCAGTCGCGACCCCAGGCGCTTGCGAATCCCTTCACGGGACTGCGGCTTCAGCCCCGAGGAGGTCCTGCAGTTGCTGTCGCGGGTATGGTTCGACGGCCGTCTCGCACGTTTCATCCACCACATGCTGCAGGCCGGCAGCCGGACACTATGCCACCTGCGGCGAACAGCGTCCTGAAGCTGATGGGGATGACCACTGACGGTACCTGGGCGGAATACGCCGAGACCCTGGGCGTGCCGCGCGGCAGTGCCACCGGGACACTCTCCATACTCGACGGGGCGATGACCAGCAATCCGTGGGAGGGGTCCGAAGCCGGCGCCGAACGGATTGGCGCCGAGCTCGACAGCACTCCGATCGGGTGAAATACGGCACGACGGCGTCGGGCCATGGCCATCTGCGGATGCCGACGCCTGATAGGCCCGAGCTGTGCAACGGCGCTCCCGAACCCGGCCGCCCGGCTCGGCAAGGTCCTGGCCTTGCCGCGGCTCCTGTCCGGGCTGAAGTCACCCGGTCCCAGCGTCGCAACCTTCCTCTTCCCGTCGTGGCGGCTCTTGCCGCCCGGCACAGGAAGCCGCTGATCGACCAGGCCACCCAGTTCCTCGCCCCGGTCCGCCAGAAGACCGGGCGCCTCGGACTCCGCCGCCGGCCCGGCCTGTACCCCGCCACCCTCACCGCGCGGTGTGGTGCGGCAGGAACGGCTCGCACCAACTCCCTTTCCTGATCAGCGGGATCGCCACGCGTCGAACCGGGCTCCTACCCGCCCCGACCGACTCGGGGCAACCAACTACGTCCGCACAGCACGCTCAAACAACTCCAGCGGGTATTCCCTCCATACGTCCAGGGTCGGATTTCCTCCCATGAACGCTATCCGCCTCTCCGCCTTCCGCATCTCGGGGGCCTCGAACAGGTGGCCGTGAGCAGTGCGGTCATGCCCAGAAGGCGCTCTTGGCTGCGACCCACTCGTGCTCGCGCCGCGCCTTCATATCCACTGTCAAGATGGCCTTGACGGAACTGGCCAGCTCATCACCGACCGGCGAGCTGGCGACGAAGTCCCCCGGCGGACGCCGCCGGCCCCGCTGCTACCAGCCGTCTCATCCCGACCGCCAACTACCCATGGGTGAGCGGGACGTCCCGATCCTCGGCCGCACGAAGCAGGTTGGGCCACACCAGCCACTCTGGCGAATCAAGCAACGGCGTTCCCGTGACCAGCGGATCTTCCGCACCCCTTAGCGCACAGTGAGCAAATTTGCCCACATCCCACCCTGTCTCGATAACAACCTTAGCTAATTATTGACGCTTGAGGCCATCTCGTTGCGTGTGTAGCGTCGCTCAGGTCGACCGATGAACGTCATTTTCGGGCCACGAGATGATCGATATCCGGAATGTCCACGGCGCTATCCGGCACGCCAATCAGCCATGGCCACCGACGTGACATCCATGCCGGTCACCCCTCCTGCCGAAAAGAGTGCATCCAGTAAATTTTCCCTCTCCCGCTCCTGAATATTTCCGGCTTGTCCCACATCAGAGAAGGGACGCACGGTGCACGCACCTCACGGGGAATATTTTCCGCTGCTCACCGCACAGTCGAGAACCTGGAATGCGCAGATCGGCGACCTCACCAATCCCGTCTTCTCCATCTGTGACTACTTGGAAATCCGCGGCCCAGTGAACCCCGATCTCCTGCGTGCCGCACATCTGCAAGTCGAGCGCGAAGCCGACGCACTGCGCCTGGGGATCATCACGGTGGAAGGCGAGCACCGCCAATTCGTGCACCCGGACCCGACTCCCTTGCGATGGGTCGACCTGAGTGCACGGAATGATCCCGCTGCGGCGGCTGCGGCGTGGATGGCGGAGGACGTCCACCGTCCGGTGGATCCGCTGAGGCTGTGCGGTGCTGCCGTCATCAAGACGGCGGACGACCGTTTCCTGCTGTACTGGAAGGTCCACCACGCCGTCGTCGACGGCTGGAGCCTCGCGCTGATCTTCAACCGCACGGCAGTCGTCTACAACGCCCTGTCGGAGGGGCGGAATCACGAGAAGGGAATGCTGCAGCCCTTCGAGCGACTGCGGGAGAGCGAGGCCGCGTATGGGGAGGGGAAACGTTTTTTCGCAGATCGGGCACACTGGCACAGCAAACTGGCGAACCACCCGGAGCCCATCGGGCCGTCCCGTCGCCGTGCCCAAGTCACCGCAGGTCGGCGGCTTCGGCACGAGCTGACGCCCGACCGGGTCGCCCGCCTGGGGGAGGTTGCGGACGGTCTGGGCGTGACCTGGTCCGATCTGGCCATCAGCACGGTGGCCGCGTACGTGGGCAGCGCGGCCCGGGCGCCCGAAGTGCTCCTCGGGCTCCCGACAGCCGGCCGGCTGAGTCCGCAGGTGCGCAACGCCGTCGGCATGGCGATGAACATCCTGCCGCTACGGGTTCCCTTTGACGACGGATCATCCCTGGTCGGTCACGCACAACGCGTCTCGCGCGAAGTACGTGAACTCCTGTTGCACTCACGCTATCCCACAGCCGAGCTGTCGCGGGAGATCACCGAACAGGGCGGCAGCGGACGGTTGTGGGCCGCAATGGTCAACGTCATGCTGTTCGACCACCGGCTGGACTTCGCGGGAGTCCCGGCGATCCAGCACACGGTTTCGATCCCCCTCACCGTCGACATGACGGTGTACCTGATCCAGATCGCGTCCGACGGGACCATGGAAATCATTCTCGACACCCACCCCGACCTCTACAGCGCACCGGAGAGCGAGGTACATCTGACAGGGCTGCTGTCGATGTTCGACGCGATCGAGAAGGCCGGTCCGCACACGCCGCTCCGCTCACTGTGCCCCGGGCCCGAGTGGCCCCGTGCGTCGACGGGTTGACCACGCGCCGGCCCGAGCAGAGCCGGAACGGCGAACCAGGCCTGACCAGATCCGGTCCAGACCAGGTCGAGGGCGGTGTGTCACGAACACATCCTGCCCGCACGCGCCCCCGGCGTTACGCACCTTGCGTCGTAATCGGAAAGGAGGCAGGAGCGTGGACGCGTCCGCAGGTGAGACGGCAGTCCCCCGTTCGTCCCGGCATCAGGAGGCCGCTGATCTCAAAGCAACGCTGAAACACCTGCGCACCGAGCCCCGGGGCTGGGTGTTCTCTCTCAAGCTGGCACTGTGCGCCACCCTCACCGGCGCGGGTGTCGCGCTTGCGCTTCAGTCCGTGCTCTGGTGCCGGATCGTCGGAGTGGTCCTGATCGGCGCCATGTTCGCACACGCCGCGGAGCTCCAGCACGAGACGCTGCACAATCTGGCCTATCGCAACCGCCGGGCGAACACCGTCTCCGGCATCGTCCTCGGGTTGCCGATGCTCATCTCCTTCGCTGCCTACCGGGCCACCCACATGCGCCACCACCGCGATCTGGGAACCCCGCTGAACCGTGAGTTCTTCGACTACGGCGACCAGTACGGCGCGAAGGGGGACCGGTCGCGACTGGCTGTCGGTTTCGACTGGGCCGTCCGTTTCTCCATGGCCCACCATTACGCATTCTTCGTCGCAAATCTCGGCCGCTCGCTGCTGGGCCGGGATTTCCCCGATGAGAATGCCGTGGTGTCCGGCAGGATCCGGCGGGACCACCTTCTTGCGGTGGTTGTCATTGCCGGGCTGGGCGCACTGACCTGGTGGACAGGTTCCGCCGTCATCCTCTGGGTGTGGCTGCTGCCGCTTCTGCTCGTCGCCGCTCCGGCGCACGCGGTGATCGAACTTCCCGAGCACTACCGGTGCGAGACCCTCGACAAGGACCCGTTCGCCAATACCCGGACGATACGTTCCAACCGGATCACCATGTGGTTCACAAATGGCAACAACTACCACGTCGAACACCACTTGATGCCGAATCTTCCGATCGAACGACTGCCCGTTCTCCACGCCGAAGTCCGAGATCGGATCCGTTACTTCCACAGCGGATATCTCGATTTTTTCGCAAAGCTGCTCCGCAAGTGATCCGAAAAGGGGTGAAGGTCGTGGATGTTGCTTATCGAATAGCCCGGACGGACGCCGAGCGAGCCGATGTGATCCTGCTGCGTGACGCCGTCTACGTACGGGATCAGGGCCGGCTCGCCGACACGGCCGACACGGCCGCCACCTTCGACCGCTTCGACGGGACGGCCGAATACATCGTCGGCTACCTCGACGGCGCGCCGGTGGGCACCGTCAAGGTCATTCCGGACTCACCGTCGGGGCTGCCCTGCGACGACACCGTCGACCTTTCCCCGCTGCGGCCGGGCAACCGGCTGGTGGAGTTCGGCCACCTGATGACCCTGCCGAAGCTCCGGCACCAGGAGATAGGCATGGCGCTCATGCGCCAGGCACTGGTCCACGGCGTCCGCGCGCACGGGGCGACGCACATCATCGGTGATTTCTTCGTCGACGACTCGGGCGGCCTGCGCAGCTTCTACCAGGACATCGGCTTCGTGGCACTCGGCGAGCCGTACACGGACGAACGCTTCCGGGGTGCGCCGCTCAGCCTGGTGGCGGCCCTGGACGTACTCGAAGCCGCACGGGCGGCGCGCGATGACGTACACCGCGGCAATCGGGTGCTGCAGTACTTCTTCGGCGACTACGACAGCTACGCGTCCGCCGATCCGAAGGAGGCCGTCCATGCGCACCCGGCGCCAGCGGCTGGCTGAACTGAAGGCGGCACACAACCACCCCACCTACGCCAAGATGGCGTTCGTCATGGGCTGCAAGGTCCAGGACCGGGGCGAGGGGAGCCGCGTGAGCGACGACGAGGGACGGTCGTTCCTCGCGATGTTCGACCAGTACGGCAACCAGTCCTTCGGCTACTCCCATCCGCGTATCGTCGCGGCCGTACGGGAACAGCTCGACACCGGGGTGCTCAACAGCACCAAGATCATGTTCGAGGACGTGCAGATACGGCTCTCCGAGCGGCTCGCGCAGCTCACCGGGCAGCGTCTGCCGTACTCGTACCTGGCCAACGGCGGCGGGGAGACGATCGACAACGCGCTGAAACTGGCCCGTGCCGCGACCGGCCGCCCCGGTGTCATCAGTGCCCGCGGCTGCTTCCACGGCAAGACCTTCGCCACCCTCAGTGCCTCCAACCGCCCCGAGCACCGCGCGCACCTGGCCCCGTTCATGGAGCACTTCCAGCAGGTGGCCTTCGGTGACACGGCCGAGCTGGCCGCCGCGCTGGACGACTCGGTCGGCGCGGTTCTGCTGGAACCCGTACAGGCGGAGGCCGGGGTGATCGTGCCGCCGCCCGGCTACCTGCAAGAGGTGCGCAGGCTGTGCACCGAGGCGGGGGCCCTCCTCATCCTCGACGAGATGCAGACGGCCTTCGGACGGTGCGGGACCTTCTTCGCTCACGAGCAGTTCGGCATCGTCCCCGACCTGGTGTGCGTGGGCAAGGCGTTCGGCGGCGGTGTGCTGCCCGTCTCGGCGGTGCTGGGCACCGAGGAGGTGTGGGGGGTGCTGCGGGAGCTGCCCTCGACGTTCGGGTCCAGCCTGGGCGGCAACCCGTTGTCGTGCCGGGTAGGCCTGGAGAGTGTCACCATCGCCTCGGACCCCCTTTTCCTCGACGGAGTGCGGGAAAGGGCGAAGACGATCGGGCAGCGGCTGGCTGCGGCTGCGGAGCGGCACCCCGGCGTGGTCGCCGCGCACCGCGGTGTGGGCATGATGCACGGCCTGGAATTCCACGATCAGGCCGTGGCCGGTCTCGTCCTGGGACGGCTGCTGGAAGAGGGCATCACGTCCACGTACTCGCTGTACAACCCGAGGGTGCTGCGGGTCCAACCTCCCATGGTCATCAGTGCGGACGAGCTCGGTCACTGCCTGTCGGTCCTCGACACCCTCCTGGCGGAGGCCGACGCGCATCTACGTGCTGTCGGGGAGGGACGTGCCGACGGCTCCGGCGCCGAACTGTCCCCGCTCATCCGCACCGTGTCGCTGCCGCACCCGGCCCACGAGGTGCTGGAACTCCTGCACGTGCGGCCCCGCATCCTGGATCCCTTCGCCACTGCCGAGACCGGTCCGGCGGGGTACGACGCGGAGTTCGCCGGCCGGCTCGGGGCGGATGCCGTGGTCTGGGCCGACCGTGCGGAGACCACCGCCCGGGGTGTCCGGCTGAGCGCCGAGGCCGGCTGGCTGTGGCGCACCCTCTGCCGCGAAGTGACGGTCACGCCCGCCACCGACGGCGGCAGCCTCCTGCAGCTGTGCATCACCTGGGACACCGACAGCGGCTCGTACGAGGAACTGCTCGGCGGTCGCATCGGTTTCCTGGCCGGCCGGGCGCTGACCGAGTGTGTCGCAGCCCTGCGATCCGCGCTCGGGTCCGTGCGGGAGACCGTGTGAGCCGCGAGCAGCCCCCTGCGAACACCCCGGACGACGAGACGGCAACAGCGGCAACAGCGGCAACGAAAGGCGAACCCGAAGTGAGCATGACCCTGCACGACCTCACGAACCGGTACGGCGGCCACACGGGCGCCCGCGTGGTGGAGATCGACGTCTCGGGCGGCCGCCGGGAGATGACGCAGAGCGAGCTGCACGCCCTGGCGACCGACCGGGCCGGGCAGCTGGCCGCCGCGGGCATACGGCGGGGCCACCTGGTCGGGATCAAGGCGGGCAACAGCATCGACTGGCTGGCCTGGGACCTCGCGGCACTGGCCACCGGTGCCCTGCTCAAGGCGTTCCCGGACTCCACGGAGGTGGCCGACCCTGCGGAGTTCGCCGCCCGGCACGGCCTGGCACTGCTGATAGCGGACGACTCCGTACCGCTCACGGCACCCACCGTGATCCGGCCCGACGGCGTCCCCGGGGAGAACGTGGTGCCGCCGAGTGCCGAGGTGTACGACCGGGAAGACGTGCACAGCCTGGTCTACTCCTCGGGCACATCGGGCCGGCTCAAGGGACTTCAGATCAGTGCGAGCGGTACCGACTACGTCATCAACCGCTTCATCGACAGCTTCCGGCTGACCGCCGAGGACCGGCACCTGATCTTCCTGCCGCTCTCCAACTACCAGCAGCGGTTGTCGGTCTACTGCTGCCTGTGGCTCGGGGCGGATCTGGTGCTCGCCCCGTACCAGCGTGTTTTCCAGGCACTGCGCAAGGAACAGCCGACCTTCCTGATCGGCCCGCCCGTCTTCTACGACACCGCACTGCAACTCAGTGCCTCGAGCAGCGCGGACACCACCCTGGGCGACTTCCTCGGCGGACGCATCCGCTTCCTGATCACGGGGATGGCGCCGATCCGGCGTGAAACCCTCGAAGGGTACTGGAAGCAGGATGTCCGGCTCCTCGAGGCGTACGGGCTGACAGAGACCGGCATGGTCGCCTGGAACACCCAGGACGCCTGCCGGCTCGGCTCCGTCGGCAAGCTGATCGACCCGGACGCGGTGATCTTCCTGGACGACGGGGAGGTGGTCATCAAACGCCCGGCGCCGCTGAGCCGGGGCTACTTCGACACCGGCGACGGCTCGCCCGAAGACTGCTTCCGTCCCGACGGCTCCATCCTGACCGGTGATTACGGGCGGCTGGACGAGGATGGGTACCTCAGCCTGATCGGCCGTAAGAAGGACGTCATCGTGCTCGGCAGCGGGCGCAAGGTGCACCCTGCCGAGATCGAGAGTGCGTTCGTGTCCGTCGAGGGCCTCAGCGAGATCATCGTGGTGCCGACTTCGCAGTCGGCCAGGCTCGGCGCGATCATCACCCCGACCGACCCTGAGGACGCCGCCCTGCGCACACAGCTCCGCAAGCGCATCGAGGAGGTCAACGCGTCGCTTCCGGCCCACGAGCGTGTGATGTCGGTGGTCTTCTCCGAGCGGCCTCTGCGCTCCGACCCCGCCTTCCTGACCGGCAATCTCAAGCTGAGCAGGGTCCGTGCGGCGGAGCACTTCGCCGCCGCGTTCCCCGCCGCGCCCGCAGCGCAGGAGGGGGGCCGGTGAGCGAGGAGCAGGCCGGAACCGCCGGCGACGGCAGGGGGGCCGGGAATTCCGGCCGGCCGCTCGTCGTCGACGCGCAGGTACAGCTCGGCAGCGAACTGGCCATCCCGCGTGCCTTCCTGGAGTACCAGGCTGCAAACGTCCAGCACCGGCTGGCCTCGTACGGACACCGGGTGCGCCCCTCGCGCATCCTGGACCACGTACTCGCCCTCCACCAGGACGACGAGGCCGACAAGCTCGTCGCCGAGATGGACGAGGCGGGCGTCGACCAGGCATTCCTGGTCGTCCCCGACTTCTCCCAGGCGGCGCGGTGCCGCCTGTCCCGTCCCGAACTCGCGGCCTGGCACGACCGGGTAGCCCGCCGCCACCCGGGCCGCTTCCACGTCTTCTGGGGCGTCGACCCGCGTGCCGGCCGGGACGGCATCGACCTCTTCGAACGGTGCGTGACGGAGTACGGCTTCGCCGGGCTGAAGCTGTATCCGCTGTGCGGCTACTCACCCAGCGACCCGCTGCTGGACCCGTACCTCGAGATCTGCGCGCAGTACGGACTGCCCGTCCTCACCCACACGGGTCCCGGCTGGGGTCCCCTGGACTTCTCGTACGGCAGTCCGCTCCTGCTGGACCGGGCGGCCCGTGACTTCCCCCAGGTCGACTTCATCCTGGGGCACGGCGGGGTCACCCACGTCGACGAGGCGACCTATCTGTGCGCCCACCGGCCCAACGTGCACCTGGACATCAGCCAATTCCACTCGGTCCTGGCCGCGGACGGCTGGCAGGCACACCTGAACCGGTTGTTCCGCA
Source organism: Streptomyces sp. NPDC014623 (assembly GCF_043088245.1). Lineage (NCBI taxonomy): Bacteria > Bacillati > Actinomycetota > Actinomycetes > Kitasatosporales > Streptomycetaceae > Streptomyces > Streptomyces sp. NPDC014623. The sequence continues at coordinate 34,127 of NZ_JBIBZU010000027.1, read as the reverse complement.
CAGGGATCTGTCACAAGATCCTTTTCGGCACCTGCTGGCCCTCCTACCGGCTGTCGGAGTCGCTCAGCGGCCTGGTCGGCGCGTTCGCCCAGGGCTCCCCGGCCGTCGCCGGACTGCGGGAGCCCGAGCGACGACTGCTGATGAGCGGTAACAGCCTGCGCCTGATCGGCCGCAGGAAGTCCGTGGGAACCACTGCCGGGGAGCCGCACCGCACCGCACCACAACCACCACCACACGATGCCGCAACGGCGCACAGGAGTGGCCTGAAATGAAGCAGGACAGCGCGGAACTGGAAAAGTCGCTGATCGCATGGGTGGAGGCCTGGAACGCTGGGGAGACACAGACCGTCGTGGACGCGGACACCAATCTCAGCCACACCGGTCTGCTCGACTCCATGGCGGTCGTCGGTCTGATCGCCCACCTGGAGGAAGAGAGCGACACGACCTTCGACTTCGCCACCTTCGACCATAGTGACGGCGTCACCGTCCGGGGTCTCGTCCAGCACTGCGTCGGATGACCACCATCTACGACGGCCACTGTCATGTGGCGTCCACACGCTTCATTCCCCAGGAGTTCGTCGAGGACGTCGCGGGCAACGTCCACCGCAAGCTCTCCGCGAGGGGCGCGGCCCCGTCGGTCGCCCGCATCGCCCGCGGTTACGCCGGCCAGCACCAGGACCACCTGGCCGACGGGCTGGTCGCCGAGATGGACGACGCCGGGATTGCCAGATCGGTGCTGCTGGTACCGGACTTCAGCCTGCGCATGCCCGGCTGCGTGCCGCCCGCCGAGGCGGCCCGGCTCCACCACGAGATCCGTATGCGCCACCCTGACCGCTTCTGGGTCTACATCGGGGTCGATCCGCGGCACGGCCCCGAAGGGGTGCGGGCCTTCGCGCAGGTGGTGGACGAGTACGCCCTGGACGGGGTGAAGCTCTATCCGCCCTGTGGCTATTCGCCTTCCGATCCTGGTCTCTACCCGTACTACGAGATCTGCGCGGCCCTTTCACTGCCCGTGTTCGTACACACCGGGCCCACGGCGGCGAGCCTGGACTACGGGAGCGCGGAACCGCTCAGGATCGACCGGGCGGCCCGCGACTTCCCGCAGGTCGACTTCGTCCTGGGGCACGCGGGGCTGACCCACGTGGACACCGCCGGCTACCTCGCGGCGTACCGGCCCAACGTATACCTGGACATCGGCGGGTTCGCCAGTTCCCCGGCCCTTCCGGACTGGCCGGAGCACCTCAACCGGCTCTTCAGGACGGGCATCAACCACAAGATCATTTTTGGGACGGACTGGCCGTTGGGCCGCATGGGCGGCGGGCTGAAACGCCTGACCGACGAGATCCTGCACGGCCCGACCGTCTTCGCCGAGGTCTCCCGCACCGATCAACGACTCCTCCTGTCCGAGAACCTGCTGCGCGTCCTGGCGCCCGGCAGCCGCCCCGGCGGGTACCCGGCGGCCGCACCGCGGAACGGAGTCGCCGCCGTCGCCGAATGACGACCCGACGGACAGCACAACCCCGCACGCCGGACCGCGCACACGCCCGCACGCCCTGACCTGGAACAGACCGGCCGCAGGACCTGCCGGACGAACAAGTGAGGAACTGAGCAATGGCAATCACCGGATCGGAAAGCGTGCCGGCGTGCCACTCGCACGCGGCCGGCGGTACGGCCCTGACAGACCTCTTCGAGGCCCAGGTGCTGCGCCATCCCCGTCGGACTGCGGTCAGCCACGGCAGCGACGGCCTCGACTACGCCGCACTCGATGCCCGCGCCAACCGGCTGGCGCGCGTCCTGATCCGGCACGGCGCGGGACCTGAACAGCTCATCGCCCTCGCCCTGCCGCGCTCGATCGACCTCGTCGTGGCCGTTCTCGCGGTCCTCAAGTCCGGCGCCGCCTACCTCCCGCTGGACCTGCACCACCCCGGGGAACGACTGGAAAGCACCCTGCAGGACGCCCGCCCGCTGCTCCTGCTCAGCCTCGACCCCCTCGATCTGCGCACTGCGACGCCACGGCTGGTGCTCGCCACCTCGCAGACTGCCGCGGATCTGGCGGAACAGGACCCGGGGGCCCCCACCGACGCGGACCGCACCGCCCCCGTGCGCCCGGACACCGCCGCGTACGTCATCTACACCTCGGGATCCACCGGCCGGCCCAAGGGGGTCGTGGTCAGCCACCGCAACGTGGTCCGCCTCTTCACCCACAGCGCGTCCCACTTCCACTTCACCGAACAGGACGTGTGGAGCCTCTTCCACTCCTACGCCTTCGACGTGTCGGTCTGGGAGATGTGGGGCGCCCTCCTGCACGGCGGAAGACTGGTCGTGGTCCCGTACGACATCAGCCGCACCCCCGACCGCTTCCTCACCCTGCTCGCCGAAGAGCGCGTCACGGTCCTCAGCCAGACCCCGTCGGCCTTCTATCCGCTGATCCAGGCCGACCGGGACCGACCCGCGCAAGGAGACCGGCTCGCCCTGCGCGCCGTCGTGTTCGGCGGCGAGCCGCTCGACTTCGGGAAGCTGGCCGCCTGGTACGAACGGCACGCCGACGACGCACCGGTCCTGGTCAACATGTACGGCATTACCGAGACCACCGTCCACGCCACCTACACGGCGCTCACCCGGGAAGACACCCTCGGCCGGCCCGCCAGCAGGATCGGCACCGCACTCCCCGACCTGTCCGCCCACGTACTCGACGAGGCCCTGCGCCCCGTGCCGGCTGGAGTACCCGGCGAGCTGTACGTCGCCGGGCCGGGCGTCGCACGCTGCTACCTGAACCGGCCGGGACTCACCGCGGGACGCTTCGTCGCCGACCCCTTCGGTCCCCCGGGCAGCCGCATGTACCGCAGCGGTGACGTGGTGCGCCGGAACGACCGCGGCACCCTGGAGTTCCTCAGCCGCGCGGACCAGCAGGTCAAGATCCGCGGTTTCCGCATCGAACCGGGCGAGATCGAGTCGGTCCTCACCACCCACCCCGCCGTGAGCCAGGCAGCCGTCGTCGTCCGCGAGGACCGCCCCGGCGACCCGCGTCTGACCGCCTACGCCGTCTCCGCCCCCCGGACCGACGAGGCAGCGGACGACACGGCCGCCGAGCAGGTCGGCGACTGGGCGAAGGTGTTCGACTCCCAGTACGCGCACATGCGTTCCGCCCGCACCCCCGCCTTCGGCGAAGACTTCTCCGGCTGGCACGACAGCTACCGCGGCGGCGCGTCCCTGCCCGTACCCCACATGCGGGAATGGCGCGACGAAACCGTCCGCCGCATTCGCGCCCTGCACCCCGACCGCGTCCTGGAGATCGGCGTCGGCACCGGCCTGCTGCTGTCACAGCTGGCTCCCGGCTGCCAGGAGTACTGGGGTACGGACGTCTCCCGGCAAGCCGTGGACCTGCTGCGCCGCGAAGTGGCGGCGCGGCCCGCCCTGGCCCCGCGGGTCCGGCTGAGCTGCCGGGCAGCCGACACCCTCGGCGAGCTGCCCGCCGCTCACTTCGACGTCGTGGTACTCAACTCCGTCCTGCAGTACTTCCCGAACTCCGGTTATCTCCACGACGTGCTGACGCAGGCCCTCGCGCTGCTCGCGCCCGGCGGGGCCCTCTTCGTCGGCGACGTCCGGGACGCCCGCTCCCTGCGCTGCTTCAGCACCGCCGTGGAGCTGCACCGCGTCGCTGCAGACGATGACACGGTCAGGCTGCGCCGAGCCGTGGAACGCGCACTGACGCTGGAGGAGGAGCTGCTCCTGGCGCCCGATTACTTCCACGCCTTCGCCCGTCGGCAGCCGTCGGTCACCGCGGTCGACATCCAGGTCCGTCGCGGCCGCCACCACAACGAGATGACCCGCCACCGCTACGACGCCGTACTGCACAAGGCGACGACACCGCCCGACGACGCGGCCCTCCGGACGACAGCGCCCCCGCGCGGCCCGCACGCCGTGGCCCTCCCGGCGATACCGCCCGCACCCGGCCCGCACGACGCCACCGTCCGGCTGTGCCGGCCCGGCGTCGAGGACACCCCGGCCGCCCTCACGAAGTACCTGCGCGAGCACCGGCCCGCGTGCCTGCGGATGTCCGCGATCCCCAACCGGCGAACGGTCCAGGAAGCCGCGGCCGCCCGGGCCCTCGACGAGGGAGCGACCCCGGCCGAGGCGCTGGACCTCCTGTCGGCGGCCCCGCACGGAGTCGAGCCCGACGAGCTGTACGCCCTCGGTGCGGAACTCGGCTACCAGGTGGCGGTCGCACCGTCGCCGACGGACGTGGCCACCGTCGACGTCCTCTTCTCCCGCACCGGCACCACCCTGCAGGCGTACGAGCCCGCCGCAGATCTCGGCGCACCGGCCGCGTATGCCACCGGTCCGGCAGCGGCGCGTGACGGCACGCGACTGACCGCCGCACTGCGTGCGTACCTGCGCGAACAGCTGCCCGACTACATGGTGCCGACGGCGATTGTGCTCCTGGAACGGCTGCCCCTGACGGTCAACGGCAAGCTCGACCGGGCGGCGCTGCCCGCCCCGGCCGTCGAAGCCGGGTCCGGCCGTCCCGCGCGCACGGACCTCGAACGTGAGCTGTGCGAGCTGTTCGGCGAGATCCTCGGCGTCGCGGACATCGGCATCGATGACGACTTCTTCGCCCTCGGCGGTCACTCCCTGCTGGCCACCCGCCTGGTGGCACGGGTACGTACCGCGCGAGGGATCGAAGTCCCCATCCGCGCACTTTTCGACAGCCCGACCGTCGCGCAGCTGGCCGACCGCATCCGGGACCGCGGATTCGACACCGTCACCCGTCCTGCGCTGCGGCAGACCGACCGCCCCGGCACGCTGCCGCTCTCCTTCGCCCAGCGCCGCCTGTGGTTCCTGCACCACCTGGAAGGACCGAGCCGGGCGTACCATGTGCCCTGGCTGCTCCGGCTGACCGGTGAACTGGACACCGACGCGCTCCACGCGGCCCTCCAGGACCTCGTCGCCCGCCACGAAGTCCTGCGCACGGTCTTCCCCGACCAGGACGGCGAGCCCTGCCAGTGGATCCTCGACCCGGCGGACGCGTCCGCGGCCATGCCCGTACAGCACGTCACCGACGACGCGCTGACCACCGCCGTCGACGAGGCGATCGACCGGCCCTTCGATCTTGCCGGTGGTATTCCGCTGCGCGCCCACCTCTTCTCCCTCGGCCCGCACCGGCACGAACTGCTGCTCCTGATCCATCACATCGCCTGCGACGGCTGGTCCTTCGCCCCGCTGGCCGAGGACCTGATGGCGGCCTACGAGGTCCACGCGGGGGCCGTGCCCGAGACCGTTGTCACGCCCGCCGTCCCGCCCGGGACACCCGCGGGCTCCCGGGCCGACGACGTCGGTGCGGACAACTCACGTACGGGCGACTCGCATGCCGACGAACGGCCAGAGCCTCCGGTGCAGTACGCCGACTACACGTTGTGGCAGCGCGACCTGCTCGGTGACCCCGGCGACCCGGCCGGCTTGCTGGCCCGCCAACTCGCTTACTGGCGGCAGGAACTCAGTGCACTGCCCGTGGAATTGGACCTCCCCTCGGACCGCCCACGCCCCGCGGATCCCACCTACCGGGGCGCGACGGTGCCGATCACCTGGGACGCGGAACTGCACCGCGCCCTGGCCGACCAGGCCCACCACAGCGGCACCAGTCTCTTCATGGCACTGCAGGCCGCCCTGGCCGCCCTGTTGACCCGGCTGGGCGCGGGACACGACATACCCATCGGCTCACCCGTCGCCGGCCGTACCGACCATGCCCTGGACCGGTCCGTCGGGTTCTTCGTCAACACCCTCGTCCTGCGTACGGACACCTCCGGCTCCCCGAGCTTCCGGGAACTGCTCCACCGCACACGCGACACCGCGTTGGGCGCGTACGCACACCAGGAGGTGCCCTTCGAGTACCTCGTCGAGGACCTCAACCCGGCCCGCGCCATCGGCCGCCATCCGCTCTTCCAGGTGTCCCTGGCCCTGCAGAACGCCCCCGAACCCACGTGGACCACCCCCGGGCTGAAGATCGACAGCGAGCTCCTGCATCCTGGGGGGTCCCGCTTCGACCTGCTGCTCAACCTCACCGAGCAGCAGACGGCGGACGGCGCACCTGACGGGCTGACCGGATTCCTCGAATACAGTACCGACCTGTTCGACCAGGAGACCGTCCGCGGCCTGGCCGACAGGCTGACCCTCCTGCTCACCAGGGCGGTGGCCGCCCCGGAGACACCCGTCGAGGCCCTGGACGTCCTGACCCCCGAGGAGCACCGCCAGCTGCTGGCAGAACACACGCGCACCGTCCGCCCCCGGCCCGCCACCACCCTGCCCGCTCTCTTCCGGGACCAGGTCGTCCGCACCCCGGACGCTACGGCCGTGATCTGCGACGGCGACCGTCTCAGCTACGCCCGGCTCGATGCCCGTGCCGACCGGCTCGCCAGGCGTCTGAGTGCCGCAGGCGCGGGGCCCGAGCGGCTCGTGGCTCTGGCCCTGCCCCGCTCGGCGGACATGGTGGTGGCCGTACTGGCCGTGCTGAAGGCCGGCGCCGGCTACCTTCCTCTGGACCCACGCCACCCCGCGGGACGCATCGCCCTGGTCCTGGACGACGCGGCACCCGTCTGCGCGGTCGCCACCGACGAGACCTCGGCACTGCTTCCCGACGGCCTTCCGGTACTGTGCGTCGACGACGGCCTCACCGACGGTCATCTTGTCGACGGCAGTCCGCCGCAGGCACCGCTCCCCGGCAACACCGCGTATGTGATCCACACATCCGGGACGAGCGGCCGCCCCAAGGGTGTGGCGGTCCCGCATTCCGCCGCGGTGAACCTCGCGCTCTGGGCCCGCGGCGCCTTCGGACAGCAGGGGCTCTCCCACGTCCTGGCCGCCACCTCACTGACCTTCGACGTCTCCGTCTTCGAGATCCTGTGCCCCCTGCTGTGCGGCGGCAGCGTCGAGATCGTCCGTGATGTGCTGGCGGCGGCGGAGCGCCCGGCGGGACGTTGGGCGGGCAGTCTGATCAGCGGCGTGCCCTCGGCCGTGTCCCACCTCATCGGCCACCACGATGTGGCCCTCAAGGCGGAGACCGTCGTACTGGCGGGTGAAGTGCTGCCCGCCCATGTCGTCGCGGAGTTGCGGTCCGCCGTCCCCGGCGCCCGCATCGCCAACCTCTACGGGCCGACGGAAACGACCGTCTACGCCACGGCCTGGCTGGGCGAGGGCTGCAGCCACCGCACCCCGCCCATCGGCCGGCCCGTCGACAACACTCGCGTCCATGTGCTGAACGGGCACCTCCAGCCCCTTCCGCCCGGTGTGGCAGGCGACCTGTACATCGCGGGTGCCGGACTGGCACACGGATACCTCGGCCGCCCCGTACCGACCGCGGAGCGCTTCGTCGCCGATCCCTTCGGCGGCCCGGGAGAGCGGATGTACCGTACCGGTGATCTGGTCCGCCGCCACCGGGACGGCTGCCTGGAGTTCATCGGGCGGACGGACGACCAGGTCAAGATCCGTGGATTCCGTATCGAACCGGCCGAAGTGGCGGCGGCCCTGACCGGCCACCCCGGCGTCGGCCAGGCGGCCGTGACCGTGCGGGAGGACCGGTCGGGCGACAAGGGGCTGGTCGCGTACTACGTGCCGAGCCGAGCCGCACGGGTCGCGGTGACTCCCCTGCCGGAGGAACTGCGGACACATCTGGCACGGACCCTGCCCGCGTACATGCTCCCCGCTGCCTTCGTCGAGCTGGACCGGCTGCCCCTGAACGCGAACGGCAAACTCGACCGCCACGCCCTGCCCGCACCGGAAACCACCGCGGGGCACGGGGCGGGGAGGCCTCCGCGCACTCCGGACGAGAAGGCACTGTGCGACCTGTTCGAGCAGGTCCTCGGGATGCCCCGGGTCAGCATCGACGACAGCTTCTTCGACCTCGGCGGACACTCGCTGCTCGCCACCAGACTGGTCGCCCGCATACGGGCCGACCTCGATGCGAGCATCCGCGTCCGAACCCTCTTCGAAGCACCCACCGTGGCCGCACTCGCCGCGCGCCTGCACGCAGAGGCATAGAGGGCACAGCCGCTCAGAGCCATAGCCGCGCCGTTCCCGGCTCCGGGAGACAAGGAGGCAGAACCGTGCCGAACCCCTTCGACGACCCGACGGGGCCGTTCCTCACCCTGGTCAACCATGAGGACCAGCACTCGCTGTGGTCTGCGTCCGCCGAGATTCCGGCGGACTGGCACGCCGTGTTCGGCCCGGCCCGCCGCGCGGCCGCTCTCGAACACGTGGAGCGCACCTGGACCGGCATACGCCCCGCGTCCCTCTACACCGACGGTCTGCCGGACGGGGTGCGGCAATGACCCGACGCGCCTCGTTCCCGGTCCTGACGACGCTGACCGCTCCGGGGGACGGGGAAGTGGAAGCGGATCTCGTGGTCATGCCGTTCGCCGGCGGCGGTCCTTCGGTCTTTCTGTCGTGGGCAGGGCGAGTACCGGCGGCTTGGCGGCTTTCCGCCGTATGCCTTCCCGGCCGTGGACAGCGCTTCGTGGAGCCCTCGCACACCGATGCGGCAACGGCCGCGCGGGAGGTGGCCGCTGCCGTGCGGTCCCGCCCGGGCGGGGCCGGCCGCCCTCTGGTCTACCTCGGCCACAGCCTGGGCTCGCTGCTCGCCATGGACGTCGCCGCCCTGGTCGAGCCCGACCTGCTGTGCGTGGCGGGCTGCGCCCCTCCGCACCCCAGCACACCCGTGGACCACGGCCGGCTCGACCCCGCCGAACTGGAGCGCACCACCCGGGCGTTCATTACGTCCCTGGGCCCGGCCGACCCGGCGCTGCTGGAGGAGATCATCGAGCTCACCACCCCGGTCCTTCGGGCCGACCTGGAGCTGTACGACGGCCACCTGCCGCCCACCGCACCCCTGTCCTGCGACATCGTCTCGTATTACGGGGACCAGGACGACGTACCCGCACTCGCTTGGAAGCAACACACCACAGGGCGGGCGGCAGTCGTGCGGATGCCTGGCGACCACTACTTCGTCCAGCGGTCACCGGGCCCCTTGACCGCAGACCTGGAACACCGGCTGAACGCCGTCCGATCCACCCGGCCCCCGGGCTCCCGCCACGAGATGGAGGCACCCGCATCATGAAGTACACCAACCTGGGACGCTCGGGGCTGGTCGTAGGACGCCTCGGCCTGGGCACGATGAACTTCGGCCTCCACACACCTGAGCCCGAGGCGCACGCCATCATGAACCTGGCCCTGGACAAGGGCGTGAATCTCTTCGACACCGCCAACACCTACGGCGCACAGCTGGGCGAGGGGGTCACGGAGCGGATCATCGGCAACTGGCTCGCCGAGGATCCCGCCCGTCGCGACCAGATCGTTCTGGCCACCAAGGTCTACGGAATGATGGGCCTCAAACCCAACTCCGGCCGGCTGTCCGCCTTCCACGTCAGGAAGGCGTGCGAGGATTCGCTGCGCCGGCTCCGTACCGACCACATCGACCTGCTCCAGGTGCACCACATCGACCGGACCACACCGTGGGAGGAGACCTGGCAGGCACTGGACCTGCTGGTCGCCCAGGGAAAGGTCACCTACATCGGCACTTCCAACTTCGCCGGGTGGCACCTGACCAAGGCACAGGAGCACGCCCGCCGGCGCAGCACTCCCGGCCCGGTCAGCGAGCAGTCCGTCTACAACCTCTTGGAACGCACCGTCGAGCTGGAAGTGCTTCCCGCCTGCCGCAACTACGGCATCGGTCTGCTCCCCTACAGCCCGCTGCACGGCGGTCTGCTGGGCGGAGCGGTGCTACGCGGCACTGCTGACGGCCGCGCGGCGGAGCCCAAGTCGGTCAAGCAGTTGAAGCGGCACCACGATCGGATCGCGGCATACGAGAAGTGGTGCGCCGACCTCGGTCTGCCGCCCGCCCGAGTGGCCTTGGCCTGGCTGTTGCACCAGCCGGGTGTGACCGCGCCGATCCTGGGCCCACGCGTGGCCGAGCAGCTCGACCAGGGCCTCGCAGCGCTGAAGGTCTCCCTGGAGAAGGGTCAGCTCAAGGAGCTCGACGCGCTCTTCCCCGGACCCGGCGGGCCCGCCCCGGAGGCATACGCCTGGTGAGCAGGCCCGAGGGGGTGGCGCCGCCCGCCGGTATCAGCGCTGCTCGAGGGGGCTGCTCTCCACCGTCCGGCCGGATTCGGCCGGACGGACCCGCTCCCCGGGTGGCGGCAGCAGCCGCTCGGTGAGGAGTGCCGCGAACGCGACGACGGTCAGCAGCCCGCCCACCAGGAACGTGGCCCGCACGTCCCAGGCGGGCAGGACGAGACCGCCGAGCAGCGCCCCGCCGGCGACCCCGGCGTTGTAGGCACCGGAGTTGGCCGCCAGGGCGATTTCGGTACGGGCGGGAGCGAAGCGCAGCATCTGGTTCTGCGTGGCCATGAACACCGGTCCGAGCGAGCCGCCCAGCAGCGCCAGGAACGCGACGGCTGCGGCCGGGGCGGTACCGAACGCGTAAAGGCCCAGCATGCCGGCCGCCTGGGTGACCACCGGAACGGCCAGCGTGCCGCGCGGGCAGCGGTCCAGGAGCGGTCCCGCGATCGTCACCCCGACCACGCCCGCGATGCCGGAGACCATCAGCAGAGCGCTGACGGAGGTGTCGGAGAAACCACTCACGTCACCCAGGAACTTCACGAGGTACGTATAACCCGCGAACGCGCCCGTGACGGACAGCGCGGTGGTCAGCAGCACGATCTTGAACCGCCGCTTGTCTGGTGCCGAACCGTAGGCCGCGTGCGCCTCCTCCGGACGGGACGTCGGGAGGAGGACAGCGATCGTGACGAGGGAGACCAGCCCCAGCCCGGCCAGCACGACGAGCGGAACCTGCCACGCGCTCTGCTGGCCCAGCCACGTACCGAGCGGAACACCCAGCACCAGGGCCAGCGAACCGGCCACCGACAGCACCCCGATCACCCGCCCCCGGACAGCCGGTGCGAACAGGCCGACCGCCACCGGCCCCATCACCGCCCAGAACAGCGCCTGGGCGAGCGCGGTCACCAGCCGGGCGGCCATCAGCAGCCAGTAACTGGAGCCCAGCGCCGAGACCAGGCTGGACAGGACGAGCGCGGCCAGCAGCACAGTGAGCACGTGGCGGCGCGGCATGGACCGGGTGGCGTGCGCGAGAGGCAGGGAGACGACGGCGACGGTCAACCCGTAGGCGGTGACCAGATAGCCCACCGCCGAGAGTGAGACCCGCACGTCCTCCGAGATGAGCTCGAGCAACCCGATCGGCAGGTTCTCCACGGTGTTGAAGACGAACGCGGCCAGCATCAGGGCCGCGAGCACGGCCACCTTGTGCCAGCGAGCCGACGGTGCCGTTGCCATGCAGCCTCTTCCCGCTTGCCCGAGGGCTGTCCCGCACTTCCTGGCGGGCGCACGACGACAGCCACGGCACCTCGCCGCGTTGTCGAAACGCCCGGATACATCCAGTACGCGGGCGCCTCTCCGCCTTGCGATGCACCGCGTCTGACGCCACGCGCTGATCCACCAGGAAGTGCGGGACAGCCCTTATGCCGATCACACTCCGATTGAACATACGCACAACTCATCTGCCTCGTGAACCGCTTAAGGTCACATTGGCCGAGAAAGCCGTGCTGTGGGGCGGGCGGGCGGGTCCGAGCTCGCGAAGGATGGCTCGAATTCGGGGATCACTTGCTTCATTCCACGAGACGCGATCTTCACTCGTACAGGTGGATTAACCGAACGTCTGACCGTGAGGTCCTTGTTCTGGGTACCGTGCGTGCCGGACGACCCGGCAGAGCCGGTTCGCAACGGTCGGGGGCAGGGGTGCGGGGATGACGGGCGATTCTTCGATCCGGGACGGCGGACTGTCGCGGCGCGGACTGCTCGCGTCGTCGGCCGCCGCGGGCGGTGCGGTCTGGTTGCTGCGCGGGCTCGTCCGGCCGGGCAGCGCCCACGCGGCCTCGGCACCGCCGCCGGGCTTTCCGGCCGGGGTCGACCTCCACCGGCGCGTCTACGAGAACTGGGTCGGTGAAATCCGTACCGACCAGCTGTGGACGTGCGTGCCACGTGGTCCTCAGGAGGTGCTCGATGTCGTCAACTGGGCCCATGACGCCGGCTGGACGGTGCGCGCACAGGGGCGGCGGCACGGCTGGGCTCCCCTGACGGTGGCCGACGGCACACCGGCGACGGCCCGGGTCGTCCTGCTGGACACCACCGCACACCTGACCGCGATGTCGCTGGAGCGGCAGGCCGACGACGGGTCGGCCGAGGTCCGGGTCCAGGCCGGTGCCTCGCTCGAGACACTGCTCGCGTTCGCCGGCGCGAGGGGGTACGGAGTCGTCTCCGCGCCGGCACCCGGCGAGCTCTCGGTCGGCGGTGCGCTCGCCATCGGGGCGCACGGCACAGCCGTCCCCTCCACAGGTGAGATCCCGTCACCCGGCCACGGTCACGGTTCGCTGAGCAACCTGGTCACCGAGCTGACCGCGGTCGTCTGGGACTCCGTCTCCGGCCGCTACGCCCTGCGGACCGTCGGCCGGGCGGAGCCCGACTGCGGCGCGCTCCTGACCCACCTCGGCCGCTCGCTTGTCACCGAGGCTGTCCTGCGGGTGGGTACCGACCACAACCTGCGCTGCCAGTCCTTCGTGGACATCCCCGCCGCCGAACTGTTCGCCGCCCCCGGTGCTCCGGCCGGCGCACGGACGCTGGCCGGCTTCGTGGACCGTACCGGCCGGGCGGAGGCGATCTGGTTCGCCTTCACCGACCGCCCCTGGCTGAAGGTCTGGAGCGTCAGCCCGCACCGGCCCTTTGCGGCCCGTGCGGTCGATGAGCCGTACAACTACCCCTTCTCCGACTCCCTTCCCGAGCCGGTGGCCCGGCTGGCCGGCGACCTGGTCTCCGGGGCCTGGGCGAGCGCTCCGCTCTTCGGGCAGGTCCAGTACCTGCTGACCAAGGTCGCGTTGACCGGCGACCTCAGCGACGTCCTGCTCTCGGGGACGCTCGTGCGGGACGTGCTGACCGGCGATGTCCTCACCCATCTGCTGGCAGGCGGTCTGCGCTCGGACCTGTGGGGCGCCTCCCGCAACCTGTTGCAGTACGTGCGGCCCACCACGCTGCGCGAGAGTGCCAACGGATACGCCGTCCTCACCCGCCGCGCCGATCTGCAGTGGGTGGTCAGTCAGTTCGCCGACTTCTACCGCATGCTGCTCACCCAGTACGCGGCGCGCGGCGAGTACCCGGTCAACGGTCAGGTGGAGATCCGTGTGACCGGCCTGGACGACCCGTCCGTGTGCGGCGTCCCCGGCGCACAGCCCCCGCTGCTGTCGGCCCTGCGACCGCGTGCGGACCGGCCGCACCTCGACACCGCTGTATGGATCGATGTCCTCTCCCTGCCGGGCACACCCGCCCTGCACCGCTTCTACCGTGAGATCGAGCGATTTCTCCTCACCCTGAACGGCGACCGGGCGGCTGTCCGTGTCGAATGGTCCAAGGGCTGGGCGTACACCGACACCGCCGCATGGTCCGACCCGGACGTCCTCTCCCACCACATCCCCGCCAGCCACCGTGCCGGAGGCGGCCCGAGCTGGGACGAGGCGGTGACCACACTCGACCGGCTCGACCCCCACCACGTACTGTCCAGCCCCTTCCTCGACGCGCTGCTGCGCTGAACCCTGCGCGCCGGGGAACAACTGCGCTCCGACCGGAAGTGGGACCGCCGGGGTCCAGTCCCGGATCGACACGCCCGATCATTTCGCCCGCGCCACGACCATCCACGGACCGTCGTCGACGCGGATCTGGGCCCGGACGATGCCGCGTCCCCGGAACCAGGCGATCCCGGCGAAGGACACCGGTCTCGCCACCCAGCACACCCTCGACACCTGGTGCCGGTGGACCTGCCACCGGGAGGCCGCTCCGGAAGGCACACCGCCACCGCCCGCGCCACCGACAGCACCGGGCGGGTGACTGCATCGGGCAGCGCACAGGGCGGCACCACATGTGCTCCGGACCGGTTTCGCGGGCGAGTCGGCCCGGGGTGCAGGAGAGCGTCGCCAGACCGATCCCAGCGGTTCCGCCCACCGGGACGCGGGCCGTACAGGGCCCGGCCGCCGTGTGCGGGGTCGTTCACCGGCTGCGGCCACTGCTGGCGATCGAGCCGGCTGCCCGCCCCGCCGATGCTGCCGAACGGCTGTGGATCGTGGACGGAACCCTGATCCCGGTCCGGGACCGGAAGGCCGGCGCGTCCTCACGCAACTACCACTTCTCTGCGAACGTGCAGGTCGTCATCGACGCCGACACCAAGCTCGTGATCGCTGCGGCCCGCCCGGTGCCCGGCGACACCGCGGATGCCAAAACGTGGCGGGACTCCGGTCTGGCCGACGTCTGCCAGGACGTGACCGTTCCCGGTGACGGCGCCTGCATCAACACCGGATTCGTCATCCCTCACCGCAAGCGGCCCGGCCGCCCACTCCTGCCCGGCGAGGATCCGACAACGCGGAGCACCGACGCGTGCGGGCCCGCGTGAAACATGCCTTCGCCCGCATGAAGCACTACAAGATCCTCCGCGACTGCCGGCAACGCGGCAACGGCCTCCACCACGCCGTCCAAGCTCTCGCCACACTCCGCAACCACGCCCTGGCCGCATGATCCACAAGAGCACAGAACCCGGCTTCACCCGCCCGACGCCAGACCTCTGCAACACGCTTCAGCCTCGGCGAGGACACCGGCCGAACAAGGCATGGCACGGCTGAGGTCCTGGCAGATCTTCCGCAGGCCCCGCCTCGGCCCAACCGCATGACCGTCATCACCAAAGCTGCGCTCCCCTGGAAAGGAAACGCCGAAAATGCTCACCGGCCGCATTCGCTCAGTTCATCGCGTTGCATCGGGCGTTCACTCCCGCGAAAGGCGCACCAGCGAAGGCCGTGTCGAGCGAAAGCGGGACCAGACACACAATTCTGGCCACTGACGAAATAGAGGCCCCGTCGTTCGGGCACAGCAGATGCCCGAACCCTGTCCTCGTCAGCCGGTTTCCCGCCCGAATGACCGCACCCCCACATGCACATGCACATGCACACGCACATGCCATGACCAGGGAAGGGAAGCGGCAGCGCCGGTCAACCCGGTATCGCATAGACCGCCTGTCCATGCCGCCCCGCCGAGACATCACGGCGGATCCCGGATGAAGAATTACACGAGCCCTAAAACACCCAAGATATGCCAAACCACGATCATCGGGCAGGAATTCAGCGCCATCCGCACCTGCGTCCGCACGCCCGATTACTGGGCATGAAACCCGCCAGGCTGCCACACGTCGTTGACACGACCGGGACGGGTCACAGAGACTCGTATTCGGTAGGGCCGATTCTGACAGCTAGCCGAATTCCGGAAAGGAACTCGGATGACCTGCGATGATGTCGGGCGCCCAAAAACTGCCCGCACCTCCGTGCATCAAAATTCCGCCGCACGGCGAAGCAGGCAGGAGGTGAAGAGGCGTCATGAAATACTTGCAAGATGTTCCTCACACCGACGACTGCTTGATACTTCCGCCAGCGAATGCCACGTGGTTCATCCACGCGGTTGGAGAAGAAAAGCGATGAGTACAGACATCGTCTCACCCACCGGATCGCGTGCCCTGATACCACCTGATACAACACGCACCTCGATGGCGCCTTTCATCGAGAAGAACGTTTCCACGACGGGGCCGGTCCTGGCCCGCCCCTCCGGTTACCACTCCGGTTTTATCGACGAAGGAAGAGAACCCGGCAGAACCGGCACCAAGAAATCGGCCCGCGCGAGCCTCATGATGGTCGTCGCCGACGGATTCGGGATACGTTCCGGAGACGTACGGGCCCTGGTAGCAGTGGTCAAATCGCCGCACAACGCGGCGCTGCTCCACGATGACATCGCGGGTTCCGACGACCTGCGGCGGGACCGGCTACGTGAAAGACAGCCGGTCTGAGTCCGGCGATTCACACCGGAGACACACCCCAGGGGTCGCCCTGGAACTGGTCATGGACGACTCCGCACCCGGAAACAGGGAAACCGCCCAGCCATCCGCCCCGGGGCACACCGGCCAGGCCCGCAAACCCGCCCTCCGACCGGGCCTGGGCACCGCAACGGCGACGTACGAGCAGGTGGTGAGAGAGAAGAGAGTGTCGGCACCGCTGCAGTTCGCGCTGGGGGCACCGGTGGTGCGAAGGCACGCAGGAGCGCCGGCCACCCTGCGCGACGCGACCCGACACCTGGGCATCGCCCATCCGGGCAGACCTCAAGCACCGCGACCTCGCCCACCCCGTCCAGGCCGCCCATGTCGCCGGGCCGGCAGTGGGAGGCCGAGGGCACCATCGAGACACACCTGCGCACACCGGCCGGCCCCATCGGGGAAGCCGGTGGCCGCCGGACAGCCGAGGAACTGCCCTGACACCACCTGGGCACGGTGGTCAATCACCTGGGACAGACGGGACCTACCCCGCCGCTACCACCGAACCGACCATCCCGTTCGGCCTCATCGCCAATCGCACGGCATGCCCTCACCATCCGCAGGCGCGACACCTCGATAGGAGTAGCCCCCACAATGCCCTCTACTCACTACAGTTCCGCTCCCCCCGTCATCCGCTCCGGGTTCGAGCGGCGCACGCAGGCCCATCACGGGACCAGTATCCAGAACCCGGCCGACCTCCCGCTGGGCGCGGAGGGCGGGCTGCGCCGCCGCTACGCCGCTGACGGCTTCAACAGACCCGTGCGCGAAGTCCCCGGGACCGAACGGAGGGTGGCCGTGCTCGCCGAGACGGGCCGCACAAGGAACGAGCGGGTCGGGCTGGTCCCGCACGGGCTCGCCCCGCTCCCCTCCGGCGGCCGTGTCTGCTCGGGGCTCGCACGGGTGCCGCACCCGGGTGGCCGCTAGGCCGTTTCTCCTGGGTCACCGCGCGGACCGGATGAAGACGGCGGCGAAGTAGACGGTGGAGGTCTCGTCGTAGCGGGTGACCGGACCGTGCCACCGCTTGAGCTTGTTGATGCAGCTCGCGACGGTGGTGCGCTGCTTGCAGGTGCCGCGGTCGAAAACCGGTGGTCTGCCGCCACGGCTGCCGAGACGCTTGGGGTGGGCCGCTTGGTCGGCCGGCTGCGGGATCACCGCCCGGATACCGCGCCGCCGCCGCAGGTGGTTGCGGATCGCCCGTGCCGAGTACGCCTTGTTGCCCAGGACCACGTCTCGTGTGGTCCTGGGCCGACCGACCGGCCGGGGACCACGGCTTCACGAAATGCGGGCGCGCCACCGCGTCGGCCATGCGTGATGACGAGCGCGAGCGGACGGCGGTGGAGCTGAGGGCCTTCCCGGCGCCGACCCGGGCGAGCAGGGCGGTGGAGACCTCCTCCCAAGTGCCATCGGCAGCCCACTTCCGCAGGTGGTTGTGGACGCCCTCCACGGCCCGGAATGCTCGGGCAGGCCCATCCATGGAGTCTTTGCGCGGCACTTGAACGCGATCCCGCCGATCATCTTCCGGTGATCACGCCACCGACCTCATCGCTTCGGTGTCCGGCCCGGCAACAACGGCTTGTTCCTCGTCCACCGGACATCGCTCAACGACACACACCAACCAATGAACAGGTCATCCGAAAGACACGGCCCACCCGGGCTGTACGGAATGGATGGGTGCCATGGATATGGGTCAGAATGGCTGCGAAGTGTCCCAGCCGGTCGGTGGCTGGGTTCCCAGCTCGATCCAGGTCAGGATCCTGGAGGGTGTCGCGGCCGGCTTCTCCAGCGGACGACTTTCGAGAGAGTTGTACCTCAGTTCGAAGACCATCGACTACCACGTCCGCGTCATGTCCGACAAGCTTCAGGCGCCGAATCGTGTCGCGTTGGTCTCGAGGGCGTTCGTCCTCCAGATTCTACGAACAGATGTGTGGCCCCCGCGCATCGCCTGGGAAACGGTGGATTAGTGCCGGGTGGTTGGCGAGATCGCATTCCGCACGTTAATACACGACCGGCTGCGTCATCGTGTGACTGCGCCCTTCCCCCATGGTCCGAGCCGGACGGATGCAGGGCGAGGACGGCTTGGACGAGGGCGGTGATTCGAGTGGTGGAGCACCGCAGTGCGTGGAGCGGACGCCAGGTCTTCAGTGTGCCCACGGTCTGCTCGACGGGGGCGCGGATCTTCGCACGGAACCGGTTCCCGCCCTTCCGGTCCGGGGAAGGGTTCATCCCGTCGGCTCCGATACGGACTGCGGACCGTGCCGTCGGCCCCGGCGAGTCCCTTGTCGGCCCGGTTACCGGGGCTGCCCCGTACCGCGGCACAGCCGGCGTCGATAACGGCGCACACGTACCTCGGCTGGAAGCGGATGTCAGCGAGCGCCGGGATGCCCGGCTTGCGGGCGCTCGCCGGCAGCGCGGCCGCGTCGTCCGCCGAGGGCCCGACGATCCGTCGGCCCGCCGTGGTGAGTTCGGCGATCTGCTGCGGCGCGGCGTCGATGTCGGTGGTGGACGTGGCGGTCATCGACCGCACCGACACCGGCACGACGCCACCGTACCCGCCATGCCTGGCGGGAGGCCCACCGCGTAGCCACGGGGAGCAGGGCCTCGACCACGCGTGGGAAGGACGTTTCCGCATCGACGGTCGCCGGTATTCCTCCCCGAGTGAGCCGGCCAGGTGCCGGAGTCGTCGATGACCGCCGGTGGTCGGCTCGTAGGAACGCTGATTGTCGTTGAGTACGACGACGAGCGACCGCTGCGGCCCGCCCGCGATGGTGTTGAGCGCTTCCCGGGCCCTGCCGCCGAGCCTGCGCGCCACCCCGACCATCCGGATCGAGGTGCTGGAGTTGGCCGAACCGGCCACCGGCACCAGGTCGCACCGGTCCCCGATGCCCCTGATGCCGTCCTGACGGTTCTGGCCGGCGTAACAGATGCCGTCACTGGCGGACCCAGCACAGGTCGGTGAACCTGCGCTGGAGCACGGCGATGATGTCCCCGGTACCGCCCACCGAGAGCGTGATCCGGGTGAGGCAGGCGACCGGCGCGTGGGGAGGTCCGGTGCTTCCGCCCCGGCGACCGTTTCGACGATGACCGTCCGGTCGGGAGCGTTCCCGTAGGTGCCCTCGACCTCCTCGCGGCCCGCGTGGCCGATCAGCAGCAACGTCCGCCCGTCGCGGGCGGACCGGCGGGCCTGCTGATGCGCCTCGGCCGCCGGGGCAGGTCGCGTCGAACACCTCCAGCCCACGCGCGTCCGCGTCCCGCCGCACCTGCGGCGAGACACCATACGCGGAAGAAGACACACACCGCGCCCTCCGGCGCCTCCTCTTCGGAACCGACGAACCGGACACCCCGGTGCTCGGACTCGCGCGCCACGTAGTGGTTGTGCACGATCTCCTTGCGGACGCAGACCGGCGCGCCCAGCTGTTCCAGCGCGAGGTCGATGACGGTTGTCGTCCGGCGGCCCCAGCACAAAAACTCCGCGGCTCGGTCGGCAAGACCCGCTTACCGCCACTCATCCCACTCCGTTCCGCGCCACGACGTCCGCATCGGAATGCCTGACCCGCGCCACCGGACAGGGCATCCACGCCGGCCGGTGGAAACCGAAGCCCTCTCGGGAGGCCTTGTTCAGCGTTGGCCGCCGGCTTAACAGCCGGACCCGAACTACGACCTTGGACGCCGCCCAGCGGCAACCAATCCACAGAGTAGTCCAAATCCAGCCCTGCACCGCCCTCTTTGGGGTTTTTCCTAAACCAGAGAGTGCGTGCGCCACATCGTTGACACGGCCGGAGCCGCCCTCCAGGATGGAATCCAATAGCTGCCACTCGATTTCGGTACCACTCGGGATTCCGGATCATGAGGGTGGCTTCACGGATTGCCTACGTGCCTCAGTACCGGGTGACTCTCGCACATGCGAAAGGTACAGGCACAGTTGATTAACGTGTAATCCGGTCTGGCGATCCTTGCCGAACCAGGCATCCTCGCCGAAGCCGCGGCGAGCGCAGCACAACGCTCAAAGCAGGCCATTCGCCAACGTCGTCGGCATCCGAGCTCTGGAGGAGTGACCCGTGTCGAATCTGGATGGGCTTACAAGTTCACCTCACACAGCGCTGGACCCTCAGGATGAGGTGAAAATAGTTGGCCAGTACTACGACGACAAGACAGCCAGACTTGTTCGCAAATACGGACCTGGGCCCAGGATTCACTACCATGTGGGTTACTACCCTTCCTCCGAAGCGCCGTCGCGTACTGACGATGTGACGCCGGATGCCATTCGCGGCAGCATACGGCGCCACCAGGAGGATTTGCTGCGGTATGCGGCCAAGGTCTGGGACGCCGAACAGCGACTGTCAGGCAGGATCCTGGATGTCGGCTGCGGCCTCGGCGGGGGCTCGCTCTTCTGGGCGCAGGAATACGGCGCCGACGTCACGGCAGTCACCAACGCCCCGGAACACGCGCCGGTGGTCGACGGGTTCGCGCGGGAATGCGGTGTGGACGGGAGGGTCCGCACACTGGTCAGCGATGCGAAGCGCCTGCCCTTGGACGGCGGCCCCTATGACGCAGCAGTAGCGATCGAGAGCAGCGGATATTTCGACCGTCCTCTGTGGTTCGAGCGTCTGGCACGCGTGCTTCGTCCGGGCGCGAGTGTGTGCATCGAGGAAGTGTTCATCACACGCCCTCACGGGGCCGATGTGTGGGCCGAATACTTCTACACAAAACCGGCTACGGTGCTCGACTACGTAAAGGCGGCACAGGCCGCGGGTTTCGAATTGGTCGATGACGTCGACGCTACGTCAGAAACCGCGCCTTTCTGGGAGGAGAGTACCGCCTGGACGAAGGCGGTACTGGACAGCGACAGCAGCCTCTCACCAGTTGACCGCAGGCAGCTGAGGATATCTCTGCTGGCTAACCAGGCGCTTGGCGCTGAATGGCGAGACGGGGGCGTGCGGCTGGGTTTCTTGCGTTTCGAGCTGAAGTGAGCAAGGGACGATAAAAGACGCTGAAAATCCGCACGGAATCCGGAGCGCTCGACACCTGATGGCTTATGTGGTTATGAGCGGATCAAGCAGGCGCTGGGCTGGGGATCGCCCAGCCCAGCGGGTTTCCGCCCTTCTTTCAATGTGACCGCCGAAGTCCAGGGCGGTTGACCAGGATCTTCGCCACAGGAGGGCCCGCCATCGGCCGGCACGGGCCAGTTCGTGGTCAGCGACCGGTACGCGAAGGGCACCGCGGACAAGCTCACCGTCCGGGCAGACGGCGGCGACCGGCCGGCCGGGCTGCGGAAGCCGCGCCGCACCGTGAGAGCCCTGGGGACGACGGGCAGGACCTGCGGTGGCGTACCGACACGATCATTCGCGGGCTCACCGCCGGTAGAGCTGAATCACCGTCGGCTTCCCGCCGCCTTCACAACGATACGGAGTTCCTCATGACGCTCGGACAGTCTCCCGCTCACAGCGATGTCCTCAACGTGTACGACGGGTTCGGCCGGATCTACGGTTCCGCGTGGGGCCCCAACATCCACTACGGCTACTGGGAGAACGACGCCGACGACAGCTCCGTCGAACAGGCCACGGACCGTCTGACCGACCTGATGATCTCAGGCCTCGCCGCACAACCCGGCCAACGGGTCCTGGACATCGGCTGCGGCATCGGCTACCCCGCACTGCGACTCGTCCGCACTTCCGACGTGGACGTGGTGGGCATCACCATCAGCCGGATCCAGGTGGCGGATGCGACGAAACTCGCGGCCGAGGCCGGGCTCACCGACCGGGCCACGTTCCAGTTCGGGGATGCGATGGACATGCCCTTCCCCGACGGTTCGTTCGACGCGGCCTGGGCGTTCGAGTCGATGTGGCACATGCCCGACCGCGGCCAGGTGATCTCCGAGGCCGCCCGCGTCCTGCGCCCCGGCGGCCGCCTCGCGATCGCCGACGTCATCCAGCGGGACCCGGTCAGCCCTGAGGGACGCGTGGTCCTGGACCATGTCGTCGAGCACTACGGGGTGCACTCCTTGGGCACTGTGGACGAATACCGGACGGCGCTGGCCGGCAACGGTTTCGTCGACGTGGAGATCACCGACATCACCGACAACGTCATCCGCACCCTTGGGCTCATGGCCGACGCCGTGGACACCGTCCGCGACAAGCTGGCCGAACTGGTCGGCGAGGAACAGGCCACCTCGCTCCTCGACTTCATGCGCAAGTTCGGGTCCGTCCCGGAGAGCGGCTACCTCTTCCTTACCGCGGTCCGCGCCTGACCGTGAGCACCGCCCCCGGGCGTCTCATGGCGTGAGGCTGTGGCAGAGGTCCTCTCTGGCACTTCCTGAGCAGGTGGGCTTCCTCGATTCGGCCGCCGCTCGAATGAGGACCGGTAAAGCGCGACGGTCTAAGGGCTGTCCCGCACTTCCTGGTGGATCAGCGCGCGGCGTCAGATGCGGTGCATCGCAAGGCGGAGAGGCGCCCGCGTACTGGATGTATCCGGGCGTTTCGACAACGCGGCGAGGTGCCGTGGCTGTCGTCGTGCGCCCGCCAGGAAGCGTGGGACAGCCCTTAGGCTCCCGAGCTGTTGATCGAGATGTCTGACGTCTCCATCACGCTGCTCGGGGGCCTCGTCCGTTTCCAGCCCCACCGCACTCGGCCTGCTCCATCCGCGCGTGGACCAGGCCACCATGCTCGTCGCCACCCGTGAAGGTGGCCGACGCTGCGAGCTCCGTCCGTCTCAACACGCGAGGGGCACTGGTGCACCCGCGCGAACACACCACCCTGGCGAAGATCGCCGCCGGGTTCGGGAGCGGCGACTCCACCACCCACACCTGCACCGTCACGGTCATCCATCTGCCCGCCGAACACGCGCCGGGTACGCGGAAGACGCCGCGCACGAACCTGGCGTCGTCCTGCTCGACGGTACTCCCGGCGAGTGCGGCCGGGTCGGCGACGGACGGGCCGGGTGGCACCGCCGCCACGGAGTGAACGCGCAGGTCGTCACGGACGCCGACGGCCGGCCGCTGTGGCTCTCGTCCGCCCTGCCGGGCGACGTCCACGACCTGACCGGCAGTGGATCCCATGGCGACTGGTTCACGAACCGCTGCAGGGCCTGCATGGTGCCGTCCGGCAGCCGATCCGCCATCGGCTGGATCGTCTTGCGCCCTCCGTCCAGCATCAGACCTCGCAGATAACACTCACCCCGCCGCCGTTGATCCCGCCGGGACGACGTCCCGAACACATCGGCAACGAACTCCGCCCACTTGCCCCGGAGCCGTTCCTCCTCCCCCGGCCTCATACAAGGAAGACGCTCCTCACCAGGCGGGATACCCGGTGACGAAGTATCACCAGCCAGCGTCGTGACCCGTGGCACTCAGGGTTTTCCCTTCGATGCCGTCGGACAAGTGAGTTCTGCGGGGGGGCGGCGTGTCCTCCGGATCTCCCGACAACCGCCCGGATGCCCCTGTCACCGCTGCCGCACCCGCAACTCGGTCAACGCCCGAAGCGGAAACACTGGTCGGTGACGCGGCAGCGGCCCTGGTGCCAGGGTCAGGCCTGGCATCCTGGTGGCGAGGGCCTGTATCGCGATCTCCAGTTCCGCGCGGGCGAATCCGGCTCCGAGGCAGAAATGGATGCCGTGGCCGAACGCGAGATGCGAGGCGGACCCACTGCCTGGACTGAACGCGACCGGACACGCGGAGGAGTGACTGCCCCGGCCGGCCGCTCCGTACAGCAGAAGTAGTCGGCTCCCCGCGGCCAGGTGGACGTCGCCGACCACGACGTCGTTGACAGCGGTCCGGTACATGCCCGCCAGCGGACTGTCGAACCGCAGCCCTTCCTCGACGAGGTCCCGTGTGGCGATCGTCCCGTCGGCCACCTCGGCCCAGCCGCCGGGTGCCTGGAACTGCTGGAAGAGGATGGTGCCGAGCGCCTCGGCACAGGTCATGTGTCCCGCGAAGATCAGTGTGGGGATCATGACGGAAGCCTCGTCGGCGGTGAGTGTGCGGCCTGCCTTGCCCTCGTGGAGCAGTTCACTGATCAGGTCGTCCTGCGGCGAGGCGAGCCGGTCCTGCACGAGCGACCGGGCGAACGCTCCGAATTCCATCAGCCCACGGGCGTATTCACGCAGCCGGTCGAGATCGGTGTGGCCCCGCACCATCATGAGTTCGATGCGCTGCTCGGACCACGTGCGGCAGCGGTCGAGGTACTCGTCCGGGATCCCAAGGCGCCGGCCGATCACCTCGAGGGAGTACGGAACCGCGAACTCCGTGATGAAGTCGAACTCCTCCGCGACCGCGACCCGCTCGGCGAGATCGGTGGCGATAGCGCGGATCGTGGGTTCGAACGCTCTGACCCTGGTCGGCGTGAACCCCACATTGAGTACTTCCCTGATCCTGGTGTGCTCGGGAGGGTCGAGCGAGCCGACAGCCAGAGCATCAGCCCCGCGCCACGTGCGCAGCATCCGGCTCACGTCCTCGGGCAACGTGACCGCGGGGCGGGGATTGTGGTCGCGTGCCGAGAAGTTCCGGTCGTCCCGCAGCACGGCAACCATGTCCTCGCGCCGGGTGACGCACCACGCGCCGAGCAAAGGAGCGTAGAACACCGGTTCCGTCTCTCCGATGCCGGCCA
Source organism: Streptomyces sp. NPDC014623 (assembly GCF_043088245.1). NCBI lineage: Bacteria > Bacillati > Actinomycetota > Actinomycetes > Kitasatosporales > Streptomycetaceae > Streptomyces > Streptomyces sp. NPDC014623. Next base: position 9,582 of record NZ_JBIBZU010000027.1, on the reverse strand, counting down.
GAAATGAATACGGGTCGTCGCGATGCGCGCCATACGGGTCGAACGACCTGTTCTCATGCAGTTGCCCCGAATCAACAGACATCGCCATTCCACCTCTCAAACTTTCTGTGAGCCATTCCCGGCAATGGTCAGTGACGTTGTGTGACATCGCTCGGCCTGGGAGCTGTTCAGCGGCCTCGGCAAGGCCGACCCGGCCGAAGCGTGACAGTTCTTCGCCATTTCATCTCCGTGGTGTACGGGGGAGGTCCAGGCCTTCGTCCCTGCGACCGTTTCGACGATGACCGTCCGGTCGGGAGCGTGCCCGTAGGCGCCCTCGGCCTCCTCGTGTCCCGCATGGCCGATCAGCAGCAACGTCCACCCGTCGCGAGCGGACCGGCGGGCTCTCCTGGTGCGTCCCGCCGCCGGGGGCAGGTCGCGTCGAGCACCTCCAGCCCACGTGCGTCCGCGTCCCGCCGCACCCGCGGCGAGACACCGATGCGGAGAAGGCACACACCGCTCGGCCGGCAAGACCCGCTCACCGCCACTCATCCCACTCCGTTCCGCGCCACGACGTCCGCGTCGGAACGCCTGACCCGCGCCACCGAACAGGGCATCCACGCCGGCCCGTGGAAACCGAAGCCCTCTCGGGAAGCCTTGTTCACCGTTGGACGCCGGCTCGACAGCCGGACCCGAACTACGGCCTTGGACGCCGCCCAGCGGCAACCAATCCGCAGAGTAGTCCAAATCCAGCCCTGCGCCGCCTTCTTTGGGGTTTTTCCTAAACCCGAAGATGCGCACGCCGCATCGTTGACACGACCAGGGCCGCCCACCAGGATGGCAGTCAGAACGATCACGCAAATTCCGATGCAACACCCCGGTTTCGCATTGCGCACAGACGCAGGAGTCGCCCACGCATCGACCTGTAGTGGTGCCGGGTGATCAGGAGCTTCAGGAAAGCGCTCATCCATCCCTGGCTAGCCGAAATTCCATCGCACGGCGACGCAGGGGTAAGGGCTGAAAAGATATTTACGCAACATATCCAGCGCAGTGATTTTCAGTGGTGTGATTCGTGAACCTCATGCGCGTAGCTTCTGACCGGTAAGAGGCTGGTCGGCGAGTTCGCCCTCCTCGTTCCCCGACGAACATCGGGACGACGCGCTCCAGTACGTCGTGACCTTCTTCGACACGGTGGTCCGAACCTCGATTCCGGCGGAGGCCGTCAGTGAGTACCCCAGCTCAATTGCCTTTCGAGCAGACGAATGTGCTGCACCTCGCGTCAGGGCTGCGCACGCTCCAGTCCCAGGGCGCGGTTCATCGGGTTCGTACCGCCGAGGGAGACGAGGCGTGGCTGGTCACCGGCCATGCCTGGGTGAGGAAGTTGCTCGACGACGACCGGCTCAGCCGCTCGAATCCCGATCCGCGGGCTGCGGCGAAGGACAGCGGTTCTGCGATTCTCGCCGGTCTGCTGGGCGACTTCGCCACCGACCACGCCCGGTTGCGGGCGCTGCTGGAGCCGCATTTCTCACCCGAGCGGATGCTGGCGCTGCGGCCCTACGTCGAAGAGGTGACCGGGCAGCTTCTGGACGGAATGGCCGGCCAGAAGCCACCGGTGGACCTACGCGAGGCGTTGGCGCTGTCGCTGCCGATCCAGGTGATGTGCAAGTGGCTGGGCGTGCCCCAGGAGGACAAGGACCGGTTCGGGGGCTGGACCCAGGACGCCGCCGGCGTCGGGGACCCGGTCAGGTCCAAGCAAGGGCTGAGTGAGCTGTTCGCCTATTGCAAACAACTTGTCGCTGACAAGCGGCGAAACCCGGGCGATGACGCGATCTCCAGGATCTGCGCGACCGAAGGGATCAACGACAACGAGGTCATCGGACTGACGGCGTTGTTGCTGTTCGGTGGTTACGAGACCACGGTGGCCCGGATCGGCACCTGTGTGTCGCTGTTGCTGGCCGACCCCGAGCAGTGGAAGGCGTTGTTGCGCGACCCGGGTCTCATCCCCGGCGCGGTCGAGGAAACCCTGCGGATGTCGATGCCCAATCCGCACACCGGCGGCATGCCCCGTTACGCGCTGACGGACTTCGAGATCGACGGGGTCACCATCCGGACCGGTGACTTCGTGCTGCTGAACATCATCGCGGCCAATCACGACGAGACGGCCTTCGCCGGCCCCGACCGCATCGATGTCACTCGCGACACCACGGGCAGTCTCGCGTTCGGGCACGGTGCGCACTACTGCGTCGGCGCGACGCTGGCCCGGATGCAGCTGCAGGTGGTGCTCACCCAGCTCGTCACGCGATTCCCGACCATGCGGCTGGCTGTCGGTGTGGATGAACTGAGACTGCGCCTCAACACGCTGATCGGCGGGTTGATCCAACTTCCGGTGACATGGTGATCGGGTCCTGATGCTGCACGAAATATCTAGAGGCGTAGTCACGAAGAGCCCCACTCCAGTCCGCGTGTACCTCCTGTTGATGCGACTGGACAGGCCCACGGGATACGTGCTCTACCTGCTCCCGGGACTGTGGGCTGTCGCCCTTGCGTCCGGGCGACGGCCGGACCCGCTGGCGGTGGTGCTTCTCGCCGTCGCTGCGGTGCTGGTTCGCGGCGCTGCCTGCGCGGTCAACGACGTGATCGACAGGGACGTGGACGCCCGAGTCGCCCGCACCGTGTCGCGTCCTGTCGTGTCGGGGACGGTCAGCGTCAAGAACGCACTCCTGTTCGCCGCCGCACAGGCCGTGGTCGCACTGCTGGTCCTGGCGGTGGTGAACGTGGAGACATCCCTGGTCGCCGCGGCCTCGTACCCGCTGATCGTCGCGTACCCCTACATGAAGCGCGTCTTCTTCTGGCCCTCGGCGTTCCTGGCGCTGGTGATGAGCGTCTACTCGCTGATCGGCTGGACAGCGGCGGCCGGAAGCGCCGACTACCCGCTCGCGGTGTACGGCCTGTACGCCGGTGGGGCCTTCTGGACCCTGATTCACGACGCGATCTACTCCCATCAGGACAAGGAGTACGACCGCCAGATCGGTGTCAAGTCTTCCGCTCTGCTGTTCGGCAAGGCCACCAAGGCGTGGCTGGCGGTCTTCGCCGTGCTCAGTGTCGGCGGCGTGCTGTGGGCCGGTTCTCAGACGTCGATGGGGTGGGCGTTCTACCTGATCCTCGCACTCGCGGGAATCTACCTGTCCTACCTGATCGTACGTGTGGACCTGGACGACCCGAAATCGTGCTGGGACGCCTTCGTTTCCAACACCTACTTCGGCTGGCTCATTCTCGCGGCCATGGTCGCCGGGCAGTTCACATGAAGGGTGAGCTACATATGACAGATTCGATGTGGCAGGGCGGTGGCGTCGACCTGGACGCCTACCTGGCCCGCGTGGGCTACCAGGGCGGCGTGGCTGCGGACCTCTCCACACTGCGCGGCCTGCACGCCGCCCATGTCGACGCGATCGCCTTCGACAACCTCGACGCGCTGTTCGGCAGCACGGCGGTACCGCTCGACCTGGACAGCGTCCAGGACAAGATCGTGCGACGGGGCCGCGGTGGCTGGTGCCTGGAGCAGGTCGTGCTGATGGCGGCCGTGCTCGACCGCATCGGGTTCACGTTCACGGCGCTCGCCGGCCGAACGCGGATCCGCACCGGGAACAAGTTCGGGCCGGCCCTCCACGTGGCCCTGTGCGTGGAGCTCGACGGCGAACGCTGGCTCCACGACGTGAGTTTCGGTGCCTACGGACCGCACGAGCCGATCCGGATCGCGGAGGAAGCACAGCTGGACGGCGACTGGTCGTTCGATCTCGAACGAGAGTCGACCGGTGAACACGTGCTGCGGTTCCTGCGGCCGGAAGGACCGGCCGAGCTCTACGGCTTCACCACGGACGTGCGCTATCCCTCGGACTTCGAGCTCCTCAACCACTTCTGCCTCACGCATCCGCGCTCACCGTTCAACCACCAGATGGTCCTCCAGCGCACACAGCCCGAAGTGAGGCACCTCCTCGCCGGTAGCACTCTCACGGAAATGCGTCCCGCGAGGCCGGCGACCTTCCGGGAACTCGACAAGGACGAGATGCTTTCCGCTCCCGAGGAGCTCTTCGGGATCACCTTGGAACCCGGCGACGTCCAGACGCTCCGGAAATTCTTGGGCGGTCCGTGATGCGTACCCCACTGCTGGACAACCGCTGTCCCGCGGAATTCGAGCTCCTCAACCACTTCTGCCCGGGCCGCCCCCGCTCGCCCTTCAGCCACCGGCTGGTCCTCCAGCGCACCCAGCCGGCGGTGTGGCACGTGCCCATCGGGAAAACCCTCACCGCGATCCGGGCCGGCGTGGCACCGGTGCACCGCGGACTCGGTGTGGAAGGGGTCCTCTCCGCCCCGGAGCAGGTCTTCGGCGTCGCGCTGGAACCGGACGAGATCGAATCCCTCAGGACCAAGACCGGCGCCGTGCGCGCCGGACGGCTCTGACCTGGACCGAGGTCACCATGAACGACATACCCAACGAGACGGACCCCGGCGCGTTCACCGTGGCGCGACGGCTCCGGTCGCTCCCGGAGCACGACCCGCACGACGCGGTGGAGAACGCCGTCCTCAGCAGGCTCGCGGGCAACTGGCACCGGCGTGCCACGGTCAAGCAAGAGGAGCCGAACCTGGACGACGTCTTCGAACTGGACCGGCCGGACTTCCCCGAGGCCCTGCTGCCCTTCCGCGAACACCCCACCTATCTCGCGCTCGACGACGGTATGAAGGCGCGGATTCTCGCGTGGGGGTGGATCTCGTTCAACAAGAACATCATGGACATCGAGCAGCACGTGGTGAACCCGGGCCTCGCCCTGGTCACGCAGGGCGTCTTCGACACGGGCATCGACAGCGAGGCCATGACGCTCGCGGTCACCCAGGCCATGGTCGACGAGCAGTACCACACGCTGATGCACCTCAACGCGAGTGCCGTGACGCGCCGCAAGCGCGGCTGGCGGATGCCCGAGACGGCGCTGCCCCTCGCATACAAGGCGCGCAGGCAGGCGCACCGGCTCGCCGGCGCCGGGACGGACGAGGAGCGGGCTCTGGTGTCGCTCGCCTTCACCACGGTCGCGGAGATCTCGGTCAACGCCCACCTGGACCTCGTCGCCGAGAGCCACGGGATCCAGCCCGTGAACCGTATGACGGCCGTCCTGCACAACCGCGACGAGTACTGCCACGCCTCGATCGCGGACACCCTCGCCCAGGAGGCGTGGAAGCACTTCTCCCCCGGGCAGCGCGACTACTTCCTCGCCGCGCTGGCCGACGGGATGGAGGCCTTCGCCGCGCACGACTTCACCACCTGGGCGAGGATCCTGGACCTGCTCGACGTGGAGGGGGGCGAGGAGATGCTGCGGGACCTCAGCAGCGCTTCCGGGGGCAAGCGGCTCCTCCAGGACTTCAGCGGGTTGCGGCAGCTGTGCCAAGAGCTGGACGTCCTGGAGACCCTCCCCTTCGACTGGTCAACGGTGTCGACCCGAACCCCCTGACCGCCACCCCACCCAAGGTGCTGACCCCATGCGCGTCCTGCTCATCGACAACTACGACTCCTACACCTACAACCTGTACCAGTTGCTGGCAAAGGTGTACGGCGTCGCCCCCGTCGTCGTACGCAACGATGCCGGGGCCCGGGACCGGTTCGACCCGCACGGCTTCGACGCCGCGGTCATCTCCCCGGGCCCCGGCCACCCGGCGCTCCCCCGTGACTTCGGCCGCTCCCGCGATGTCCTGGAGAACTCCGGGCTGCCGGTCCTGGGGGTGTGCCTGGGACACCAGGGCGTGGGTCTGCTGTCGGGCGCGCCGGTCACACCCGCGCCGGAGCCCCGGCACGGTTACCTGTCCACGATCCGGCACAGTGGTACGGATCTCTTCGTCGGCATCCCGCAGGACTTCACCGCCGTGCGCTACCACTCGCTGAGCGTCGCCGAACCCGTGCCCGCGCACCTGGAGGTCACCGCGCGCGCCGAGGACGGCGTGATCATGGGCCTGGCCCACCGCGAACGGCCTTGGTGGGGCGTGCAGTTCCACCCGGAGTCGATCTGCACGGAGCACGGCGCCCGCCTCGTGACCAACTTCCGGGACCTGGCACTGGCGGGGCGCGACAGCGGTACGGGCCCGTACGAGGGGCGGGCCGAGGCCGCGCCCGTACCGGTCGCGGCCTCGGGCGCGTCATCGCCTCGGCTGCGCGCGGAGTACGACGTCCTGGACCGGGCCGTGGACGCGGAGGCCGCGTACCTGGCGCTGTACGGGACGAGCACCCGCGCCTTCTGGCTCGACAGCTCGCACGTGGAACCCGGTCTGGCCCGCTTCTCGTTCTTCGGCGCCGCCGAGGAGCCGGGAGCGGAGATGCTGACCTACCGCGTCGAGGACGGGCACACCGTCGTGGACCACCCGGACGGCACCTCGCGCCGGGAGGACGGCAGCGTCTTCGACGCGCTCGACCGCCGCACCGGCCGCGTGGTCGAGGGGGCCGGTGAGCTCCCCTTCGACTTCACCGGTGGTTACGTCGGCTACTTCGGCTACGAACTGAAGGCCGACCTCGGCGGGCGGCGCGCCCACCGGTCAAGGACCCCGGACGCCGTGTGGCTCCAGGCGGACCGCTTCATCGCCGTGGACCACGCCGAGAACCGCACGTACGTCGTCGCCGTCTGCGAGCAGCAGGACTCCGACGCCGCGCAGAAATGGATCAGAACGGTCGTCCCCGTCCTGGCCGAACTTCCCGCCGCGCACGCGGACGCCTCCGCCCCGCCGCCCCCCGAGCAGCACGACGCCTCGGCATGGCTGGCGCGCCCGCGCGCACAGTACCTGGCGGACATCCAGGAGTGCGACCGCAGGTTGCGCGAGGGCGTGAGCTACGAGATCTGCCTCACCACCAACCTGCATCTGCCCGCACCGGCCGACGACATCGCCTACTACCGGCGCCTGCGGCGACTCAACCCCGCCCCCTACGCGGCGTTGCTGCGCCTCGGCGACCTCGTGGTGTTCAGCTCCTCACCCGAACGGTTCCTCAAGGTGGACGCCGCCCGTACGGTGGAGGCGAAGCCGATCAAGGGCACGGCGCCCCGGCACCCGGACCCGGACACCGACGAGGCCACGCGCCGTGCCCTGTGCACGGATCCCAAGACACGCGCCGAGAACCTGATGATCGTGGACCTGCTCCGCAACGACCTCGGGCAGATCTGCGAGATCGGTACCGTCACCGTCCCCTCGCTCATGGCGGTGGAGTCCTACGCCACCGTGCACCAGCTCGTCTCCACCGTCACCGGCACCCTGCGCGAGGGCAGTTCCGCCGTGGACGCGGTCCGGGCCTGCTTCCCCGGCGGGTCCATGACCGGGGCACCGAAACTACGCACCATGGAGATCATCGACGACCTGGAGGGCGAGGCTCGCGGCGTCTACTCCGGCGCCATCGGCTTCGTCGGCTACACGGGCACGGCGGACCTGAGCATCACCATCCGCACCGCCGTCCGCCATGACGGCGAACTGACCATCGGCGCGGGCGGCGCCATCGTCCTCGACTCCGACCCGGAGGCCGAGTACGAGGAAATGCTCCTCAAGGCCCAGACCACCCTGCGCGCACTGCCGAAGGAGACGTACACACGCGGGGAGACCGGCAGGCGGTGACGCGCACCGGCCGCGGGCGAGCAAGCGGCAGACCTGGCCGGTGCCGCCTCGGACGGCTCGACGGCCTCGGCCTCGGTCATGTCGTTGCCGGTCATCGATGCATCTTCCATGATCGGGAGTTACACCGGACGTTTCGCGGTCCCGGACCGCATGAGGCGCCGTCCACATCGTCCGCGCCGGCGCACTCGATCTCACGGCGAAGCCGCTCGGTGCGGTTTCGTCGTGACACAGCTCCACGCGGAAGTCCCGTCAGGATGGCTCCCGGCGGGGCTCCGCCGTGTCACAGCCCCTATCGACAGGGTCCTGGCTGCGACTGGCCGACCAGGTGAAACACCTGGCGGGCGGTGTAGCGTTCCGAGGAAGCGGACGAGGTCGCGTCGGATTCTGCCCTGCGTGAGTCGGCCTTCGCAGTACTCCTGGGCGCGCACCATCGCGGTCCTCTCCCGCGTCCTTCAGGCGTTCTGAATCTTCGGCCTGCCGTTCGTGCTCACCCAGGGCGGCACGGGTACGGCCCCCCAGTCGGTGGCCGTCATCGGCTGCCGGCTCCTCTTCCGGAACCTCGGCTTCGGAGGCGGCGCCGCCGTCGCGGTCACCAGCGCTTGTTCCCGCGGGTCTCCCGCACGCATCGCCTGGTGAATTCTCCACCCGTCTCCGAAGTTCTCACAAAAGGACGAACCGCCCGCACGTCTTCGCTTCCATGCCGCCCGGGGCCCTCAGGGCACGGCGGGAATTCCGGAGACGGGTGGAATACGCCGTGTTGCGATCAGGGACGTCAGCGCCTGGACCGTGGGCGACTTCAGCCATTCCGACCTCTGAGCAGACACTGCGGCCGGAAGCCATAGCAAGCGGTGTGGGCCCGGCCGGCGTACCGGTCGGGCCCACACCGGTGTTCAGGTGCCGGCTCGCGTCTTACCTGCCGGTCAGACGGACGCGGGGGTGCCGAGCATCGCGGAAGCTTGCTGGAGCGGGCTGAGGGCGCGCGCGGGTGCGGCCTCGGGAAGGGTGTGGCAGGTGAAGCCGAGCTTGGTCATGGCCCGGAAGACTTCGGCGGCGCTGAAGTCACGTCGGTCCTGGCGGGTGATGACCTGGCCGACCTGCTTGACGGGATAGAGGCGGCGGCCGATGGTCACGGATTCACCGGTGTCCGGTTCGGGCTTGATGCCCTTCATCGATTCCAGCACGCCACTTTTGGTGAGATCGAACGGAAAGCGGGCGATGACGCAGCGCATGTGGCCTCACAGAGGAGAAGGGAAAGCGGTCCGGCCAGGGGGTGAGGCGGGTCAGCTGGAGAGTGCGAGGACGCCCAGAGCGCTGCCTCGCTCGTCGACCACCGGCAGAGCACCGAGCCGGAGGTGGCGCATCGCGAGCCCGGCTTCGGCCGCACTGGTCACGGGTGAGGTGAACGCTCCTCGGTCGCCGAGAATGTCGCGTAGGCGAACCCGGTCCGTGTAGGCGGAGCTGTCCCGGACGGTGGCGAGTTCGGTCTGGGTGACCAGACCGGTGCACTGGCCGTCCTGGTCGCAGACGACGAGTCGGCCCGTGCGCGCGGCGGCCATGACGGCTAGCGCTACCTCGACGCTCATGTCGTCACAGACCTGAGGTCCGGCCGTGTCCATGACTTCGACCACCGCCCTGTGCACGGGGTGGGTGTCCGCCGGACGGTGCTGCATCTGAACGAGCGTCAAAAGGTGCCTCCTACAGAGATGGGTCAGCTTCCTGATCACGAATGTTCTAGGCTGCCGCGTCCACGACGGTCTGGAGCACGGACGCGCGCCGGGTCGCCGAAACGGGGCGGCGTCGACCTCGGGAGGAGACACCGCGCCTGGGGCGTTCGACCACCGGTGCGGTGATCACGACCGGGATGCCAGACGGGATCCGGGCGCCGGTGATGCGGTTCAGCTCGGCCTCGCCGGAGCGGACCTGGGCGACCTGCGGCGTGATGCCGGCGTCGGCCATCAGCCGGGTCATCTCGCG
>NZ_JBIBZU010000026.1:0-95686 GCF_043088245.1 Streptomyces sp. NPDC014623 | reverse complement strand
CCCCCAGGTCATGCCTTCGACAGGGGGACACAGTCATGCCGGGCCCGGAGGCCAGCGGTCCCATTGCAGGACCGCCAAGAACATAACGGGGGCGGGCGGCGCCATCACGAAAAGGCGCTCCCGTCGCCGGACTGACAGGGCCGGGGTCTGCCTCGCTATTACGCCGTAATGACCGCCGAACTCGGCATGCGGCCCGCGTGGAGACGAACACTCCATGCTCACCGGTTCGTGCTCGCATCCTCGCCCTCCCCGCAGAGTGAACACCGCCCTCCTCTCGGATAGTGGGCGCGGAGGACACGGCAGGGACGGGGGCGGTCTCCTGAGCTACTCCCCCGGGCCGGGCATGGGTCTTGAGCCGCCACCCGATAGGTGCGGCCGACGGGTTCGTGGGTCTCTGGTGTTCTGACCGCATGGGTTCGCCGGGTGGGGTGGCCGTCGCGGTTGGATGTGGCGACATACCTTCCGAAAGGAGAAAGCATGCCGCCTGCACCGGGACCGGTCAGCAAGCCTGACTACTTGACCGAGGAGCAGTGGGCCGGCCTGACCCTCGCCATCCTTACTGGCGTCGCCGAGGGCGTCGACAGGGCCGGACTCTCGTGGGCGTCGGATCTGGGGGTGACGGCGGTGAGTGCGGTTCGGACGCGAATGGACGAATTGCGGGTGGCGGAGGGCGCGCCGGATGGATGAGTCGGCCGTGCACTGTGCGCAGACAGGCGACGAGCTTGCGCGGGGACCAGCGGGTGAAGGACTGGCCAAGCCCGGCCGGGCGGGGCGGCCGTCTGGACGACGAAGTCTTCGTCGTCAGGATTGAGCAGGCGGTGGGCGATCTCTCGACCACCGAGGGTCCAGGCAGGCCAGGCAGATCTCGTTGGGCCGGTGGATCACCTCCTGGACGGTGTCCTCGTCGGCTTGCACCAGCTCGGCAACCACCGGGACGCGGTCCTGGTCGGCTGAGGCCAGCAGCATCATCGTGCATCGATAGTGCACCATGCTGGTGCTGCCCCGTCGCACGATCTGCTGCAGCCACTCCCCTTCATCGTCGGTCAGCCTGTGCACACGGACAGGATCGGCCATCGCGCCTCCAGCGGTTGCATCGGACGTCACCGCGCCCAACCTCCGTGGACAGCACACCTGGGCATCGCACCTTATGAGGATCTTCGAACGGCTCTCTTGCCTGGCTGGATACGATTATTACGCCGTAATGACGGGGGAGGACTTCGTGTCCTGCATCCGAGTATTACGGCGTAATGACGCCGCCTCGGGTCTGGGCAGGGGTACTCGTCGCGAGCACATCCATTACGCCGTAATAAGGCGGCCAGCTGCGCTCATGCTGTGTACGGCCCGGACTCGGGGGAGCGGTCTCGCTATGGGTGGTTGCGAGTCTCCGGCCGTCCCACAACCTATGGGCCGGTCAGGACCAGACACCGACCCGCGCAATCTCGGCGGCATGAAGTTCCCCGCGGCCTCGGTCATTCGATCTCTTTGCCGCGAGGACGTGCTGGTGGCGCTGCCTGGTCTCGGCCGGGACTACCCGATCCTTGCGGGATCCGGTACGAACAGACTGACAGTCGAAACGTGATCCGTGCGACCGCAGCTTTGCCACAGTCCCGACTCGCTTACTTGGCTGCGGAATTCAGATGAATCCGCCTTCGCTGGTGCGATCCGAGTGTGTGATGCGTCCTGGCTGCGGACCGCCACGGCCACGGGCCGTCTTCAGGGCGTCTACGGCGAAGCAGGCGCGGTGGTCATCGGCCACCGCATACCCGAAGACCTCGCGGGTGGCCAGGTCCAGCCAGCAGGCGAGGTAGAGCCGGTCCTCGACGATGGGAAGACAGGTGAGTCCCGTGGCAGCGCGGGTGGTGACCGCTGGCTCGGGTCAGGTCTCCGGTCCGGTGAAGAGGGAATCCGGCCCGTGCTTCGGTGGTCGGCCGTTCGTGCCGGGCAGCTGGGACGGCTTCGGCAACCTCATCACGCGGTCGCTGCGGGTGCGTCCGTTCAGCCCGACCACCGGCCAGGAGATCGCGCAGGACCAGGCCAGGCGGGGATGTCGTAGCCGACGTCGATCACGATCAGAATGCCCGGCTCGCCGGGCTGCCACTGGCCCACAACGCTGAGCCTGTCGACGACGTCGCGGAGCTGGGCGGCAGTCACCGAAGTGACGTCGTCGGCCGGCCCGGACCGCGTCCAGGACGTCGCGCCCGTCTTCAGCACCGCGACGAACGAGTACGGCCAACCGGGAATGAACTGCGAGGCCGTCTTCGCCCGGCCGTCGACGTGTCAGAACAGCCACTCCAGCGGACATGCGTCCGACCACAGTCACGGCGAGAAGCCCACCGCCGGCACCAGACGCCCGCCGGGGGCCCGGAGCAGTGGCAGGCCGGCCAGAGATGTCCGCAACCGGTCGGTGCCGACCCGGTCGTGGTTGAGGCCGTCACACAGCGCGCCGTGCTCGGGCAGCAATGTCAGCTCCACTGCCGAGTGCACCGCACCCGGAACACACAGCAGGGCATCCGCCGGCCCGAACAGCTCATCCCCCGCGTGGTCAGACACGCGGACAACTCGTCCCGGAAGCGTGACGCCTCCACGAACGCCTCTCTGGAACAGGATCAGACAGCAGCCTCACCCTCACGGCCGTCGTCCCGGTCACGTGCCATTCCTCGGTCGGAGCACATGATCGGACGAGGGCCGCCTCAGCGTCCGGTAAGTACTCGAACGGGTGGCCCGGTTCGAGGTCGCTTTCGAGAGAGGCAGGGTTCGAAGGCCGGGGGCTGCCAGGTCCCGAAGAAATCAGGCGCCCCGCCATTCGCCGGTACCGCAGGGGTGTGCTGGCCGCGGACAGCACACCCCGCAGGAACGTGCCCCGCAGAACGGGCTCCTTCTCGCAGATACACGTAAGTCATCCGTGCGGCCCACTGGGGCTGTGAATGAGACGGCGTAAGCGTGGCTCGGTGCGTGGACAACAACCACGCACCGAGCCACGCTTACGAAGAGAGGGAACCGATCCTGGCCGCATGGGGGGTCCCGATGTCTGAGCCATCTCTGCATGCGGAGGGCCAGAGCGCCCAGGACGCCGTGCTCCGCCAGCGCTCAGCCCCGTCTCCGTCTGCGCGCTGGAAGCAGCCCGCGGTCGCCACACGCTGAGCATGGGGCCAAGGACCAGCCCAGCCAGGCGCGGGGAGCAGTTGCCGTGCACGAGGTTCCTGGGACTGCCCCTTGCACCACACCATCCCCGGGCGCGGGGAACAGGGCTCCGGCGTCGTGGACGCGATGGAGTGCGGGGCGCCATCCCCACGGACCGGGGAGCAGCGCTGGGGTTGCACCCCCGGCGGCATCACTGTGGGCGGCGGCTCGCTCACCTGAAGGGACTCAGATTTTCCCGGCGCCGGCGAACGGGCGGGCTACGTCTCGGGACCCGAACCGACCGGCCGTAGCAAGAGCCCGGCAGCACCAGGAGCCACGAGCGCCAGGGTCCGCGTTGCATGATCACGCCTCATTCTCCGCGGTGACCGAAGGCCGTGCTCACCGTCGCGGAGGCGAGGGGACCAGCCGTCCCCGGTAGACGAGCGACGCAGCCTGTTTGAGGGGGCGCAGGCGGACGCTCACCGTGTAGCCGGTGATGCCGGGGACCGTGGCGAGGCCGCGGCTGAGGAAGTCGTAGAAATCGGCGGCGTCCGTGCACATCACGATCACCATGAGGTTCTGTTCGCCGGTCGTGGCCGCGGCGAAGACGACGCGGGGGAGCGCGGCGACGGCCGTGCCCACCTCATGGAGCCGCTCGGGGGAGGTTTGCAGCCACAGAGCCGCGCCGAAGGGGTAACCCAGCCGCTCAGGGACCAGGTCCACGTCGTAGATGAGTGTGCCCGAGCGCTCCAGGGCCTCCATGCGGCGTGCGATCCGGCCGGTGGTCCAGCCGGTGCCCTTGGCCAGTGCGGCCTGGCTCGCCCGGCCGTCCTCGGCGAGGACGGCCAGCAGTGCGGCGTCGTCCTCGCGCAAATCGACCGGCGGGCCCTGCGGCCTCTGCCGGGGGTGGCGCTCGCGGAGAAGTTCCACCGCCTCCTCCGGGAGCGAGGGGCCGAGCCGCGCCCAGTCGGCGCCGGGCGGGGAGTAAGCGTGCAACACCATGCGGGTGTTGAGCCCCACCACTCCCGGAAAGCGGGCGAGCCGGCGCAGCACGTCCGGCACCCGGCCGTCGTGAGGCGCTTCCATCGAACAGATGATCTCCGAACCGCCGAAGGAGATGTTCGCGAAGGAGATCTCAGGCAGCCGGGTCACTGTCTCGGCAAGCGCGTCGATCCTGTCCGGGCGCAGCGTGATCCGCACGATACTCGCTGTGAGATCGTGCACCGCCGGGTTGACCAGCCCCACGACCCGCATGGTTCCTGTGCGCTGCATCGCCCGGTAGCGTCGCGCCACGGTTTGTTCCGATGCCCCCACCGCCTCACCGATCACGCGGAACGGAGCACGCGGCACCACATGCAGCGCGTGGAGGATATGGCTGTCCAGAACGTCAAGCATGGTGTGATCATCACATCAAACACCTGGTAGGAGCAGTTTTCCTCATGTGATCCGCACGGGCTTGGGGAAATCGTCAGGCGTGGCGGAAACTTCTGGAGGACGTGCGGGCGAGGCCTCGTAACACCGCTGAGCGCCGCTGCGAGGCCCACGGTGGTCTTCCCGGACGCGTACGGCGACCTCCACGCCCATACGGGTTTCGGTGCCCTCGGCTCCGGGCTGCACGGTGGCCGCCCGGCAGTGCTGGGCGCGGCCCGTCGCCCACCCCTGCCCGGGTACGGCCGAACCCGCCGTACCGGTCACGCATACCCATCCGTCCGTCGCGCCGGAGCCTCGACGCTCCGAAGGAGTCCTCTTGTCCCAGTCACCACCCGCTGCCGAGTCCCGTCGCGGGACGACGCTTCTCATGGCCTGCCTCGGGGTCTTCGTCGCCTACCTGCCGGTGACCAGTGTCTCGGTGAGCCTGACCGCCATCCAGTCGGCTCTCTCCACGAGCACCCTGCAGCTGTCATGGGTCTCGGACGCCTTCGTGCTGCCGATGGCCGCCTTCATCCTCACCGCCGGAGTCGTCGGCGACGTGCACGGCCGCAAGAAGGTCTACCTCGCCGGGCTGCTGTTCTCCGCCGCCGGTGCCGCGACCTCACTCACCGCACACACGATCGGCCAACTGTGGGCCGGCCAGGCGCTTTCCGGGGTCGGCGCGGCTGCGCTGCTGCCGACGACGCTCGCACTCATCAGCCACGCCGTACCCGACCACCGCGAGCGCGGAAAGTTCATCGGTTTCTGGGCCATGTGCCTGCTCGGGGCACTCGCCGTCGGCGGCCTGGCCGCCGGGACGATCCTCGGCCACACGGGCTGGCGGTGGATCTTCCTCGTGCCGATACCCGTGGCACTCCTCGCCTTCGGCTTCTCCCTGCGGCTGCTGCCCGAATCGCGCGCACCGCGCACCGGACGCCTGGACTGGCCGGGACAGATCACGGCCGCGCTCGCCATCACCGCACTCGTCTACGGAGTCATCCAAGGCGGTGCCGGTTCCTTCGCCGAAACACAGGTCGTCGTCGCACTCGCCGTCGCGGTCATCAGCGGAATCGCCTTCGTCGTGGCCGAGCGGCGCTCCTCACACCCGATGCTCGACCTCTCGCTCTTCCGCAGCCCCGGATTCACCGCCACCACACTCGTGGCCATGGTCATGTTCCTCAGCATGATCGGCTTCTTCTTCGTGCTGAGCCTCTACTTCGGCATGGTCCAGCACCTCGAGACACTCGGTATCGCCTGGCGGATGCTCCTGATCACCGGTGCCGCGCTGCTCATCAGCGGAGTCGCAGGACGCATCATGCACAAGGTCTCACCACGCCTCATGATCACCACAGGACTGCTCATGGTGACCGCCGCGCTGCTCACACTACTCGGCGCCGATACAAGCACATCCTTTGCCTCGCTCTCCTGGCGCCTGGTCCTGCTGGGGCTGGGCATGGGGCTTGTCACGACGCCGATGACCGCCGTCGCCGTGGCCTCCGTACCCCACCCGCTCGCCGGAATGGCCGCCGCAGGAAACAACGCCTTCCGGCAAGTCGGCGGCGCCCTCGGCCCCGCCGTGCTCGGAGCCCTCCTCACCAGCCGCGCAGTCTCCTCCCTGCCGGGGCACCTCTCCGTCGCCGGCGTCGACGGCCCCCTCGCCGACCGGCTTGCCGGCGCGACCCGTGACGGGGGCCTCGGCGCGATCGGCACGGTACCGCTCGGCTCGAAGGCCGGCGAGGTCCAGAGGGCCGTGGCTGACGCCTTCCTCGAGGGGATGCGCCTGTGCCTGACCGTCTCGGCCACCCTGACCTTCCTGGCTGCCCTCCTCGCCTTCGTCCTCCTGAGCCCCCGCAGAAAACCGGCGGGAACGGACACGGTCGTACGCACGTCGACGGCTCAGACGCCCAGCGCCTCTGAAGGATCCAAGGCCCTCGTGGAGGAAGGCGCCTGACACACCCTCGCATACCGGGCAGGGGGCCGGCCCGCAAACGCATCTGATGGACCACCCGGGGGAGAGGTACCGCCAATCCCTCCGGATGTCCTCACGTTCAGCTGTCAGGAATCAGGAGGAGGGGTGGTTGCGCTCAAAACCCGCCTGCGGACAGAGGCGGCAACGGCATCTTCTGCAAGCCGCGGCCGGTGACCGGCAGGGCATGGACCTGCCAGGAGAAGCCCTCAGAAAGAGGAGGGACCGGATTGCTTCGGTCCCTCCTCCCTTCAGTCCCTCAGCAAAAGACCAGGTCAGAGCGATCCGCTCGGGACTGAAGGGACTGAAGGGACCGAAACTCCCTGTTCCGTCTGCGTGCAGGCGCGTGTATGCGCGCGTACGTAAGACTGACCCTTACATATCTCTGGTGCGCTGATAACTAGAGAAATGAGTCCCTTCAGTCCCTCCCTTCCAGGGTCCAGGTGCTCTGACCTGCGGAAACACCACCGGGACTGAAAGGGGACCGGTCAGTCCCTCCGCCCCGGCAGGCCTTCGGTCCCTCGGTTTCCCATCCCCCTGGCAGGACGCCCCCCGCCCCGTCCGGATTTCCGGCCCGAGGGACCGAAGGGACTGATTTTGCAATAAGTGCTCATGTTTCCCACGGCGCGGCGGGTCCGTGCGCTAGGCTCTGGCCGCTATAAGGGAAAGTCAGTCCCTTCAGTCCCTCAGTCCTTCGTGTGGTCTTCCTGACCAGGTAAAACACTGGGAACTCAGCTGAGGAACCCAACCCTGGCCACACAAGAGGAACGGACCGACGAACAGTGCAGCGCCCCGCCGACACCGCCTCGTCCGGAGTCGCGCAGCAGCCGTGCCCCGTGGACGTAGCCCGGTGGCTCGCAGGCCGCCAGTGGCCGGTGCACCCGCTTGCCCCGGGACGTAAGACACCGGCCGCCAACTGCGAGCAGTGCCGGGTCCGCAGTCACGAACCCTCGCGCTGCCCCTGCCATGAACGAGGCCTCTGGTGTCACGGCTTCCACAGCGCCACTACCGATCTCTCCCTGATCGACGCGTGGTGGAGCCGGGAGCCCCGTGCAGGTGTCGGGGTGTCGTGCGGGCCGGCCCATCTCGTCGTCCTGGACGTCGACGCCCACCCCGCGCAGGTCCCGGACCGTAACCGACTCCTTCCGGGCATCCCGATCCCGGAAGAGGTCAACCTCGCCGGTCTCGCCTCAGGCTTCGACACCCTGGCCCTTCTCGCGGCCTACCGTCAGGAACCGAACCCGGCCGAGGACGAGAACACCCTGCGGGTCCGCACCCCGTCCGGGGGGCTGCACATCTGGTACGTCAATTCCGAACCCGCGGTCCGCTACCGCTCCTCCACCGGGTCGAGCCCCAGGACCGCGCTCGCGTGGCAGGTCGACGTACGGGCCCACGGCGGATACATCGTGGCCCCCACCACTCGTACCTCAGCGGGCGTCTACACGCCTCTGGGAGCCGTACGCGACCCTGCCCCCCTCCCCGCCTGGCTGGCCGCTGAACTGACGCGCACGGGCCATGCCGGAGGCCCGTCCCCAGTTTCCGGCCCGCGGCCGCACGTCCCTGCCAGGCGGCCCCGCACCGGTGCCGCTCAGGCGCTCTTGCAGCCGCTCCTCGAGACCGTTCGTGAATGCGCCGTCCACGCCGAGGGCACCGGGTTCACGGAGAAACTCAACCGGGCCGCGTTCACGGCAGGAGGGCTTGCCGAAGCAGGGCATCTGAATCAGGCCGAAGCCCGCCAAGAGCTGGCAGAAGCCGCTCACTATGCTCGTCCCCACCAGAACCGCCGTAATGAGACGATCATCGACGCAGCCCTTTCCGCAGGCGCCGGTCGCCCGTTCCATCCCAAAGGACTCGCATGAGTAGCGCAGAGAGCAGCCGCTTCGACGCGGCTGCCGCCGCTCAGCAGATGCTCGACCTCGAGGGTGCGGCTCCTGCCCGGGTGCCTCCTCAGCAGGTACAGGCGCCTGTCTCGGTCGAGGCACCGGTTCTGCTGCCGCCCATGCTCACCGACCGCGGCAACGCGAAGCTCTTCGCCCAGCTGTACAGCGACCAGTTCCGTCACGTCGAGGGCCTCGGCTGGTACTGCTGGGACCAGTTCCGGTGGAAGCGGGTAGGCGGCGAGAAGGCCGCCCTGTGGGCCGCGGGCGACATGGCCGAGCAGATGTCGCCCACCGACCCGCGGGGGACCTTCAGCGACCGTGAGATCGCCCAGCACCGTCGGCGGACCATGTCCACGAGCGGTATGAAGGCGCTGCTCCACCAGGCGAAGGCCGCGCCCGCGCTCAGTCTCGACCCCGACGTCCTCGACGGCGACGCCTACTCCCTGTGCACGCCGGCAGGTGTCGTCGATCTGCGCAACGGCCGGCTGCACAAGCCCGACCCGATGCGGGACCTCCACTCGCGTGCCACCCACGTAGCTCCCCAGGCGATGCCGACCCCGCGCTGGCACGCCTTCCTGGACGACACCTTCGGTGACGACGCCCAAGGCCAGGAGATGATCGACTTCCTGCACCTGCTGCTCGGTTACTCCATCACCGGCGACGTCGGCGCGCAGGTCCTGCCCTTCCTCTGGGGCAAGGGAGCCAACGGGAAGTCGGTCCTCCTGGACGTCATGATCCAGGTCATGGGGGACTACGCCGACGCGGCCCCGCCCGGCTTCCTGATGGACAAGGGCAACTTCGCCGAACACTCCACGGAACTGACGGAGCTGCACGGCCGCCGCATCTTCGTCTGCAGTGAGCTCAAGCCCAACGACAAGTTCGACGAGGCCCGGGTCAAGCTCCTCACCGGCGGAGACAAGATCAAGGCCCGCCGCATGCGGCAGGACTACTTCAGCTTCACCCCGACCCACAAGCTCTGGCTGCTGGGCAATCATCAGCCTGAGGTCGGGACCGGCGGGCACGCGTTCTGGCGCCGTATCCGGCTCATCCCCTTCGAACGTGTCGTCGCGGCTGACCGGAAGATCGACAACCTGGCCGGCGAGCTCGTCCAGGAAGAAGGCCCAGGCATCCTGCACTGGCTGATCCAGGGCGCGATCCGCTACCTCACCAGCCGTGACCCGCTGAGCGGCCCGTCGTCGGTGCGCCTGGCCACCGCCGCGTACGAGACCACCGAGGACCACATCGGGCGCTTCCTGGGCGAGTGCTGCCTGCGACAGGGGCCGGATACCGGGGACCTGCGTGTCGAACAGGGTCTTCTGTACGCGACCTACACCGGCTGGTGCAGCTCGGAGGGGATCCGGGCCGACACCGCCCGGGCCTTCGCCGGCCGCATCCGGCAGGAGATCGGACTGGCGTCCCCCGCCGAGATGCTGAAGTCCAGCGGCAAGAAGTACTACCCCGCCCTGGGACTGCTCAAGGACGACATCGTCCATTCCGACGGACCGGTAGGGGGACGTCCATGACGCACCAGGGCTTTCTGCCCCGCATCCGGGCATCGTCTTACCATGGGAGCGTTCCGGATCACCGCACTGCCCGTTCCGTACCGAGTAGCCACGGGCGTCACCACATCACCGACAAGGAGCTGCGTCCATGAGCTCGCTGCTGCATGAAAGCCAGCTCGCACACGAGGCGAACGTGGTGTGGCTGGAGGACCTGGACGACCTGGACTACGTCCGCCAGGCGCTCGACAAGAGCGCCCGCCGTGGGGGGAAGCCCCGCTATGCCCGTGACGGACGCATGGTCGGTTACGCGGAGCTCGACAAGGATGCCGAGGCCAACCCCGACAGCGGTCTCTACCAGCGTCGTACCTTCTTCCTGCTGCCTCACGACAGGCCGAACGACCCCGAGGGCCTCTACAAGGAAGGTGCTCCGGGGGAGGCGGTCGACCCGCGGACGATCGAGCCGCGACGGGTGGGGGAGAAGACCCCGCGTTCGCAGGGGAAGCGCAGGAACGAGATAGTGCCTTCTTGATTCAGCTGTCCTCGTCGGGAGACCGGTCCGGCCGGGAAGACCTGTGTCTGCTGGTCGTTCCAGGGACAGCGCCTGTCTCCGTGAGGGGACCGGGACAGCACGTGGTCCCGGTCCCCTCACGGGGGAGGCCGGTACGAGGGCGTGCTGCGCCGGGTGGACTCGATTCGCCTGACTGACGCGGTTCCCTGACCACGGTGACGCCGCCCGGGTAGATGATCATCGTCGTTCCGAAGGCGCCGCTGTACTGCTCCGACGAGGAGGGGACGACGGGGTCGGGGAGGCCACTGCTGCTCCCAGGCGCCCGAGCCGGCCACCGCTGCCACGTCGGACGGCCTCCTCCCCGCCTTCGCCGGCCCGTCGCTGCCGATATCGGTCCGGTGCGACGACCACACCCCTGGTACCCCCGGGAAACGCATTCTGCCGGGCCCTCTGCGTCCGGCAGAATGCGCGAGTACATCCGCGACCGCACCCTCGAAGGTCACGAATCCGCCCGCAGACGCCGCCAGGACCACCGGCGGCGCGGGTGTCATCGAACGAGTCCGTCCATCGAGCCCTGGCGCGTGGGGGACGACCCCGGCCCCAGCATGGTCCCGCTGGGGGGACCTCATCAGTGATTCCGGACGAGAGCGTCTGAGCCCGGGCGCGCAGCGACCGGCGCCGAAGCGGAACGTGCTGAGTCGTTCGTGGATGACTGCTGGTCAGAGCGCCTGGGAGGACGAAGAAAGCGACTCGAGCGACTGAAGGTGCGCATCTGTGACACATCCGAGGACAAGAGCTGGGGAGCCTGTAGTGCAAAGCTGAGTCGCTTCAGTCCCTGTGGGAGCGTCCATACCTCTGTGACCTGCGGGTTCGCTTAGTTCCGAGCCAGTGGCCGAAGCGACTGCAGAGAGCGGAGAAGCAGAGGACGAGAAGGGGCCCGCGCGGAATGCCTTTGGGTTTCAGTGGTCGTCGCAACACCCCAGCCGAAGGGGGTGCGACGGACTTCGAGAGCCGGAAGGGCCGGAAGCCGCAGGGACGGAAGAAGCTGACCCGGGAGCGGGCGGCATGCCTCCAGCTCATGCAGCGGGGCTGCAGCGGCAAGGAAGCCTGCCGGGGCGTCGGCACCGACGTCCGGACCGGCAAGAAGTGACGCGACGGCCGCACGCTCACAAGGGCCGTGAGAAGACGGCTCCTCCGATCCGCCAGGAGGCGCCGCCCTCGTCGGTCCGCCCCGCTGCCCGGACGAGGCAGGCCGCATCCACATCGCCGACCGGTTACGGGAGGAAGGCCGGCGTCCGCGCTGTCGCCGTGGAGCTGGGCCGCAGCCCCTCCACCGCCAGCCGCGAGGCCCGCCGCAACCGGCGCCCGGTCAGCGACCGGGTACCCGCCCTACGTCGTCCAGGCCCCCGCCGGTGCCCGCCGCTCCCGCCCCGGACCGGAGGATGCCGGCCGGGCGTCTGCACGAACTGCTCGCCGCCCGGGCGGCACGACCACGTGGTGCGACGACTCCTGGAAACGCCTGTTGCCGCGTGGGCCCCTTTCCGGGACGTCAGGTCTTGGGCAGGGTGATGCCCAGTTCACGCATCGCATCGGACGCGGGACCGCCTTCGGACCGTTCCGTCTTGTAGCCCTTCACCCCGGGGCCCACCGTCCGGGGGTCGACGGCCTCGGACGGGGCGCCGCTTCTGTAGAGCCCGTCGGGTTGCTGGTCGCGGTCGTGGGGGGCGAGCCAGAAGACCCGGCGCAGATACGTGCCGGACGCGCGTGAGGGCCGGGCACCCGGGCCGAGGGTGGCGTACCCGACGAGGCGGCCGGCCCGGTGATACGGGGGTTTGCGGGTGCGGCCCGTGATCCGGTCGAGGGCCTGCCGCACGTAACCCAGGGAGCTGGTGTCCTCCAGCCACACGAGAGCGTCCTCGTGGGTGAGGTCCTCGGGGTCGATCAGGGCGCTCACGCACGCTCCTCGGTGTTGTCGGTGAGCAGGGCGATGCCGGGGTAGTACTTCTTGGAGTTCGAGGTGGCCATCTCCTTGGGCGAACTGATGCCGATGACCTCACGGACACGGGCGGCGAAGGCGCGTGAGGAGACCGGTGAGGCGCCCTCGCTCTCGCACCAGCGGACGTAGGCGAGGTGCAGGGTCTTCTGTTCGGCGCGCACGCCGGGCCGGACCCGGCAGGACTCGGCGAGAAAACGCCCCAGATGGTCCTCGGTCTCCGCGTACGCCGTCGTGGCCATCCGTACTCTCTCCGGCCCCGAGAGGTCCTTGTCGCCGCTCAGGTAACGGCCGGCGCCGCTGATCAGCCATGCCAGGATGCCGGGACCTTCCTCGGTGACGAGGATGTCCGCCAGGTTGTCGACCTTGCGGATGTCGGGGACGACACGCTCGAATGGCACCAGGCGCATCCGGCGCCAGAACGCGAAGCCGCCGGTGCCGACTTCGGGCCTGTGGTTGCCCAGCAGGAAGAGCTTGTGGGTGGGGGCGAAGGAGAAGAAGTCCTGGCGCATCCGGCGCGCCTTGATGATGTCGCCGCCGGTGAGCAGCTTGACGCGGGCCTCGTCGAACCGGTCGCCCGCCTTGAGTTCGGAGCAGACGATGACGCGGCGGCCGTGCAGCTCGGTGAGGTCCGTGGGGTGGCTCTCGAAGGGCTTGGCCATCAGGAAACCGGGCGGGGCCGCGTCGGCGTAGTCACCCAGCAGCTTGACCAGCACGTCGAGCAGGACACTCTTGCCGTTCTTGCCCATGCCGTAGAGGAAGGCGAGGATCTGCGCGCCGACGTCCCCGGTGATGGAGTAGCCGAGCAGAAGATGCAGGAAGGGGATCATCTCCCTTCCTGCGGTGTCCGATCCGAACGTGTCGGTCAGGAAGCGGTCCCAGCGCGGGGTGGGCATCCGCTGCGGTGAGACCGACGTGGCGCGCGAGTGGAAACCGGTGAGCGGGTCCGGCGGGCCGAGCGTGCCGGTGCGCAGGTCGACGACTCCGCCGGGTGTGCACAGGGCGTAGGGGTCGGCGTCCAGGCGGGAGGCGTCCAGCAGCATGCCCTCGGCGGACTTGGCCTGGGTGAGCATGGACTTGATGCCGGGGGTCGACATGGCACGGCGGCGCTCACGGCGCAGTTCCACGCTGTTGTACTCACCGGTGGGGTCGCTGGTGGCCAGGGACTCGGCCATGTCACCGGCGCTCCAGACGACGGTGTCGTGCTCGTCGGGTTCCCAGCGGTAGCCGGTCCACTTGTACCAGCCCAGGCCGTTGACGTGCCGGTAGTCCCGTGCGTACAGGTGGGCGAAGGTCTTGGCCATGCCGCGGTCGGTGAGGGAGTCGGGCAGCAGCCCCGACTCCGTCGTGCGGAAGGGCCCGGCGGAGCCGTTCCCCGGGGGCACCTCCCCGGCGCCCCGGTGCGGTCCGGTGGTCGCGGTAGGCCAGGGTGCCCGGCCTTCCGGTGTTCCGGCCAGGATCTGCAGCGCAGCCGAGGCCGGATCGAAGACGCCAGAACTCACGAGCGGCCTCCTGGGTAGAGGGGGCGTCTGGTCCCGGCGTCGAGTCCGTTGCGCACGATGCCGGCCGCGCGGCCGGGCCGGCCGGGCCGGGCGTGCTCCGCGACGGCCAGCATGTCCGGACGGAACGTCGAGTACACGATGATGACGCCTTCTGCCGATTCGGGTGGAGCGCTGCCGTGAGGGGGCCGCCGGAGGGGAAGACCTCCCTTCTCACGGCAGCGACAGCGGCTCCGGAGACTCCGGTGTGTGTGACGAGGGCTCGCCGGGAATGCCTACGCCACGGACCGGGCTGGCGTCCGGAGGGGCGGCGGAATGATCCTGGCCAGCGGCTTCACGGAGCGGCTGCGCAGGACGGGCGCCAGGGTGACGGTGGCCGTGACGTTCGGGCCTTCGCCCTGCCACATCGTGACGCCCACGCGCGCACGGCCCAGCGGGTCGTCCAGGAGCGGCTCGGCGGCGATCAGGCACGGAGCGTCGAGTTCGACGTAGCGTCGGAAGACGGTCTGCATTCCCACCGGGGTCGCCGTCCGCCGTCCGCCGCACTCCCGTGCTCCGCACCTCCCCGGTCCGGTTCAGCAGGTAGGTGTTGACCTCCTCCAGGGCCTGCACGGCGTACGGGGCGAGCAGGTCGACGGCCTTCGAGAAGAGCGCCTCCTTGCCCTGGCGCGAGGACGCATGCCCATGGGTGCCGTCGCGCAGGTCACCGAAGTGGCGCAGCAGCGCCTCGGCGTGGGCGGGGGCGTCCTGGGCCGCCGTCGGGGTGCCGTTCATGAGGTCTCCTTGAGTTCGGGGCCCGGCCGTCCGGCCGGACCGGGTGGGGATGCGGCTGCCTCGGCAGGCCGCCGGCCACGCAGTGAGGCACCCAGCCACCGGCGCAGCGCGGACGGGTCGTCCGGGCCCGCGTCCTGGGCGGGCGGCTGGAGGAACGCGCCGTGGAGGCCGGAATCGAACTCCTGGTACACGAGGTCGTTACCGGCGGACCGCAGGCGTCGCGCGTAGTGACGGACGTCGTCCAGCACCGGGTCGAGCGTCCCCACGCCGAGGATCGCCGGAGCCAGCCCCGACAGGTCTTCCACCCACAGCGGGGTGCTGGGCAGACCGGGCGGATCCTCGGTGTCCGGGCTGCCGCGATACGCCCGCCACGCCGCCGTCAGCCCCTCCTGAGTGGGGAAGTTGCCCGCGTACCGGGTGTAGGAGGCGGCACGGCAGTACGGGTCCAGCGGCGGGTAGGCCAGTACCTGGGCCGACAGCGCGAGCCCCCGGTCCCGGCGGACCACGGCGGCACACGCGGCGATCGTGGCCCCGGCGCTGTCGCCACCCACGGCCACCGGTGCCGAGCCCTCACGCCCGGCCCGGTCCTGCGCCCATTCGACGACGGCGAGCACATCCTCCAGAGCCGCCGGGTGACGGTGCTGCGGTGCCAGCCGGTAATCGACACTGACCACGCAGTACGAGGCGTGCCGCGCGAGATCCGCACACGCCTCGTGCCAGTCGCTCGCCGACCCGCTCCGCCAGCTCCCGCCGTGCGCCCAGACCAGCCAGCCGTGGTGCGGGCCCCGCGGGCGCAGGACCCGGGCCCGGACGGTGCGCCCGGGTGCCGGGACATGGACTGTTTCCCACGGGGGCGCACCCCGCGGGCGGGTACCAGGACTCTGCACGCTCATTCCTCCGTTTCGCGGACCGCCCTCGGTGGAGCACGCGCGGTCACCCACCCGGGAGCGGTGCTCCGGCTCCGCGCCGACGCGGTGGGCACGGTCTTCAGCCTTCCCCGCCCGGGGCCCCCGGCCAAGCCGGACTTGGCCAGGTCGGAGCCGTCGCCGGGGACTGTCCCCCGCTCGGGCGGCGGGACGCGGCCATGTGCCCAAGTCGCCCTCTGTGCGTTGACCGGGCTCCGGGCGCCGGACCACGATGCCTGCCATGAGGGCGGAGCGGAAGGCGAGGGGGATCACGTGGAAGAGAAGGACCCGGACGGCGGCCCCCGCATCGCGTCGTACGTGGCGGTCGGTGACAGCTTCACCGAAGGGCTCGGCGACGAGGCCGCGGACGGCAGCCTGATCGGCTGGGCCGACCGTCTCGCCGGCCACCTGGCCGAGCGGTGCCCGCAGACAGCCTTCTCCTACGCCAACCTGGCGGTCCGCGGCACGGTCATCGACGAGATCGTCGAAGGCCAGGTACCGCGTGCCCGCGCCTTCCGCCCCGACCTCGTCACGTTCTGCGCCGGGGGCAACGATCTCCTCAGACCGGGCGGCGACCCGGACCGGATAGCCGACCGCTACGAACGTGCCGTCGCCGAGCTGGTCCCGGGCGCGGGCACGGTGGTCCTGTTCACCGGGTTCGACACCCGCGGGATCCCCCTGCTGCGCCGCCTGCGGGGCAAGATCGCCACGTACACGGCGCACGTCCGCGCGATCGCCGACCGGTACGGCTGCCCGGTGGTCGACCTGTGGTCGATGGAAGAGGTCAGGGACCGGCGGGCCTGGACCGATGACCGCCTGCACCTGTCCTCGTACGGGCACACCCACGTAGCGCTGCGCGCCGCGGAACTCCTGGCTCCCCGCCCGCCCGGGGGGACGACCGCCCTCCGGCCCGCGGGGCCCTCCCGCATGCCCGCCACCCGCCGGAGCGACGACCTCCAGTGGGCGTGCGAACACTTCGTACCGTGGGTCGGACGCCGGCTGTTCGGCGGGCTGCCGGCCGACGACGCCCGCCCCAAACGGCCCGACCTGCTGCCCTTCTGACGCTCCGCGTTCCCCGGCACCCGGTTCCGTCTCCACGCGGTGCACCTCTCCGGCGGACACACCGCGCACGGCCGGTGGCCGGCTTCCGGTGCGGTCTCCTCGCCGGCGAAGAAGACCCGGTACCCCACACAGCGGCCGCGGGCGGTCGCGCGCAGTGCTGAGGGCGGTCCAGCAGCCCGTACAGCCGACCCCACCGGTGACCGCGCCCGGGGCGCCCGGCACGGCACTCGGGCGGGGCCGTCCGCCGGCTCCGGCCGGTGTGCGGGCGGACGGGCCGGCCCGCCCGTCCGCCCGCGTCGGCCGTCACGTTCAGCTCGCGTCGTGGAAGACGAGGCCCAGGGTGCGCCGGCATCCCGAGCGCACGGTGCTGACACCGTGCCGCATCGGCCCGTTGGACCAGCCGCGCTTGGACGCGACCGGAAGGTCACGGGTGGTGAAGACCAGCCCGTGCCCCTGCGGCAGCGTGACGGACGATCCACGCGACTGGGCGCGGGGCCGCTGCTGCGTCATCAGGAACTCGCCGCCGGTGAAATCCGTGCCGGGCACGTCGAGTCCGATGACGACCTGGAGGGGGAAGAGCATCTCGCCGAACACGTCCCTGTGAAGCGCGTTCCAGTCCCCGGGGCCGTAGAGGAGAAGGATCTGGGCGGACCTGGCCTGCCCGGCCTCGTGGCACATCGCGATCCACTCCTCCAGTGTCCCGGGCCACGGAGCGGGTCTGCCCAGCTTCGCCATCCAGTCATGGGCGATGCGCAACAGGTGGGGGTAGAACGCCTCCCGCAGCTCCCGCACCGGACCGGGCAGGTCATGCGTGAAGTAGCGGTACTGACCGGAGCCGAAGCGATAGCGGGCCATGTCGATGGTGGACCGGAAACGCGTGTCGTCGTCGTACAGCCCGGCGATCTCACGGCACTGCTCCGGGGTGAGCAACGGTCCGGTCAGCGCACTGCCGTGCTCGCCGACCTCGTCGGTGAGGGCCTGCCAGTCCTGGGCGTCGACACGGGTGGAGATCATGATGAGGAGTTCCTCCGTACGGTTCGTGGGGCGGCGGGGGTGTCCGCGCCGGCCGGGGACCGGCCGCAGGACGCCTTCCGGGGTGAGCAGGCGGCGACCGGCCTCCGGGCCGCCGGCGTAACCCTTCGGGGGACCGTCCGTACCGATCACGCGGTGGCAGGGGCGAACCAGCAGCGGATTCGCCCCGATCGCGCCGCCGGGGGCGCGGACCTCTTCACGGGCCGTACCGGGCTCCGCGGCGAGCGCGCCGTACGTGGTGGACGTCCCGTGCGGAATCCGCTCGACCGCGGCCCGCGCCCGCTGCTGGAACGCGGTGCCGGAGACGGCGCACCCGATGCCGAAGCGGTCCGGTTCCCCGGTGAAGTACGCGCCGAACGCCCCGGGACCGCCCCGCGGACCGGGCCGCGTCGCGCGCTTCTGCCCGGGCACGGACAGCGGCAGGAGCGCCGTGCCTCCCGTCGCGTTGGCCGGCTCCCCACCGGTCAGGAACAGGTCGCCGACCGGGCCGGGAACGACGGCGCAGACGGTCATCGTCGCCTCCCTGATCCGATCCGCTGGTGTCCCACCCCCGAGCATGGGCGCTCACAGCCGCGATCACTGGCGGAAATCGGACGGCGTCTTCGGCCCGGCGTTCCTCGACCGGGGCGGTCTGCGCATCGCCACGACACTGCTGGCACACGTGCCGTGGCGGTCCTGGCGCTACACGGCGCACGACTACCGTGCGGCGGTGGCAGCTGTCGGACCTGACCGGCGCCCCCTGGACGGGAAGCCGGCGCCGTCGCCCTGGGACCCGGATCTGGCGCCGGCCCTTACCGGACACGCACTGCGTGTGGAGGAGGCAGTTCTGGACGTGCTGCTGAAGGACCTCGAGGGAGGACAGAGGCCACGGAACCCTTGGGAACCCGTTGGGACGCTCGCTCGACGCTCCCGGTACGCGGAAGCAGCTTTTCAGACCCCGGGAAAACCCGTTTGAACCGCAGCTTCTGCCGAGACCAGTCCCGCGACGTCTTTCCGATGACTGCGCACGTTGAGTGCGTGGCGATCTTGGAGCCGGTAGCAAAGGGTGCCTGACCTGCTGTTTTGCTGTTTGGATGGATTGCTCGACCTGTTTCGCTCTGCGCGACGGGTCGAGTAGGCGGCATGTCCCTTCCAGGCCATCTCACCTGCGGTTTTGTGTGGGGTGGGAGTGGAGCGGCGACGCCCTCGGAATCTCCTCCGGACTATCTTGACGCTCGGATGACGCTCGCAGCGGAAGGCTGGATCTGCTGCACCTTTTCGGCCATGGCTGTGCTGACGGGTTATCCGCACGAGGAGGGGCCTGCCCGCACGGTGTTGGACTCTTGGTGTCGCTAGTTGCATGGCCCGGGCGGTTGTCGCGCTGCTGCATTCCGTTGGTGATGTACTGGTCATTTGCCGAGCGCGTGTCGCTTTCCGCTTCCTGACGTCGGAAGTCGTGAGGTCGGACTGGGGTTGTAGCCGAGCATTCACCACCACTGGCTGGCACAGAACCTGGGCCTTCCCCCGTGATGGTGGACACGCTTCGTTGATCACGCGGCGAGCGTGAGCTTAGCCGCGTGGTGTCGGCGTTCGTATTCGTTGGGGCTGAGGTGGCCGTTGGCGGAGTGCCGGCGGCGGGTGTTGTAGCGGGTCAGCCAGGCAAAGACCGTCCTTCTGCAGGTGTCGGCGTCGCCGTAGTCGCGGGCGCCCTGGAGTGTCTCCCGTTTCAGGGACGCGTGGAAGCTTTCGCAGGCTGCGTTGTCCGCACTCGTGCCGACCGCGCCCATGGACCGGGTGACCTCCAGCTGGTCGCAGAGGCCGGCGAAGGCCCTGGACCCGTATTGCGCTCCGTGGTCGGAATGGAAGACCGCCCCCTTCAGGCCGCCGCGGGTGCGGGCCGCCATCGTCAGGGCGTCGGCGACCAGGTCGGTGCGCATGTGGTCGGCGATGGACCAGCCGACGACCCTGCGGCTGAAGCAGTCCAGAACGGTCGCGAGATAGAGGAACTCCCCGTTCTCCAGTGGCAGGTAGGTGATGTCGCCCATGTATTTGTCGCCGGGTTCAGGGGCGGTGAAGTCCCGCCGGAACAGGTCCGGAACCCGTGCGGCGGCAGGGTCGGGGACGGTGGTGCGGATGCGTCTGCGCAGGCGGATGCCGGTGATGGAGAAGGTCCGCATCACCCGTGCGACGCGTTTTTCGTTGACCGGCAGGCCCGTCTCGCGGAGCTCGGCGGTCACCCGGGGTGAGCCGTAGGCACCGCCGGACTCCGCGTGGACCACGCGGATCCTTGCCGCCAGGCGCTTATCGGCCCGCTGCCGGGCATCTCTGGCCTCCCGGCCGGCCCGCCACTTGTAGTAGCTGGACCTGTTCAGGTCCAGGACCTCACAGAGCCGCTTCACCTCGAAGGCATCCCGGTGGTCGTCGACGAACTGGAAGCGGCTCATCACCAGTTCGTCTCTCCGGCGAAATACTTGGCCGCCTTGCGGAGTATGTCCCGCTCGGTCGCCAGCTTGCGTTCACTGGCCTCCAGCTCGGCCACCCTGGCCTCGAGCTGCCGGATCCGCTCGTCCGCATCCGCGGCCGTTGTCGCCTGCGCTGCCCGGGACACTGTCCCGGTGTCCCGGGCAGCGTCCGGGCCGACGCCCCGGACTTCCCGGGCCCGCAGCACCCAGTTCCGCAGGGTGTTCCTGTTGATGCCCAGGTCGGCGGCGATGCTCTTGTAGGTCGCCCTAGGTGTGGACTCGAACAGGTCCACGGCATCGGCCTTGAACTCGTCCGAGTAGTCCTTCATCGCCATCGGCGGTCTTCTCGCTTCCTCCGGATCAAGCAGATCCAGTATCAGCGTGTCCACCACTCAGGGGGAGGCTCCCCTCCCGCCCCGCCAGCCGTTGTCTCGAGATCCACGACATCAGCGCTGTTCCGGCCGACGCGTCCAACCTCCGCAAAGCTGGCTGACAGGTAGATGGCTGCACTGGGCTTCCACGCGTGCCGTCCCGCTGCCGCCCCTCAGCTACAGCAGGCGACTTGGCCCGCTGGTTGTGGACCCTGCGGAAGATACGGGTTTGGGTGAGAGTGAGCGCTAACCGCGCCCGCTCTAACCGGTAATCGATCCCTCCGCCACGCGACGCGGACCCATGCGCGCGTGCAGCCACCACCCGGCTCATGGCCTCGGGCCTGTTCGCTTCGCGGACGGCGGGCAAGAACGTGCGAGGCGTGGACTTTTTGGCGACGCCTGGCAGTCACAGAACTTGCCCGACCGCGTAGTGGCTTGCACCCTGTCACGAGTCGAGTCCGGCGCTGCCGAGGGAGCGGTAGGGGACAGAACCTCAAGCTCCACGCGGCCTCTTGAGGTGCTCGACTGCTGCACGGTCGTGAAGGTCTCGTGCGGCCTCTTCACGGAGGGGGCTGCCGAATGCTTCAACCTGCGGGCGACGCTCGCCAATGGCCCGCTGAAGGCTCCTGCAAACGTGTCTTCAATCACGGGATGGTCGTCCGGTTTGGCGCGTGACGCCAGCATTTTCCCTCTGGATATTCACCTGCCCACTACATAAAGTCCCCATCAGGTCCCGCTCTCAGTGGATCTTCATCTCCTTGGAGCCGGGGTGGGTTTTGTGTGGAGTCATGTGTCTCGCCGACGTCGGGCGATGGCCTCAACGGCGCTGCTCAGCATGGTTGTTGTGATGTTGCCAGCTTCGGCATCTGCTTCCACCGGGGGCGCCCCTGCGGCGAGGGCAACCGTATCCGAACCTGATGCTGGAGAGGCAGACGTAGCCGCCGCGAGAGCCGCCGCGAAACGAACCGGCCAGCCGGTTGAGGTCCTGTCGTTGAGAGCCGAGAGCAGCGATGTCTTCGCCACCAGTGACGGAAATCTGGAAGCGCGCGAGTACCTACGTCCCGTGCGATCCCGTGTGGACGGCGAGTGGAAGCCTGTCGACACCGACCTGGCGCAAGCCGGTGGAGGTGGAGTCGCACCCGAGGTCACTACGGTCGGCCTGACGTTTTCCGGCGGTGGCGACATGCCTCTGGTGAAGATGACGAAAGCAGGCCGCGAGCTTGCTCTGTCGTGGCCGGGAGTACTGCCGGCACCTGAGTTGAACGGTGCGACTGCCACGTACCGTGACGTGCTGCCGGACGTGGACCTGCGGATGCAGGCGCAGGAAGACGGCTTCACCCAGCTCCTGGTGGTCAAGACCGCGGCTGCGGCAGAGAACGAGGCGCTGTCGAAGCTGCGTCTGCAGCTTGCCGCTGAGGGCATGGACGTCAATGAGACGCAGGACGGGGGTCTCGAGGCGGTCGACAAGGGCGCGCAGGGGCCAGTCTTCGAAGCCCCTAAGCCGATGATGTGGGATTCAAGTACGGGACCTGCCGCAGCAACGGCCAAGGGCGCCGAAGACGTGCCTGAACGCGAAGCGCGAGCCGCTGACGCAGCATCGTCGACGGAACCAGCGGCGGGGGAGTCGGGAGCGCTCGCACCGGTGGACGTGGATGTGCCGGCCAGCGGCGACGAACTGGTACTGACGCCGGACGCCGAACTGCTGAGGGGCCCGGACACCACATACCCCGTGTTCATCGATCCGCAGTGGTACTCACCCAGAGCATCGTCATGGACGATGGCATCCGAGTACTGGGCATCGTCGCCGCAGTGGAAGTTCAACGGTGAGTCCACGTCGGGCATGGGCTACTGCAACTGGTCCTACTGTGCTCCGCATGATACGAAACGGATCTTCTACCAGATACCCACGTCGAAGTTCGCGGGCAAGTCGATTCTCTCGGCGGAGTTCGTCGTCCGGAACACTTGGTCCGCTTCGTGCTCGGCGCGGAGCGTTGAGCTGTGGAGGACGAAGGGCATCTCGTCGTCGACGACCTGGAACTCGCAGAAAGCTTCAGGGTTCTGGATCGAGAAACTGACGTCCTCGTCCTTTGCGTACGGCTACGACGGTTGCGCTGCCAAGGATGCAGAGTTCAATGTGCGCACCGCGGTGCAGAAGGCGGCCAACGACAAGGCGTCCTCGCTCACGTTCGGGTTGCAGGCTGCTAGCGAGACCGACGGCCATGCCTGGAAGCGCTTCTCCGACAAGGCATTCCTCCGGGTCAAGTACAACCTTGCGCCGGCACAGGTCAAGATGTCCCAGCTCACCATGGAATACGGGGGCACCTGCAAGCGACCGGAGAGCGCCCCGCGGGTACGCACCCTCGGCAAGGTATACGCGAACAGCATCACAGACCCGGACGGCGACAACGTCGCCGTGCAGTTCCAGGCGATGTGGGACACGGGTGATGGGCAGGGAGCGATCGCCCGCTGGAAACCCGCACTGACGTCCTACAAGGCGTCGGGTTCGAGCTTCGTGGTCAGCCTGCCCACATCGATCCCGCAGAACAAGACGGTGAACTGGTACGTACGCAGCTATGACGGGGCGCAGTACTCACCGTGGTCATCGGCAGGCGATCCGACCGGATGCTACTTCGTCTACGACACCACCGTTCCCAAGGCACCCGCTGTCACCTCGGGCGACTACCCGGCATCAGACCCGGAGAACCCTGACGATCCCTGGTTCGACGGCGTAGGCCGTTACGGTTCGTTCCAGATCAAGGCTGCAGACAGCGACGTCACCAAGTACTGGTACGGAATCAACGGCGATCCCTCGTCGAAGAACGTCATCACCACCGCGGCCGGCGCTGCGCAGGCCGTGAAGGTACTGCCGTCGAAGGCCGGACTGAGCTTCATCACCGCGCAGGCATTTGATGCCGCCGGCAACGGCTCGGAAGTGCGGACCTACCAGTTCAGAGTGAAGGCAGGTCAGCCAGAGAGAGCGAACTGGAAGTTCGAAGATGCTGCTGACGCGACGTCCGCTGCTGGAGGCTCTGGGGCGAGGACGGCCAAGCTCTATGGAGGAGCTACCCCCGGTGCCTCAGGCACAACCGGGACAGCGGTTCACTTCGACGGCACGAGCGGCTATGCAGCGACGGACATACCTACGGTCAACACAGCCAACGGCTTCAGCGTCTCGGCATGGGTGAACCTGGACAAGATGCCCACGGACGCTGCAGTGGTGGCTGCACAGCCCGGCAACTATTCCCCGGGGTTCGAGCTTTACTACTCGAAGGGGTATGACCGCTGGGTCTTCAACCAGTACACCTCCGACACGGCGGGTGCATCCATCGTCCGGGCCATGGCCCCCGTTGCCGGCGGAGTGACAGCCAGACGGTGGACCCACCTGGTTGGCGTCTACTCAGGTGGTGCGCAGGAGCTGCGGCTCTACGTGGATGGTTCTCTGGCTGGCAGTACCCCGTACACCACAGCCTGGGACGCGCGCCGCGGACTCCAGATCGGGGCAGCCAACCTGCTCGGCACCCCGACTAACTACTTCCCCGGAAGCATCGACGACGTCCGGATCTTCGACAAGCCGGTCTCCGACGCGGAGGTCACCAACCTTCACCAGAAGAAGCCGATCGGCAGCGGGCGCACCGCCCGCGCGATCTTCCCACTGGACGAAGCCGCCGGAGCCACCGAAGTGACCGGGCATGCAGACACCCAGAACCTGACACTGGCGGGGAACGCCAAGCTGGGCGCTGCCGGAGTGAGCGGCCGGGCCCTACACCTAGACGGCGATGGAGACTACGCGCGCACGGCAGCCCCCCACGTGGACACCGAACGCCCCTTCACAGTCTCGGCCTGGGCGAAGCTGGACCGACTCCCCAGCACAGGCGCGACGGTCGTCGCGCAGCTCGGGGTGAACAGGCCGGGCCTTGAGCTGGCCTACTCCAAGACCAGCAATCAGTGGGGATTCTTCCAATACTCCGCGGACGTGGTGGGCGCAACCCAGATCAGAGTTGTGC
Organism: Streptomyces sp. NPDC014623; assembly: GCF_043088245.1. Lineage (NCBI taxonomy): Bacteria > Bacillati > Actinomycetota > Actinomycetes > Kitasatosporales > Streptomycetaceae > Streptomyces > Streptomyces sp. NPDC014623. Next base: position 71,219 of record NZ_JBIBZU010000026.1, on the reverse strand, counting down.
AGCCCCAGGGAACGACAGCGCGCGTAGGCGAATGGGCGCACCTCGTCGGCGTACATGATCCAACTGCCGGCACCCTGACCCTCTACGTGAATGGCGAGAAGGCGACGACGGTCGCCCAAACCAAATCGTGGTACGCGGGCAAGCAGGTCCAGGTCGGCGCTCTGACCATCGACGGCGGCAACATGATCCAGCACTTCCCCGGGCAGATCGACGACATCCGGTTCCTGGACCGGGTGGTCGCTGCCGAAGAGGTACAGCAGTTGTTCCGGCAGAGCCCCATCCTGAAGGGCCGTTGGAATTTTGAGGAGACGGGCACGGGAACTCCGGTCACCTCTCCGGACTCCACCGTCGAGAACCGCCCCATGAATCTGTACGGGGGCGCCCAGCTCGGAGTTGGCACGGTCGACTTCAACGGTCTGCAACTGGACGGTGTCGACTCCTACGCGGCAACCCCGACCATGCCCATCGACACCGGAGCCAGTTTCACCGTCACGGCCTGGGCCCAGGGAGCGGCTTTGCCCGACCACAGCATGTCCGTCGTGAGCGCCGAAGGCGCCACTCGCAGCGCGTTCGAAGTGCGCTTCCAGCCCGACCCCGGAGATGGCGGTGGAGCAGGACGATGGGAACTGAGCCTTCCCGGCAGCGACAGCTCCACGGCACCGGTCAAGAAAGCGGCCAGCACTGAGTTCTACGACGTCCGGGACTGGAACCATCTCGCGGTGGTCTACGACGGCTTCGCCAAGGAAGCCCGGCTGTACGTCAACGGGGTCCTCCAAGAAGTGGCCTGCGGCGATGACGACGGGGATGGAAGCGCCGACGATCCCGCATGTGAAGACCTCATCGCGTGGTCGGACAACGTACTGACTTTTAAGGCATCGAAGTCGCTTCAGATCGGCCGGGCGAAGGGCGATATCACCGGCGAGTACTTCGCCGGTGCCATCGACGACGTTTGGGCCTTCCAGGGAGCAATGAATGGCAGTCAGGTCAGTCAACTGACAGGCTTGCTGTTCGACATACCCACAGAAGTCCCCAGCGGCAGCTGACGCCACTGACCGAGGGACCCGCACGTGAAAGGTAGTCCGACCCGTGCGGCACTTGCTCAACGCCCGAGACCTTGCAGCTGTAGTCCCGCGCCGTGCCTGACAAGGCACCGGTGCCCGGCAGTGATGGACACACTTCGAATGAAACTCGCAACTAGGCTCACCAACAGGGGCAGAATGCTGCGCCGCACTTCGTTGGCGGTCTCCGCCGTCCTCGTCGTCACCTTGCTGCAAACCGCCGGTACCCCGGCCTCCTCGACTTCGACCAGCAGACTTCCGGGCGTGCCTTCAGCAGAGAAACCGGTGGCGGGGAGTCGGGGGATCGACGTCAAGCCACGCGTTCAAAACAAGGGAACCGAACTCCCATCGCGGGCCCCTAGGGCTCACCTCCCGGCCCCCTCCAAAACAACGGTCAACGTCCTGGACGCCGATACCAAAACCGTAGAGCGCTTCACCGAGGCAAAAGCACAACCGCTTGCGTTCGGTAAAGCCGATCACAGGAGTACAGGGAAGCGAAGCGCCTCAAAACGCGGCGTCACGCCAGCGCGCGTCGAGTCGAGGGTGCTTGGCAAAGAGCAAGCCGAACGAGCGGGCGTGAGCGGGCTGCTGTTCACCGTAAGCGCACCCGCGCCCTCCGGAGCGGCCGGCGAACGCACCGAGCCCGCTGAGGCCGCAGTAGCCGTGGCGGTTGACTACACGGCGTTCGCAGAAGCGTTCGGAGGCTCCTACGGCTCACGCATGCATTTGGTCGAGTTGCCGGCCTGCGCGCTTACCACCCCCCACAAGAGTGAATGCAGGTCTGGCAGCCCAATTGCTGCTACCAACAACACATCAAAGCATTCCCTTACCGCCCCGTCCGTGAACCTCCGCGCCGGGACTCCAACGATCCTGGCTGCCACGGCTGCCGCTGCCGGTGACAAGGGAGACTACAAGGCCACAGCACTGGCCCCCTCCTCCACGTGGGGCACGAGCCTTAACACAGGAGACTTCTCCTGGTCCTATGACATACCTGTCCCCGACGTACCAGGGGGACTCGTCCCGAACGTTGGGCTGTCCTACTCGTCCGGAGCCATCGACGGCCGCACCGGGGGGACGAACAACCAAGGGTCATGGGTGGGAGACGGCTTCGATCTCTGGCCCGGATTCATCGAACGCCGCTACAAGCCGTGCGCGGACGACGGGGTGAAGAACTCCGATGGCAACAAGCCCGGCGACATGTGCTGGGCCTATGACAACGCCTTCATCTCGTTCAACGGAGCCGGTGGAGAGCTGGTCCCTGCAGGTAAGGACGAGTTCAAGCTCAGAAACGACGATGGTACCCGGATCACTCGCCTGGAGTCTGCTGCTCGCGACAACGGCGATAACGACAATGAGTACTGGCGCCTGACGGCGCCCACCGGCGTCCAGTACTACTTTGGTTACCACAAACTCCCAGGCTGGTCGACGGGAAAGGCCACCACTAACTCCACCTGGACGCTTCCGGTCTATGGAAACAACACTGGCGAGAAATGTCATGTCGCCACTTTTGCTGAGTCGTGGTGCCAGCAGGCTTGGCGATGGAACCTTGATTATGTTGTGGACCCGCACGGCAACGCACTGAGTTATCACTACGCCAAGGAGGCCAACTCCTACGGCCGTAACCTTGAGGCCGATGACGACACTTCCTATACTCGTGGCGGCTTCTTGTCCCGAATCGACTACGGACAGCGATCGGACGACCTGTATGCGACGAAGCCCCTCTCGCAAGTCGTATTCGGCAGCGCCGAGCGCTGCCTTCCAGTAAGTGGTGTCACTTGCGCCGCCGATACAATCGGCGACAAGAAATTCTACTGGTACGACACGCCGTGGGACTTGAACTGCGAGACCGGTACTACTTGTGACAGCGGCCGGCTCTCGCCTTCCTTCTGGACTCGCAAGCGCCTAACTGACATAAGGACTCAGGTTCTTCAAGCCGACGGAACATACAGCAAGATCGATTCATGGAAGCTGAACCACCGTTGGGGTATGGCGGACACGGACTACCAACTGCTCCTGGAAAGCATCCAGCGCACGGGTGAATCCGCAACGCCAACCATCACGCTGCCGAAGACCACCTTTGCCTATACGCAGCTCGCTAACCGCCTGGACAAGACCGGAGACGGCTTCGCACCGTTCATCAAAGAACGCCTCTCCACCGTCGCCGACGAACACGGTGCTCAGACGAGCGCAAACTACTCAGCGCCCACGTGCGACTGGGGCGCTCTGCCAACCCCCGAAACGAACACCACCCGGTGCTTCCCCCAGTTCATAGGGGGCGACAACACCACCGCGGCCGAACTGCACTGGTTCAACAAGTACGTGACCACCTCAGTCACGGCCACCGACCGCACCGGTGGATCACCCGACCAGGTGACCAGCTACCAGTACCTCGGCGACGCCGCATGGCACTACGACGACGACGACGGTCTGACCAAGGAGAAAGAGAAGACCTGGTCCCAGTGGCGGGGATACAGCCACGTCCGGGTCCAGACCGGGGGCCAGGGTGGCGCTTCTTCGATGAAGACTCAGAAGGACTCGTACTTCCTCAGAGGGATGGACGGTGACCGTAAGAACGCAGCCGGCGGTACCAAATCCGTGGTGGTGGGACTTCCCGCCGGTGAGGGTGACGCGATCACGGATCACGAAGCGACTGCGGGGCTTAATTACAGGACGGCCACGTTCGACAGCCCCGGCGGCAAGATCCTGGACAAGTCAGTCAACCGTCCATGGCATCACGAGACCGCGAAGAAGGTCCGTGACTGGGGGACAGTCACTTCCAACTTCACCGGCATATCGCACACGAGAAGCTGGACCTCGCTCGACAACGGCGCGGGCGCAAAATGGCGAACCACATCAAAGGCAACCAAGCAAGACACGGTCGCCGGGCGCGTCGTGGAGGTCGACGACCTCGGCGACGACGCGACCACCACGGACGACCAGTGCACCCGCACCACGTATCCTCCCGTCACCAGCGCATATATCCTTGGTCTGACCTCGCGCGTAGAGACAGTTGCCGCAGCTTGCGACGCCAGCGCGGTGGACAGGTCGAAGGACGTCATCAGCGACGCACTCGCGGCGTACGACGGCGGTGTGTACGGAGCCGCGCCCACCAAGGGCGATGTCACTTCCGCAGCCACACTGAAGAGCCACGACGGCCACAAAGCTGTCTACTTGGAGAACTCGGCGACGCACGACTCCTACGGTCGTCAGTTGACCATGGTGGATCTGACTGCGAATGTCACCGTGACTGATGGGGCAGCGCCGGTCCGTGCGGGCCGTAGCGATGGCCGCACCACAACGACGACGTACATTCCCGCCGTCGGTCTCCCCACTCAGGTCAAGGTGACCACACCGCCGGCCAAAGCCGGAGACAGCACCTCGGCAATGACATCGACCACCACGATCGAGCCTTTGCGGGGCTCCGCAGCGAAGCAAGCCGACGTAAACCAAAATGTCACCGAAATTGAGTACGACGCACTCGGCCGCACGAAGAAAGTCTGGCGCGCCGATCGCCGGAACACCCAGACGCCGAGCGAAGAGTTCACCTACACCATCGCCGAGAATCAACCCGTCGCTGTAGCCGAGAAGAAACTCAACAATAGTGGCGGACAAATCACTTCGTTCGCCCTCTATGACGGGTTTCTCCGTGAACGCCAGGTTCAGGTTCCTGGGCCCGATGGCGGAAGCCTTGTGAATGACGTCTTCTACGACGACCGGGGACTCCCCTCACGTGCATTCGCCCCGTATTACACGAAGGACAAGCCTAACGCCCAGATCTTCAAGCCCGATGACGCCTTGTCCGTCGAGACGCAGAACCTCACCAAGTACGACGGAATGAACCGTGCCGTCGAAACCAAGCAAGTCGCTGGCAACGGGGACGGAGGCGCGGTCCTCAGCACTACCAAGACCGTGTTCGGCGGGGACCGCACAACGGTGATCCCCCCTGCCGGGGGTACTGCCACCACGACGCTCACCGATGCCCGTGGCAACACCACGGAACTCCGGCAGCACCACACCCGTGCCATTGATGCCGCGTACGACAAGACGAGTTACTCCTATACCGCACGCAACCAGATGCGCCGAGTCACCGACCCCGCGGGTAACAACTGGACCTACGAGTACGACCAGCTAGGACGGCAAACGGGTAGCACGGACCCCGACAAGGGTGCCTCCACCAGTACATACGACGACCGTGGCCAGCTGATTTTCAGCAAGGGAGCCCGGACCGACGTCTCGGGACCCGACCACGTCCCAGGGCTTGCCTACCTGTACGACGGACTGGGACGCCCGACCGAAGTACGTGAAGGCTCGGCCACCGGCACCTTGCGAACCAAGCAGGTGTACGACACGGTCGCCAGCGCGAAGGGACAGCTCGCCGAGTCCACGCGATACGTCGAGGGGCAGGCGTACACCTCCAAGGTCACTGCGTACGACCGGCTCTATCGTGCAACACGAACCGCCGTCGTGATACCAGCGGCAGAAGGCGCACTCCAGGGCACGTATCAGACGGCTACCACCTACTTGCCATCCGGGCTTACAAGCGCCATCAGCTACTCCGCGGCAGGTTCGCTGCCTGGTGGTTCGTCCAACTACACCTATGAGGAAGACACGCTTCGCCCGCTGACGGTTTACGGCGAGGGCATGACCTCCGCCGCGTCGTACAGCCTGACGGGCAAGCCATTGCAGTACACGATGGGACTGTCCCTATCCGGCAAAATGACTCAGGTCACCAACACGTACCAGTGGGGCACCCAGCGGCTCGCAACATCACGTGTCGACCGCCAGGACCAGCCCGGTGTCGACCGCCACGTCACCTACCAATACGACGAGGCAGGCAACGTCCTGTCCATGGCCGATGCCTCCCGCACCAGCACCGACAATCAGTGCTTCACCTACGACTACCTTCGCCGCCTGACAGAGGCATGGACGCCATCCGCAGCATCATGCGCAACGGCTCCATCCGACGCGGCGATCGGCGGACCGGCTCCGTACTGGCACTCCTACACCTACGACACGTCCGGCAACCGCACGTCGGAGACACAACACGCCACAGCCGGCGCCCCGGCGTCGAACATCAAGCGAACGTACGCATACCCGGCTCCGGGCCAGCCAAAGGCGCATGCTCTCTCGGCCCTCACCACTGAAAGTCCCACCGGCAGCACAACATCCCTCTACAAGTACGACCCCACCGGCAACAACACGGCGAGCCCTGGAAAAACGCTGACCTGGGATGCTGAAGGGCACCTTGCCACCGTCGAGGAAGACGGCAAGACCACGGCCTACTTGTACGACGCTGCCGGCAACAGGCTCATCGGTCGCACCAGCACCGAAACCACGCTCTATCTGGGCCACACCGAAGTGACCCTCCCGGTTGGCTCCGACAAGACCAAAGCAACCCGCTACTTCGATCTCGGAGGCGGCCACAGCGCCATCCGTAGCGACGACGGCACGTTCGCGTTCACTCTCGCTGACCACCACGGCACCGGAGAACTAGCCGTGCGTGCAGCGGATCTGGCTCTCACTCAGCGTCGCACGCTCCCCTTCGGTGCAATACGCGGAGAAAGGCCCTCCGCCTGGCCAGGTACCAAGGGCTTCGTCGGCGGTACCGACGACACCGAGACCACCGGCCTGACTCATCTCGGTGCCCGGGAGTACGACCCAACACTCGGCCGGTTCATCTCCGTCGACCCGCTCCTGGACCTTGCTGACCCACAGCAGATGAATGGCTACAACTACGCGAACAACAACCCCACCACATTGAGTGACCCGTCGGGCCTGCGGCCGGAAGGCGCCTGTGGCGGGACAGGAGACTGCGCCGCAGACACGGGGAACTGGACTCTGTCCTCCGGCGGTGGCTGGGAGTACACACCCAACGGGAGCACTGGCCAGGCCCCCAGCGGATCGGCGAACGGAACCGGCAATAATTCCGGGACCGATATTGGACCCGCCCCGGTGGACTCACAGCCTGTGATTGCCCAAGTCCGAATTCCGACCCAGGCGGAACTCGTAGCACGAGGCTATGGAAACGCCTACGCGGAAAACTCCTACACCCACATGCTGATGCGATGGGCAGACGGCCAATGCATGGCTGACTCGGGGAGTGAATTCTGTGCAGCAGCTCATGACCTCGGTTGGATCAGCCCGACCAAGGACTTCCTTGAGGTAATCGGTGTCCGCGACGCGGTTCGGTGCGCAAATGGCAGCGTAAGCGGCTGCGTGTGGACGGTTGCGGGCCTCATACCTGTCGGGAAACTGGCAAAGGTCGCCAAAGTAGCCAAGGGGGTAAAGGGTGCCAAGGGTGCCTGCTTGGTGGGCAACAGTTTCCTTCCGCAAACGAGGGTGCTGATGGCTGACGGCACGAGTAAGCCGATCGCAGAGGTGGAGATCGGCGACAGAGTGCTAGCCACGGACCCGAAAACGGGAGAAACTTCGGCTAAGGTGGTAACGGCTGAGATCCGTGGGGACGGGAAAAAGGATCTCGTCCGAGTAGCCATCGACCTCGATGGCGCACGAGGCGAGAAAACCGCGTCTATCACCGCGACGGCAGGGCACCCATTCTGGGTCGCAGAGGTCGGAGAATGGATCGACGCCGCCGACCTGCGAGTGGGCCAGCTACTCCGCACGAGCGAGGGGCAGTCCCTCGAGGTTGCCGGCCTTCACCACTTGTCCCAGAGGGCAACGGTCTACAACCTGACCGTTGACGACCTGCACACGTACTATGTGCTGGCGGGGGCGACGCCGGTCCTGGTTCACAACAGCAACGGCTGCATCCTGCCAACGCCAAGCGTCTCTGATTCCAAGCTTCAGAACTTGGTTAACGACCTCTATAAGGGGACGGCCAATCCGGCCCGAACTGGAGATGGTACGACGATGTCGGCGATTCGCGATGAGCTCAGCTCAGGTCAACTCGTGCACGGCCGTAACCACGTGGCCAAGGGAAATCAGTACGCTAAGGCGCTGAATAAGTGGATAGGAAGAAATCATAGAGACGGCGACCCGCACGACTTGATAGTGGCGAGAAGCCTACTTGCCGACCTTAAGTCGGCCCTCGCAGGGAATTGATGGAGATGGACGAAGAGCAGTTTTTTCAGGGCATCCTCCAAAAATTTCCACAGCTTGAGAGCTTGCGTGCCGAGCATGTGGAGTTCTATGAAGAGTTCCTCTCCCATGTTTTCCTCGCAGACGTCGTCCGATGGACGGTGAGTTTGTTCGGCGAGACTGGCCAGGGTTTGGCCGAGGAGGCCATCGGGCTTCGGTTGATCAACTTCATCGAGGGTGCGTACGTTCATGGAGATTGCGCAGTCAGGGAATTGATCAGGGTTTCGTTTGTTGAAAATCTGCCTTACTCTGGCCAAGAGGGTTTCCGCATTCGTGAGCATTTGACGGGGAATATTCGCAGGATATTTTCGGAGCGTTAATCCCTGCGAATGCTGCGTCGCAAGACGTGGTTGCGCAGAGCGGTTTCAGCGCATCCAATTCAGATAGCCTTAGCAAAAATGAAGCCCCGTCAGGTGCGTCCTGGCGGGGCTTCTGCGGTGGGTGACGGCAGTAGTTGACGGCAACGTCAGCGGACGAGTGTGGTGCAGGGTGGCGGTTCGTCGCCGTCGGAGCGTGCCGTCTTGGTGTTCTCCGGGCTGTCGAGTGCGGTGCTGAGGGTGTCGATGGCATCTCGCTGGAGACGGAGTCGGACGTGGGCGTAGACGGTGGCTGTGACGCCGATGTGGGCGTGGCCGAGGAGTTCCTTGATCACGACGAGTTCGACTCCCTGTTCCAGGAGCAGGGTGGCGGTCGAGTGGCGGAGGTCGTGGAAGCGGATGCGGCGGAGGCCGGCCTTGCGGAGGACGTGGTGAAGGCGCGGGTGAGGTTGGTCGGGTCGATCGCTTTGCCTTGCGGGGTGGTGAACATGTGCCCGCTGTCCTGCCACGTGGTGCCTGAAGACTCCCGTTCGCACTGCTGCTGCTCGCGGTGGGAGCTTCAACAAGTGGACACAGCGGGTGGGTAGGGCGATGCGGCGCTCGGAAGCCCGAGTCTTGGTCGGCAGCGTGGTGAGCCCACCTGCGGTGGTGCGCTGCAAGGTTCGGCGGATGGCAGCGGTGCCGACGTCGAGGTTGAGATCTTCCCAGTGCAGGCCGAGGAGTTCGCCCTTGCGGAGTCCGGTGTGGAGGGCGAGTTCGAACAGCGCGTGCAGCCGGTGACCCTGGGTAGCGGTGAGAAACTGACGGGCTTTTAACACGCGGCCGGTCCATATTAGGCGCACCGGCGGGACCCCGCCGTGTGAGGCTCTGTGACGGCGAGGTGCCACCGTGCTGGGAGTAGTCATGTCACGCCGGAGTGCCAGTACCGAACCTTCGTACGATTGTGACGCTCATTTGACGCTCTGGGGGCTCGGCGGCACTCATTTTGGATCAGAATCCCCTTCTGACCTGCTATTTTACTGCCTGCGTCCGTGCCGACATCTTTCCGATGACTGCGCATGTTGAATGCGTGGCGATTTTGGAACCTGCTGAAAAGGGCGCCTGACCTGCGGTTTCGTTGTTCGGGTGGGTCGCTCGACCTGTTCTCCTCTGTGCAGCGGGTCGAGTGGACGGATCGCCCCTCGAAATGCTGCTGACCTGCGGATTCATGAGGAGGACGCTTACATCGGTGATGCCTTCGAGGTGTCGTTCGGAGATCCTTGACGCTCGGATGACGTTCGAAACGGAAGGCTCAACCTCCCGGGCCACTTCGGCTGTGGCCGTGCGGACCGGACCATTGGCACGGGGGAAAGTACTCCGGTGGGCGTCCCTCTGTACCTTTCCAGTGATCACGGGAGCTGCCATCCCGGCTCGTTGGAGTCGAGGGCGTGGCCCGTCCAAGCCACAGAACAAGGCGCCGTAGTTTGAGGGGTGTCCATCATATGAAGCGCGGCGCGGCTGGTCGGGCATGCGCGACTGACCGAGGATCCATCGGGGCGTGACGACGGCGGCGCAAACCGTTGCCGCAACCTCGTCATATCTTTATCGCACTTGAAGGAACCGCGGACCGGAGTCGGAGCGCATAGTGTCAACGACCAAACCAACGCTGATCCGTGGTCAGGCGTCACCGATGCACCCTGCCCGCCGCCATCACCAGGCGTACGTCGCGTAGAGCCTGAAGGTCCCGCAGGGGGTCGCCCCCGACGACCAGCAGGTCCGCGCGGTGTCCCGGGGTGAGGGTCCCGGTGTCGGTGAGGCCGAGTGCCTCGGCCGTGTGCCAGGTAGCCAAGTCCAAGATCTCCGGTGGTGTGCAGCCCAGGTGGGTGAAGAACTCCAGGCTGGAGACGAAGTCGTCGAAGACCGCGCGGCTCACCCCGGCGTCTGTGCCCGTGATCAGGCTGACCCCCCGTTCCCGCATGCTGCGCAACCCATCGAACATCGTCTCGGCGCGTTCGGCGCCGAAGCGCTGGGCGAAGCCTCGCCAGTCCGGGCTGGCGGCCGGGCAGACGTGGATGCCCTTGGCCGCGATCTCGTCGACCACTCCGTCGATCAGCCGGAAGCCGTCTTGGTCGATCCAGGTGCAGTGCTCGATCGTGGTCACCCCCGCCTCGACTGCGGCCCGGATGCCCTCGGTGCCGTGTGCATGGGCCGCCACCGGGAGGCCGGCGTGGGCCGCCTCGGCCACCACAATGTGCAGCTCCTCCGCCGTGAACTGCGCGGACCAGATCGGCGGACCGTCCCTGGTGATGCCCCCGCCCGTTGCCATTACCTTGATGACATCGACGCCCAAGGCCGCGTTCCGGCGCACCAGATTGCGGATGGCTTCCGCTCCCGAGACTTCGCCGCCCAAGAACCAGCAGTGGCCGCCGGGGCCCGTGACAGGCGTGCCGGCGGCCAGGATCCGGGGGCCGGGCAGCCGGCCGGCCGTGACGCTGTCGCGCAGCCGTACTACCAGGCCGTTACGGTCGCCCAGGTCCCGCACGGTGGTGACTCCGGAGTCCAGCAGGGTGCGCGCCCGGTCGGCCATTCCCTTGCTCACCGCGACGTCGTCGGCCTCACGCAGCGCGGTGACCGGGTCGGGGCCCGCGTCCAGCGCGAGGTGGACGTGCGCGTCGACGAGGCCAGCCAACAGCGTGCCGTCCGGATGGTCGTGGCGTGTGACGCCGACGGGGGCGCGGGCCTCCACCTCTTCGCGGGGGCCGACGTCCATGATCACGCCGTCGCGGACTAGGACCGCTCCATCGGGCAGTCGGCGCTCGTGTGGCCCGATGACCACGAGCTCGGCCGAGATCAGGGCTTCCGTCTCCATCGGTGCTCCGTTCCTCACACGCGTAAAGCCGCCAGGGCCTCGGACATCCGAATCAATTGCCGTACGTCGTCTTCCAGTCCGCCGCCCTCGGGACCGTCACCGTCGGGCAACGCTACCGGCACCGCCTGTGACGGGGCCTCCTCTCTCGCTGCGTGTGCTCGCAGTGCCCTGCGCAGATGGAGCGCCGCGACCTCAGGCTCCAGCGGCATCTCGGTGTCCGCCGCCAGCGCCAGATGGGGGCTGATCCGGACCAGGCCGTCCCGGCACTCGATGACGCGTCGGTAATAGCGGCGGTGCACGCTGCGCGGGGTCAGCACGTCCCACCAGCGGTCGGACCGGGTGCGTTCGAGCGCGTCCTCCGGGAACGCGGCGTGCAACTCCGTCCACAGCGGGGCGAGTCCGCGGTACACGCGGCCGTGGTGCCACCACACCCGGATGCTCGCCCACCGTGTCACGAGACCGGGCCAGACCACCCCCGTCACGAACAGCGGGATCGCGAGGTCGAGGGCGAGCTTCGCCCCGACGATCACGGGGTGCGGTATCTCCCCGCCGAGGAGGCGCACGAGTGTCGCGACCTCACGGACCGCGGAGGCGAGCACCATGCCGGCCAGCGCGGCCGTCAGCATCCGCAGCCCGGCCACCAGAGGCCGGCCCGCCAGCCGGGCGTACCGCACCGTCCACACCAGCGCGATGGTCAGGGCGTACGTCAGATAGGCGCCGGCCATGAGGTAGAAGACGGCGACGCCCGGCTCCCGCATGTCGGCGGTGGCGTACGTGTGGCTCCGCTCAACCCCGGGGGTCAGCGCCATCGCCAGCGTGATCACGGCTGCGGTCGCGACGAGTGGCACCGTCTGTCGCCGCACCCGAACGGTCGCGGTCGCCGGGTTCGAGGCAGCGTGGATGAAGAAGCAGCCGAGGAAGTGGCCCGTGCCCAGCAGGCAGAGGTTCTGCGCCAGCTTCGCGGCACCGTCCCCGGTCAGGCCATCCATGAGCCGGGCTCCGGCCGGGACGCCGAAGGGGAAGGAGAGGGCCGCGCACAGCAGGCAGAGGAACACCGCGCGGAGCATACGGTCGGACGGGTCGCGCAGCCCTTGCCTCCCCGTCCAGAGCAGGGAACCGTACAGGACGACGGCGAGCACCACGGAGAGCACGGTCAGAGCCATCCCTGCCGGTCGGCCAGCGCCGTGTGTACCCGGCGCACCGAGGCGTCACCGGGGGCGCGGGGCGTGACCCGGTCGAGGACCGAGGCCCATTCGAGGATGATGGTGGCGACGAGCTCGGCCTCGCGCTCCCGCTCCTCGACGTACGAAGTGCGCCTCAGCGCCCGGTTGATCGCCTCGACGGGCAGATCGGGCAGCAGCTCCTGCCACACGGCGTCGTCCGACTGGTCGCCCGCGTGGTCCGCGAGGATGTGGCCGACCTCGTGCAGGACGATGTGGTCCTGGTGCGCCTGGCTGGTTTCCTTCTGGAAGAAGATGTAGTCCGCGTGGGCTCCGGCGATCCAGAGACCGTAGGGGCCGGGGACGGGCAGGGAGTACGGGACCAGCCGGATCGGCCGTCCGCGGTGCTCGCCGAGGAGCCGGCACAGCTCGGGTACGTGCAGGGGGGGTGTGATGCCCAGCTCTCGCAGGACGGAGCGACACCGCTTGCGTAACCGTCGTTCGTTCAAGGACCTACTCCGCTGGTGGATATCCCGCGTCCTGGTCTGCCATCCAACGGGGTCACACCGTCATGATCCAGGACGATTTCGGCCATCATCCTCAGGCGTACCACCGCGTTCGGCTTGCTCCAGGCGGTAGACGATGTCCAGCAGGTCCATCACCTGTTTGCGGTGTTCCTGCGACAACTGGCCCGCGCGCATGGCCATCAGCTTCACGTCACTGCCCTGGGCGGCCTCGTGCAGCCGTGCCTGCTCGGAGGCGAGTGCCGAGAGCTGCTCCTCGATCCGCGCGCCCGCCTCGTCGTCCACGAAGTAGGCCGTCGGAACGCCGAAGAAGCCAGCCAGTGCCTGAAGATGACGGAGCGTCGGGTTGGTCTTACGGCTCTTGCGCAACTGCCAGATGTACGACTGGGAGATGGAGACGCCGGTCTCCCGGATGGCCGACGCCACCTGCTCGTTGCTGTACTCGTGGGTGGTGTCGGGCCGGACGGTCTCGAAGAGTCGGTTCAGCTTGTCGGCGAAGCTGTGATCGGCGTTCTCCGGCACGGCGTCCACCCCCTTCGGGCCTGATGCAGGGCTCCCGCACACACTCCGGTGCGAGATCCGGGCGGGATCCGGTACGTGTATCGCTGCGTTCTCCACTGAGGTGAATCTGCGCAACGCCCACTCTGGCCGAGCTGGTTGAAGACCGTCAAGCGCCGAGCTACGGTACCGCTGCACCGGCCGTCGACCGACGTGAAAGATCCAGATCACCGAAGAATCGACGTGAGTCGATGCCGGACCAGGAGGGAAGGCGGTGGCAGCCTTCGGCTTCCGACCCGACCACCCGGGAGCCGCCCGTCGCGCTGCCTCGACGCCAGGCCGATCTTCTGCGCCGGCGAGCCGACGGCACGGCGCGCGAGCTTGAGCACAACTTGAGCCTGAAGGGGGATCCACGACATGTCATTAGTGCCGGGAACGGCCCACATCCGCGCCCAGGCCAGCACCGGGGCAGAGCCGCTCTACGCCCGGATCCGGGCGCGACTCAGGATGGACATCGCCGCCGGACGATACGCCCAGGGGGAGCACCTCCCCCCGGCGGACCAGCTCGGCCGGGAGTACGGAGCCAACAAGAACACCATCCTGCGGGCGCTGCGGCTGCTGCGCAGCGAAGGACTTATCGACTTCGGCCGGGGGCGCGGCGCGGTCGTGCTCCACGGCACGCAGCCGATGGACCTCAACGACATCTCCGACCAGTTGCAGCGGGTCGTCAACATCGCCGACGTCTCGGGCATCCCGCGCGCCGCGATCATCTCCGCCATCGAGCGGATGCCCAGGGTGGCCGCCCGCCACGGGCGTACCGCGCGGCACGGCCGGCCGGCCTCCGGGGCCGCCGCGAGCCGGGCTGGTGTCAAGGAAGCTCATGCGGAGCGTGAGTAACAACCCAAGAAGACCATGCTGATCTACCACCCGCGGCCCACCGGATCCGGCTGAGCGGAAGGCTTCTCCTCCCAGGTGGCGACCCCACCGGAGGCGCGGGACCGTACCGACGGGCAGCACCACGGAGGGTGTTGGGCACCGGCCGCACCTTGAGCGGGCGGACGCCCGCGGCCGAGGATCCTCGTGAGCGGTCACCGCATCCCGGGACGGGGCCGGCTCGCCAGAAACCCAGCGAGAGAAGGGATCAGAACCATGGCCAAGAAGGTCTACGAGGTTCCGGCGCTTTCCAAGGCCGGCGACTTCCGCAAGGACACCGGCTTTCTGAAGCGCGGGCCGCACGAGCCCAAGGTCCGTCTGCCTCTGGGCTGGTAGTCCGATGCCAGGCCACGGCGAGGGTTGGTTCGCGCTGTTTCCGGACTGTGAGGCCGCCCTCGCCGTGGCCTCCCGCCTGGAACCGCGCGCCGCACGGACTCTCACACACCCGTCCGGAAACCCGTTCATCGTGGGCGACTGGGCCGGTTCCGTCCACGCCCGCAACAGCCACGGACTCTTCGTGGCGCTCCTCGGGCACACCCCGGTCGGCGCCGCCGAACTCGAGGCGCACCTCGCCGGGGTGCGCGAGATCGAGGCGCTCGACCGGCTGACCGCCCGCCTGCCCGGGGACTTCCACGTCGTCGTCGAGGCCCACGGCGAGATCCACGCCCGTGGCACGGCCGCCGGGCTGCGCCGCCTCTTCCACGCCACCACCGACGGGCTCACCGTCGCCGCCAACCGCGCCGACGTCCTGGCCCGGATGGTCGACGCGCCCGTCGACGAGGACGTCCTCGCGCTGCGCCTGCTGGACTTCGTCCCGCACCCGCTGGGCGATGTCCCGCTCTGGCGCGGGGTCCACGCGGTCGTCCCCGGCGAACTCCTCCGGTTCGGCCGCACCCCCACCCGCACCGCCCGCTGGTGGGAACCGCCGCGCACGCACGTCCCGCTCGCCGAAGGCGCCGAGGCGCTCCGCCGCGCGCTCGACCAGGCGGTACGGACGCGGGTGGAGGCGGCCGGCACCGTCAGCGCCGACCTGTCCGGCGGGCTGGACTCCACCACCGTCTGCGCGCTCGCCGCTCCGGTGAGCGCCGGGCTGCTGCCCGCGCTCACCATGCCGAGCCGGGACCTGGGTGACGACGACGTGCGGTGGGCGCGGCTCGCCGCCGCGGAGATCGACGGCCTCGACCACGTCCTGCTCGACATCGACGAGATCCCGCTCTTCTACAGCGGCCTGCTCGACGTGCGCGGCCCTGTCGACGAACCCCTGCCCACCATCCTCGACCAGCCGCGCCAACTCGTCGGCCACGACGCCCTCCTGGCCGGCGGTTCGCGCCTGCACCTGACCGGTATGGGCGGCGACCACGTCCTGTGGGGGCACCCGGCCCACCACCGCGACCTGCTGACCAGCCGCCCCCTCACGGCGCTGCGCAGCATCCGCGGCTACCGGGCCCAGAACCGCTGGTCGATGCGGGAGACGCTGTCGGTGCTCACCGACCGCCGCCCGTACGGCCAGTGGCTCGCCGACGCTGCCGACGAGATCACCGCGCCGCGTCCCGCCCCGCACAGCCCGGACGTTTTCGGCTGGGACATCCCGCCCCGCCTCCCCGGCTGGGCCACGCCCGACGCGGCCGCCTCCGTACGCCGGAGTCTGCGGGAGGCCGCCCGCACCGCCGAACCGCGCGGCGCGACCCGGGCTCTCCACAACGAACTCCACACCCTGCACCACGGCACGCGCGCAACGCGGATCCTGCACCAGGTCGCCGAACACAGCGGGCTGCCGCTGGCCAGCCCCTTCCTTGACGACGCGGTGGTCGAGGCGTGCTGGTCCGTCCGGTCCGAGGAGCGCGCCACGCCCTGGGACTTCAAACCACTGCTCAAGACCGCGATGCGCGGCCGGGTCCCCGACGCCCTGCTGCGCCGCACGACCAAGGGCGAGGCGTCGGCCGACGCGGCCAACGGCCTGCGCGAGAACCGGGGCCGGCTCGCCGACCTGTGGCGGGACTCGCACCTCGCCACGTCCGGGCTGGTCGACGCCGAGCGGCTCGTGGACATCACCCTGCGGCCCTCGTCTCCCGAACTGCGGCACGGTGGCCTCGACGCCACGCTCGCCTGCGAGATCTGGCTCCGCACCATTTGAAAGGGAAACGCGATGCAACTGCGCGAGGACGTGTCCTTGGTCGACACGGACTACGGCAAGGTCCTGCTCGACGGCGGCACCGGCGAGTACTGGGAGCTCAATCCGACCGGCAGTCTGGTCCTGACGGGCCTGCTCGTCGGCAGACCGGCCGGGGAGATCGCCGCCATGCTCTGCGCCGCGTTCGACGTGGACGGCGACCGTGCGACGGCCGACGTCACCGCGCTCCTGACCGCGCTGTGCGACGCCCGCCTGGTACGGCCATGAGCTTCCACCCCGTGCCGGAGACCCATACCGGGACCACGTTCGCACAGCGCGCCGCCGCCCGCCTCGCCGTGGCGGCGGCCCGCCCCCTGCTCCTGCTGTCCCCCGCCCGGCTCGGACGGTTCCTTCGCCTGTTGGCGCGTGGCGCGCGCCCGGCCGGACACAACCGTACGTACCGGGCGCGCCAGGCGGTCACCACGGTCAGCGCGGTGTGTGCGGGGCGTGAGGGCTGCCTGCCCCGGTCGGTGGCCACGGCGCTGCTGTGCCGGGCCCGGGGGGAGTGGCCCACCTGGTGCGTCGGCGTCCGCGCCGCGCCGCCCTTCGGCGCCCACGCCTGGGTGGAGGCGGAGGGTCTGCTGGTGGGCGAGGAACTGCCCGAGAGCTACTTCCGGGTGCTGATCAGCGTGGGCTCCCGGACCGAGGAGAGGAGCCGCCCATGACGGAACCACCCGTCAGCAGGCCCACGACCGACCCGCTCGCGACCGGGGACTCGCCCGGGCCCACCACCGCTCCCCGGGCCGAGCCTGTGACCGAGCCGACCGCCGGGGTTGCCGGGACCACCCGGGGCGATGAAGGAGGAGAGGACGCCGAGCCGCCCGAGGGCCCCCGCCCCGGCACCGGTGATCTGCTGCGGCTGCTGCGCGGCAGCGGCAGGACCGTCGGCGCCGCGCTCGCACTGACCTTCGTCGGCACCGTGCTCGGCCTGCTCCAGCCCCTTCTGACGATGCGTCTGATCGACCGGGTCACCGCCGACCGGACCTTCTCGCTGCTCGTCGTCGCGCTCGCCGCCCTTTTCCTCGCCCAGGCGGCGCTGGAGGCGTGCGGCCAGTACCTGCTGGACGTGACGGGCGAGAGCGTCGTGCGGCGCCTGCGCCGACGGCTTGTCGAGCGGCTGCTCTTCGTCCGGGTACGCGAGCTCGACGGCCGACGGGTCGGCGACCTGCTGTCGCGCGTCGGCACCGACACCACCGTGCTCCGCGACATGGTGGCGGGCAGCTTCGTGCAACTGGTCACCGTCTCCGTGACCGGCGTCGGCGCGGCCGGACTGATGCTCTGGATCGACCCGGTGATGTTCCTCGTCGTCGCCGCCACGCTGCTGGTCGCCGCCGTCCTCGTTGCCGGGGTGATGGCAGGCATCCGTACCAGTACGGAACAGGCCCTGGCCGGTGTCGGCGCGATGACCGCCGACCTCGAACGCGCCCTCGGCGGCATCCGGACCGTACGGGCCGCCCGCGCCGAGCCCCGGGAGGCAGAGCGCATCGGTACGGACGTGGACACGGCCTACACCGCGGGCGTGCGCTCGGCTCGGCTCGGTTCCGTCGTCGGGCCCGCCATGGAGATCGCGGTCAACGGGTCCTTCCTGCTCGTGCTGCTGATCGGAGCCGTCCGGGTCTCCGGCGGCTCCATGTCCGTCAGCGAACTGGTCGCGTTCCTGCTCTTCGCCACCTACCTCGTCATGCCGCTCGCGGGCCTCTTCAACGCGCTCAGCCTCATCCAGCGCGGCCTCGGGTCGCTCCGCCGCATCGAGGACGTCCTCCGGCTGCCCGTCGAAGGCTCCGAGGGGGCCGACCCGAGCGCGCCGGCCCCGGCCGCCGTCCCCTCCGGCCCGGTCTCCTCGCCCCTGCTCGACGTGCGCGGCGTCGCGTTCTCCTACGGGGACCGGCCCGTGCTGCGCGACGTCTCCTTCTCCGTGCCCCGGACCGGGGTCATCGCTCTCGTCGGACGGTCCGGCGCGGGGAAGACCACGCTTGTCTCGCTCGTCGAGAAGTTTTACGAGCCCGACCACGGACAGCTCCTCTTCGACGGCGAGGAGCTCCGCGGAGTCGCCCCCCGCGCCCATCGCGCCCGTATCGGCCTGGTCGAGCAGCATGCGCCCCTGCTCTACGGAACACTGCGCGACAATCTCACCTACGCGAGCCCGGAAGCCGACGAGGAGGAAATTCTCGAAACGCTGCGGATGGTGAATCTGGCCGAACTCGTCGAACGCCTTCCGGACGGCCTGGAAACCGCAGTCGGAGACCGCGGCTTCAACCTTTCCGGCGGCGAACGCCAGCGCGTCGCCATCGCCCGCGCGCTGCTTCCCAGGCCCGAACTCGTCCTGCTCGACGAACCCACCTCACAACTCGACCCGATCAACGAAGGCGACCTCACCGACATGCTCCGCGGCATCTCCCGGGAACGTGCGCTGCTCGTTGTTGCGCACCGCATGTCGACCGTGCGCGCGGCCGACCGGATCGTCGTCCTGGACGACGGCCGCGTCAGCGCCGTCGGCACCCACGAACAGCTGCTCACTGAGGACCCGTTCTACCGCAGGCTGACCACCGACCACCTCACGCGGCCGCTGGACAGGGCCGCCGCAGACAGGAGCGTCGCAGCACCGTGAGCGAGACCGAGACACCGCACGCCGCACCCGCCCGCGCGCCGGGCGGGCCGCACTGGAAAACGGCGCTGGGACGCGTCGGCCGGCTCACCCCGCGGGAGCAGGAGACCTTTCTGCTGCTCGCCGAGGGGCTCTCGAACGAGTCGATGGCGCAGCGCCTGCACGTCACCGAGAGAACCGTGCGCGCACATGTCGCCGCCGTCATGGAGAAACTGGAACTCTCGTCCCGCCTCGCCGTGTGCCTGGCTTCCTACGCATTCGCCACGGAAGGAATTCCCCGGCCGGTGTGAATATTGTCGCCACGGCCAATGGAAGAGACGAACGCGATTCGACAGGATTTCTCCAGCGCCGGGAAATCACCGGCGTCCCCGGCGGATTCGGCCGCCGGGAAAGGAACTCCGAAAGGAAGAGCCATGTCGGACGCATTCGACCTGGACGCCCGTATCTCCGCCCCCGCCGCCGGCCCCGCCGGTGAGCAGGCGCCCCCGCCGTCGATCTCGACGATCGCCACCCGCACCGTCTGCACCCGGGTTGGCTGCAGCGTCACCAAGACGTGTGCCTGCACCTCGATGTGCACGATCCTCTGCGTGGCCCCCAAGTAGGCACGGGCTGAACGTCTGACGGGTGCTGCCGTGGTGGAGACACGGCAGCACCCGTCGACGCAGCGCGAGCAGCACGCCGAACAGACAGGACTGGACTGACATGCACCTCGCCCACCACGGTACCGACACCTGGGCCGGCACGGCAGACCCCGCACTCGTGCGCCGCGCGCAGACGGCCGTCAGCCAGGTCGTGGCCGCGACCGCGACCCCCGCCCAGCTCGACGACCTCGCGCTCCGCGCAGCCGAACAGAGCGACACCTCCGGCGCCTGGTACCCGCCCAGTCTCACCCACGGCCTGGCCGGTTCGGCCCTCCTCCACCTGTACGCCGCCCGCGCCGGGCTCGGTGAACCGGAGACCGCGTACACCCACATACGCGAGGCGGTCCTGTCCACCCAGATCGAACCCCTGGAGCACCACGGCCTGTTTGCCGGCACCAGCGGTCTCGCTCTCGCCCTCACCGACATCGCCCGGGACGAGCCCCGCTTCGGGCCCAGCCTCGACCGGCTCAACGAGCAGCTCGCCGAGCAGATCCTCGCCGCGCCCCCGCACCGGATCGAGCGCTCCGTCAGCGACCTCGACTACGACCTGGTCACCGGAGCCGCCGGCACCCTCGCCCACCTCGGCGCCGTCCCCGATCCCTCGCCCCGGGTCGCCGAGACCGTCGCCGTGCTTGTGGACCACCTCGTCTGGCTCGCCGGACCCGCCGAGACCGACGGCACCCCGCACCGCTGGCTCATCACCCCGGCGCACTACCCGCCCGTCGGCGACTACCACGTCAGGTACCCGCACGGATATCTCAACCTCGGCCTCTCGCACGGCGCTCCGGGCGTGGCCGCAGCCCTCGCCGCCGCCTGGGAGGCGGGCCACCGCAGGCCCGGCCAGCGCGAGGCCGTCGCCCACCTCACCCGGTGGATCCGGGACCGGGCCGGCACCGACGAGCACGGCCCCGTTTGGGGCGACGGCGTCCCCGTCGACGAGCACGGCCACGAGGCCGCCACCGGCCGCGGACACGACCGGATCGCCTGGTGCTACGGCACGGTCGGCGTCGCGGGCGCCCTGCTGACCGTCGCCGAGGCAACCGCCGACGAGGAACTCCGCACCGCCGCCGTCGCCGCCTTCGATGGCGCGCTCGCCCGTGCCGGACACCTGCGGCCGCTCTCGCCCACGCTCTGCCACGGGCTCGCCGGACTCGTCATGCTCACCCTGGAGTTCGCGCCGCACAGCACCGCTGCCCGCGACCGGCTGCCGACCCTCGTCGGGGAACTGCTCGACGACCACGACGCGGCACGTCCGCTCGGCTTCGCCGACCTGGAGGACCCCGACGTGCCCGTCGACGACCCGGGGCTCCTCACCGGCGCCACCGGCGTGGCCCTCACCCTGCTCGCCGCCCTCGGCGAGCAGCGGCCCCTCTGGTTCCGCGTCTTCCTCGCCCGGTGATGCCCATGCCGTCCTACGAGCCCGCTGGCTTCTTCCTGCTGCGAGCCCCGGTCTTGCCCGCCCGCACCTTCCTCGACCTCACCGAGGACCCGGCCCGCACCCCGGGTGCCCTCGTCGAACGGGCCCGCCGCCCTGACGTCGCCCGCGCCCTGCTCGTCGCCAGCGAGGACCTGGCCGGCAGCCTTGACCGCCTCGACGAGCTGCCCGAGAAGCGCGTCCGCCGCCTCCGCTCCGGGCTGTTGCGCTACCTGACCCGCATGGCGACCCGGCCCACCCCCTTCGGAGCCTTCTCCGGCGTCGCGATGGGCGAGTTCGGCGCCGCCACCACCGCCCGGCTCGGCCGGCCCGAGGACCACCGGCTGCACGTCCGGGCCGACATGGGCTGGCTGCTGGCGCTCATCGAGAAGCTGGAGGAGGACGCGGACCTTCTGCGCCGGCTCCACCTCGTCCTCAACCCGACGGCCGCCCGCGCGGGCGACCGCGTCGTCCTGCCGCAGGCCGACAAGTACGGCCGCCACGACGAGCGGACCGTCCGCGTCCGGGCCACCCCCGCCGTCGACCTCGTCATGCGGACGGCCGCCGTGCCGGTCCCGTACGAGCGGCTCACCGCCGAACTCGCCGCCGCCTTCCCCGACGTGCCCGCCGAGACCGTCGAGGGCCTGGTCCGGCAGCTCTGGGACCTCGGCTTCCTCATCGGCGACCTGCGGCCGCCGCAGACCGCGGGGCGCCCCGAGCACCACGTCCTGAAGAAGCTGACCGACGTCCCCGCCGCCGCGACCACCGCCGAACGGCTCCGTGCCGTCGCCGACCTCGCCGACCGGGTTCACGACACCGCCTCGCTGCGCGCGCTCGCGGCGGCGCAGGACGAACTCGTGCCCGGTCACAGCGGGCGGAGCTATCAGGCCGACACCCTCCTCGACCTGCGCGAGCCGGTCCTCGACGCCTCGGTCGGACAGGCCGCGGCCGACGCCGTCGGCGTCCTGATGCGGCTCAGCGCCGCCCAGGGCAGGCGCGACCATCTGACGCGCTACCGCGAGGAGTTCACCGAGCGGTACGGCGCCGGGACCCGCGTTCCGGTCCTCAGCCTGCTCAGCCCCGACACCGGCCTGGACGCGCCGCCGACGTACACCAATCCGCCGCGCTCCATCGAGCTGCCCACCGCGCCGCCCGACGACACCGCCCGTCTGGACGGCGCGCTCGTCGAGTTCGCCCAGCAGGCGTGGTGGGACCGGGCCGACGAGGTCGAGCTGACCGACGCCTGGCTCGACCGGCTCGCCCCGCCCGGCCCCATGCCCGACCCGCCGCCCGCGATGGAGGCGTACCTCCAGATCCACTCCGCCGACCGGCAGGCCCTGGACCGGGGGGAGTGGCGGGCGGTCCTGCGTCACGACAGCCTCACCTACGGAGGACGCACCTTCGGCCGCTTCGGCCACCTGCTCGGCGAGGACGCCGTGGAACGGCTCCGGGGATACGCGCGGCGCGAGGAGGCCCTCTTCCCCGACGTCGCCTACGCCGAGCTCGCCTTCCTGCCGCCGTACGGCCGCGCCGCCAACGTGACGCTCCGCCCGGCCGTCCGGCCCTACGAGATCCCCGTCAACACGGCCCCGTCGGTGGGCCCGGACCGGGTCGTGCCGCTGGACGACATCCTGGTCGGCGTCTCCGGGGACCGCTTCCACCTGTGGTCGCGCCGGCTCGACCGGGAGATCGTCGTGGCCCAGCACCACATGCTCAGCCCGACCCTCGCCCCGAACGTCGCCCGTTTCCTGATCGAGGCGTCCCTGGACGGCCACATCCTGCCGACCGGCTTCCACTGGGGACCGGCGGAGGCGGCTCCGTTCCTGCCGCGTGTCAGCCGCGGCAAGGTCGTCCTGCGGCCCGCCCAGTGGCGGCTCGCCGCCGGCGCCGTCGACGACCTCGACGACCTCGACGGCTGGCGGGTCCGGTGGCGGGTGCCCCGGCACGTCTACCTCGTCGAGGCCGACCAGCGGCTGCTCCTCGACCTCGACCACCCCGCCTGCCGCGAGGAGCTCAGGGCGGAGTCGGCCAAGCGGACGAACGTCGTGCTGCACGAGATGCTGCCGTCCTTCGACGGCATGTGGCTCCAGGACGAGGCGGGCGAGCGCTACGCCGCCGAGGTCGTCGTGCCCGTCGTCGCCCGCGACGCCGTGCGCGCCACGCGAGCGCCCGTGCCGCGCCACCGCCGGGAGGTACCGGTGGAGCGCCATGCTCCCGGCGGCCCCTGGACCTTCCTCAAGGTCTACGCGGCGCCCGAACGGCAGGACGAGATCATCGCCGGCCCGCTCCTGGACCTGGTCGGAGAACTGGCCGCCCAGGAGCTCCTGGACCGCTGGTTCTACATCCGGTACGCCGACCCCTTCCCGCACCTGCGGCTGCGGGTGCGCGGCACCGACCCGGTCCGTACCCTCACCCAGGTCACCGCGTGGGGCCGGAGCCTCGTCGACCTCGGGCTCGCCCGCGACATCGAACTCGCCGCATACGCACCGGAGATCGCCCGTTACGGCGGCCCCGACGTCTTCGACGCGGCCGAACGGCTCTTCCGCGCCAACAGCGAGGCGACCGCCCTGCTGCTGTCCCGGCGGCTCGACATCAGGCCCGAGTTCCTCGCCGTCGCCGCTCTCGACACCCTCCACGTCCAGTGGGGCGTCGACCTCTCCCCGTACGCGGACCACGGCACCGGCCCGGACGAGGCCCATGTCCGCGACAGCCGCGCCCTGTTCCGTGCCCACCGCGACTACCTCTGCGAACTCCTCAGCCCCTGGGACCGCGACCCGCACCCGGAGGGCCGGGCCCACCGGTCTCTGCTCCAGGAGACCTTCGGGGCACAGGCGCCCGCGGTGGCGGAGACCGTGGAGGCGGTGCGAGCGGCCGCCCGGCAGGACGTCCTCGTCGGCTCCGAGGAGCAGGTCCTCGCCAGCCTGGCCCACATGCAGATCAACCGGCTGCTGCCCATCGACCTCGACCGGGAGGCCCGCAGCCACGCTCTGTGGGCCCACGTCCGACGCGCGCTCCGCGGCCGCGAGGCCGCCGCCGGCGTCCCGACGACGAGCACGGCGCACACGGCGGCGGCGGGGGAGGTGCGCGGATGATCTGGCTGCGCGTCAGCGGACTGTTCTGGCGGCTCAGTCCGCTGCGGGTGACGGCCTTCACGGTCGTCTCCGTCCTGCTCGCCCTGATCCCGGCCGCCCAGATCGGGCTCGTCGCCGCCGCCGTGCAGGGCGTGGCCGACGCCGTCACCGGCGACCCGGACGCCGGACGCACGGCTCTTCTCGCGGGCGGTGCGCTGCTGGGCGTGGGCCTGGTCAATCACGTCCTCGGCACCTTTCTCCAGTACCTCGACACCCTGCTGCGCCTGGAGCTCACCGCCCGCGTGGGCGAGTGGGTGATGCGCAAGGGAACCCG
The DNA here is from genome assembly GCF_043088245.1 of Streptomyces sp. NPDC014623. Lineage (NCBI taxonomy): Bacteria > Bacillati > Actinomycetota > Actinomycetes > Kitasatosporales > Streptomycetaceae > Streptomyces > Streptomyces sp. NPDC014623. Next base: position 46,548 of record NZ_JBIBZU010000026.1, on the reverse strand, counting down.
GCTCGACCTGGAGCAGTACGAGGACGCCGAGATCTACGACACGATGCAGCGCGCCTTCCAGGAGAGCAGCGGCGGCCGCGTCTACCAGGTCTTCACCCAGCTCCTGGAGGTCGCCCGGGAGCTGGTCACGCTGGCGACGGTCAGCATCGTGCTCTTCACCTGGAGCCCCTGGATCGCCCTGGTGATCCTGGTCTCGCCCGTCCCGTCCGTGATCTCGTACATGTTCTTCAGCCACAAGGCGTACGAGATCGAGTACGAACGGGCCCCCGACCGCCGTCGCCTGTACTACTACCAGCACCTCACGACCACCGACCACACCTACAAGGAGGTGCGCCTCTTCCAGCTCGGGCCGCACCTCCTGGAGCGGTACACCCGGCTCGTGCGGACCTTCTTCGACGTGGACCGGCGCCTTGCCCGCCAGCAGTCCGTACTCGGCGGTGTCCTCGGTCTGGTCAGCGTCGCCGCCTCGTCAGGCGCCGTGCTCTGGGCCATCCACACCACTACCGAAGCGGGCCAGGTCGGCCAGCTCGCCGGCTACCTCCAGGCGGTCGGCTCGATCCAGGTCTCCGCGCACGGCATGCTGCTCGGTATCGCCGCCCTCTACAAGGACAGCCTCTTCCTCGGCAACCTCTTCGCCTTCTTCGCCCTGCCCGAACGCCGGCTCAAGGGCGGCACCCGGCCCTTCCCGGACACGCTCCGCAAGGGCATCGAGTTCCGGGACGTGCGCTTCGTCTACCCCGGCACCGGCCGTGTCGTCCTCGACGGCGTCAGCTTCACCCTGCCGGCCGGTGAGTGCGTCGCCCTCGTCGGGCAGAACGGCGCCGGCAAGACCACCCTCGTCAAGCTCCTCACCCGCCTCTACGAACCGACGAGCGGGCAGATCCTCGTCGACGACGTGCCCATCGAGGAGTACGACCTCGACGATCTGCAACGCCACATGGGCGTCATCTTCCAGGACTTCATCCGCTACGAGCTGCCCGTCCGCGACAACATCGGCTTCGGCCGCGTCGAGGCCCGCGAGGACACCGCACGCATCGCGGAGGCGGCCCGCGCGGGCGGCGCTTCGGCGATCGTGGACGAGCTCCCGCAGGGCCACGACACCGTCCTCGGCCGCCACTTCGAGGACGGGCACCAGCTCTCCGGCGGACAGTGGCAGAAGATCGCCCTCAGCCGCGCCTTCATGAGGCGCGCCCCCGTCGTCGTCCTCGACGAGCCGACCGCGGCGATCGACGCCGAGGCCGAAGCCGAGATCTTCTCCCGGCTCCGGGACGTCGCCCGCGGCGCCACCTCCCTCGTCATCGCCCACCGCTTCTCCACGGTCCGGATGGCCGACCGGATCGTCGTCCTGGAGAACGGGAGGGTCATCGAGGACGGCGTCCACCAGGACCTGCTGCGAGCCGACGGCGTCTACGCCCGTCTCTTCCGAATCCAGGCTTCGGGCTACCTGACCGAAGCCGCGTCCTCCTGAGGCCGAACGATGCGCGTATCCGTCCTGTACCCCCTCATGCCGACGGACCCCGAGTCCCTCGTCCCGTTCGCCGCACTCGTCCGCGACAGCGGGGCCGTCCGCCTCTGGCAGGGCCAGTCGCTGAGCGCGGACACCCAGCAGGTCTTCGCCTATCTGGCCGGGCGGGGATACCGCGTCCCGGTCGGCACCAGCGTCGTCCTGATGCCGCTGCGGCACCCCATGGAGGCCGCGATCCAGTCCCGCTCCCTCGCGCTGCTCACCGGGCACCCCACCGTTCTCGGGCTCGGCCCCGCGACCCCGGACTTCGTCGCGGGACTGCACGGCAAGCCGTACGACAGCCCGCGCGACGCCTGCCTCGCCTACCTCCGGGAGGTGCGGCGGCTGCTCGGCCCCGAGGACGACGACGGCGCCATCCGGCTCCCCTCACTGGCGCACCCCGGCGTCAAGACCGGACTCGGCGTGCTGCGTCCCGCGCTCGCACGCGCCGCCGGGCAGGTCGCGGACGCCGCGATCAGCTGGATGACCCCGCACGGCTACGTCCAGGACACCCTGCTGCCCGCCATGGCCAAGGGCGCCGCCGAGGCGGGCCGCCCCGTGCCGCGGGTCGTCACCGTTGTGCACGCCGCCGTCGATCGCCCGCACCGCAACCCGTACCGTCTCGCCTACACGGCCGCACGCGCCCACCTCGCCGGACCCCACTACACCGACATGCTCCGCCGCGCCGGGCTGCGCGTGCACCACAGCCGCCCGAACCTCGGCGCCCGCGCCCTCGTCGACGCCGGCGTCTTCCTGCACGGCACCCCCCGCGAGATCGCCGCCGGACTGGCCGAATACGGACGCGCGGGCGTGGACGAAGTTGTCGTCAACGTCGCGGGCGTGTATTCCGACCATGGCCGAGAGGACGCCGTACGAGACCTCAGGGAGATCCTGACGGCGTGCCGTGAGGCCGAGAGCTGATACACGATCGCGTGCGGCGACACGGGCGGGCCGCAGGGGCCACGCCACGCCGCACGCAGGGAGGAGGGGCACCCCGGTGCCCGACGAGATCGCCCGCTGGCTGACCGAGCACGCCCGCCCCCTGGACACGCTGACCCCAGGTGCGCCCACCGACGACCTGAAGCCGCTGGGGGAGACGCTGCGCGGCGCCCGGATCGTCGGCCTCGGCGAATCCACCCACGGCACAGCCGAGTTCTTCCGGCTCAAGCACCGGATCATGGAGTTCCTGGTCCGCGAGGAAGGATTTACCACCCTCGCCATGGAGGCCAGCGAGTCCGCCGCCCGCGCTCTGGACGCCTACGTCCGGCACGGCGTCGGAGACCCGACGCGGCTCGTTGCCCGGCTCGGCTTCTGGACCTGGCGCACGCGGGAGATGGTCGACCTCGTCGAGTGGCTCCACGCGCACAACCGGGACCTGGCCGAGGAGCGCCGGGTCCGCTTCGTCGGCATCGACCCGCAGCGCGGCGCCGACTCGGTCGAGGCCGTGACGTCCTTCCTGCGCGCGCACGCGCCCGGACGCGAGGAGGACGCCCGCGCCCTGGAGGTCCTGATCCACGCCCGCCCCGGCTCGCGCCCCGACCCCGAACAGGAGCTCCGGCAGCGCGCCGAGGACGTCACCCGCCACCTCGCCGACCACGCCGACGCCGACGACGAGCTCGTGGAGCACGCGCGGATCCTTGTCCGCGCCGCAGATCTCGTGACCCGCTCGCTCGACCAGTCCGGCGGGGAGGAGAGCGCCTTCGCCGTGCGCGACCGCGCCATGGCCGATGCCGTCGTCCGCCTCGTGGACGCCGATCCGGCGGCCCGGGTCATGGTCTGGGCGCACAACGGTCACCTCGCGAAGGGCACGTACGGGGACCGGGTCACCGCGCTCGGCAGCAGGCTCCGTGAGCGTTACGGTGACCGCTACTACGCCCTGGCCCTGCTCTTCGGCAAGGGCTCCTTCCTCGCCCGCAGGGGCGACCACCTGCAGGCCCCTCCTGTACGGCACCGCATCGGCACCGGAACCCGGTCCATCGAGGCACGGCTCGCCGACGCCCTGAAGGGCGACTACTACATCGACCTGCGCTGCACCGCCCCCTGGCTGCACGCGCCACAGGCACAGCGCAGCTTCGGCGCCAACGTGCCGCGGTTCTCCTACCGCTTCCACACCGCGCCGCTCGTACCGGCGAAGGACTACGACGGCATCGCTTTCGTCGCCCGCTCGACCTGCTCACACCCGCTGCCGCAGGCTGAGAAATGAGGGCAGACCTGCTCACGGCCACATCTCCAGCAAGGCGTTCAGCGCCAGCTTCCACATCGGGTCGGCCCCCGTCCCGAAGGCGGCGGCGAGCGCGTACCCCACGGCGGCGTCGTGGGGCTCCGCGTGCTCGCCGCTGTTCGGCTCCTCCCACTCGGCGCTGACCGACCCGTCCCCGGTCGACGTGAAGACGCCAAGCAGACGGCCGTCGCGCAGCAGACGGCTGGTGCCCAGAGAGTCCGGCACCAGCAGATACCCGTGTGCCCGCGCCGAGGATTCGACCTCCACCCGGTAGGAACGCCGGGTCAGGAAGCCCTTCGCAGGGCGCAGGGCCTCGTCCGCGCCGTCCACGCTCAGGGTAAGCCGCCCCTGTTCGCGCGTACCGATCGGCACATGGCTTTCCGGCGGGGTACCGGCGCTCCGCCGGATCTCGGTGCGCGGCAGCCCGTCACCGCTCACCGTCACCGTCCCGCCCTCATGGTCGAGCGCGATGTGGACCACTCCGAAGAGCCGATCGGCGGCGGGCTCGTACGTGAACGCCTCCATCGGCACGCCCTCCTCTCCTCGTTGCCCGTGTTAATCATCGTCCGCCAGTCTCCGCGAGGGCGGCGAGGACGGAATCCTTTTCGGCCACGGAGTCGGATGTGCCGGGGAGAGCGTCGGGCGACCTGATCCAGGGAATGCCCGCGTCAAGTATCCAAAACGGGCACCGCGACTCAGCCGGTATACCGAGCTGCTTCCAAGTTCACCGCGCTCTCCCCGGTCATCCACACACGGTGCCCAGCGGTCACCGCGTTCCACTGCTCGACAAGAGGGCCCCACACTGAACAGGCCGACGTTCGCCGCGTGGAGCGCCGCTGATCGCTCCCCACGAGGGGCCACATGCGAGTACGTCGTGGCAGAGGGTGAAACGGTCCTTTGTGACGCTCGTCTGACGCTCTCGACGTCAGCAAGCAGGCTGGTGAGCCGAGAAGGTAGCTCTGACCTGCCGTTCTTCGGAATCCGGCCTATCCGACATCTTTTCGATGACTTCGCACGTTGAGTGCGTGGCGATTTTGGAGCCTGCGGCAAAGGGCGTCTGACCTGCGGTTTTGTGGTCCGGGTGGGTTGCTCGACCTGTTTCCCTCCGTGCGGCGGGTCGAGGGGACGGATCGCCCCTCGTGCCCTCCTGACCTGCGAGTTCATCAGGCAGGCGCTTGCGTCGGCGACGCCTTCAAGGTCTCGATCGGAGACTCTTGACGCTCATATGACGCTCGAACAGGAAGTCTTGACCGCCCGGAACTCTCCGGCTGGGGGCCCAGACCGAAAACCACGCTCGCCTGCCTCGACCTCTGGTGCACGGCCTTCATCTCGAGCCGTACGTCGAGATCGCCGCAGATCCGGGAGACCTCGCTCTTCGGTATGCCGGTGTCCGAGCCGAGCGCCTTGACCAGGTCGTCGACGTTGCGGGCAGAGTCCCGTTGCGGTAGTCGGTCCGAGTGGAAGCGCGATCGTTCCACGCCGTACCGATCCGCACGGTGACCTCGGCCTCGACCACTACCTGCAACAGCCGCTCGGCGACCCTCCTGGCGAGTTCAAGACCGCCCGCCGGGTGTAGTGACTCGCGCAGGCGAAGCAGGCCATGCCGGGGAGAGACCACCGTGCATCCCCTTGGGCCGACTGCCGGTTCCCCAAACAGTCGCACGGCGGCTGACCGCGTGGCCAGGGAGCGCACCCAGAACAGCCGATGCACACGACGACACGAGCAGGCGGACATCTCCGCCAGGATCTGCTGCACTTCTCCAGAGCACACCAGCGGTGCAGTGGGACGCCCGCACCGGAAGACGCTTGACCCCTGCCGATGGTCCGGTCCGCAGGATCCCTTCGGCTGTGTGAGTGCGCGGACCCGGGATCACCTTGGGAGCTGGGTCAAAGGCACCGACCCGTCCTCACCTCGACGGTCTGCCGAAGGCTGTGCGATGGCCGCGCGCGTACGGTCGGATGGTCGCGCGCCTGCAGCCAAGGGTATCGGCGGTATCCGACAGCAGGTCCCGTTCGGGGCAGGTCACCCTTGCCCCGAACGGATACAGCCCGCGGGCGGTCGGGAGACGCCCCTTCTCCGGCTTCGTCCTGACATCCTGAACCGGTCAGAACGGGGTGAATCGGCCGGTGAATCGGCCTGATATTTCGGTCTCTTTCCGAGGTTGCCGCGCCTCAGGGACAATGGCGGCGATGAATGTCACCGCCCCCAGTGCTTCCGCCGGCCCCCTTCCCGAGCCGTCGGGCTTCGGCCCCTTCGCTCATCTCACGGTGCCGAACACCCCGCTCTACCGCCACGTGATGCGGGCGTTCCTGACGGCCAAGGAGCGGTTCGCGGTCCACCTGCGGCCCGAGGACGTGCACACCGCGCTGCCGGCGGATGTCCGTCCCGCCGAGCCGGACGCCGTCGCCGGCGCACTCGACAGGCTCGTCGGCTGGGGCAATCTGCGGGCGGATCCCGATACCGCCCGGGTGACCGCGGTCGAGGACTTCTACCGGAAACGGTTCATCTACCAGCTCACGAGGGAGGGGGAGGCCGCCGAGGAGGCGCTGTCCGCCTATGACGAGGCGCTCGGGCGGCGCGGTGCCCTCCAGGCCGTGGCCCTGCACGACATCGTCACCCAGCTTCGCGCCCTTCTCGTCCTGGCTGCCGAGGAGCAGCCGGATCCGGCCAAAGCGCATCTGGCGCTCGACGCGCTGGCCAGCCGGTTCGCCGCGCTCGCCGACAACGCCCGGGCTTTCATGGGATCGCTCCAGCAGACCATCGACCTGCACGATGTCGAAGAGGCGGTCTTCCTCGCGTACAAGGACCGGCTCATCCAGTACCTGGAGCGGTTCATCCAGGACCTGATCACGCTGGGCGGACGGATCGCGCGGCTGATCCTGGAGCTGGAAGAGGACGGGAGGGTGGAGCCCCTGCTTCGCGCAGCCGCCGGACGGGAAGCCGTCGACGCCTCGCCGAAGGATGCCGCGAACGCGGAGCGGGAGATGTACGAGCGGTGGGCCGCCCGCTGGTCGGGGCTCGGCGCGTGGTTCATCAGCAGGGACGGGCGCGAATCGCAGGCCAGGCTCCTGCGCGGCCGGGCACTCGGCGCGATTCCCCAGCTCCTCGCCGTCGTACGAGCGCTGAACGAGCGCCGGGCCGGCCGCTCCGACCGGTCGGCCGACTTCCGTACGCTGGCGCGCTGGTTTGCCGAGGCGCCCGACGACGACGCCCGGCACCGGCTGTGGCGGGCCGCTTTCGGCCTCTATCCGGCCCGGCACCTCACCGTCGACGCCGACACCCTCGCCGTCCGGGCGGCGAGGCCCGTCCCGGCCGCCACTCCGTGGGCCGAGGCCGAGCCGTTGCGTATCAGCCCGCAGCTGCGCCGCACCGGCAGCTACGAGCGGCGCGGCAAGCCCCGCAAGGTCGAGGACCGGGAGGAGCTGCGGCGCTCGCTCGCCGAGACCGCTGCCAAGCAGGCCGCCGAGACGGCCGCCGCCCGCGCCCGGCTCGTCACCGAAGGCGTCACGCGCCTGTCCGGCCTCGGCGAACTCGACCCGGACTCCTTCGGGCTGTTCCTCCAGTTGCTCGGGGACGCCCTGGCCACCTGGCGGCCCGGTATGCGGCACACCACCGCCACCAGCAACGACGGCTCCATGGAGATCAGACTCACCGCACTCGCCGACGGTACGACCGCCGAGGTCCGTACCCCCGGCGGAGTCTTCAGCGGCCCGGACCACCTCATCGAAATCCTCGACCTGACGGACGGAGACGGCCTGGTGGGCGGAGACCCTCCGACGGACGGAGAACCTCGACGATGACCACACCACTCGCCGAAGTCCTGGACGGCCAGCACGCCGCCGAGCTGCGCAAGGCCGCCCGCGCCCTGCTCAAGCAGCCACTTCTGCTCGCGCGCGGCCGGTACGCAGACGAGTTCCGCCTCGCCCGCCGGCACGCGTCGGAGCTACGGGAGTGGTTCGACCGCAACACCGGCTGGGCGCTCCAGGCGGACACGGAAGCCGCGCGGCTGCGCAAGAGTCCCGGTGTCCTGACCGACCCCACCCACCCCGCACGGGACACGACCCACGGTGCTGCCCCCTTCACCCGACGCCGCTACGTCCTGCTCTGCCTCGCACTCGCCGCCCTCGAACGCGGCGAGGCCCAGATCGCCCTTGGGCGCCTCGCCGACCAGATCGTCCTCGACGCCGCCGATCCCCGACTCGCCGCGACGGGGATCGAGTGCGCCCTGGAACGCCGAGACGAGCGCCTCGATCTCGCCGCCGTCGTACGACTGCTGCTCGGCCTCGGCGTGCTGAGGCGGGTCGCGGGCGAGGAAGAGGCATACGTCAGCGGGGCGGGCGACGTCCTGTACGACGTCGAACGCCGGGTCCTCGCCGGGCTTCTGGCGTCCCGCCGCGGGCCCTCCACCGTCCACGCCGAAGCCTTCGACGACCGGCTCGCCGACCTCGTGGCCGAAACGGCCATGGACAGCGACGAGCTGCGCTTCCGCGCGATGCGCCGCTCGCTCACCCGCAGGCTCCTCGACGATCCGGTGCTCTACTACGACGACCTGAGCGACGCCGAACTCGGCTACCTCACCCGGCAGCGCGGCTTCCTCACCGCCCGGATCACCGAGCTGACCGGACTGGTCGCCGAGGTGCGGGCAGAGGGGATCGCCATGGTCGACCCCGAAGACGACCTCACTGACCTCCGCATGCCCGAACAGGGCACCTACGGCCATGTCACCCTGCTGCTCGCCGAGCACCTGGCCGCCGCCGACGGCCCCGTCGATCTCGACGAGCTTGCCCTCCGAGTCCGTGAACTCGCCTCCCAGCACGGCGGATTCTGGTCGAAGTCGGCCCGGGAGCCAGGTATGGAGACCGAGCTCGTCGAACAGGCCGTCGCCCGGCTGGCCGCGCTCGGCCTGGTCTCCCGTACTCCCTACGCGGTCGTGGTGCGACCCGCCCTCGCCCGGTATTCGGTCGGCGAGACCGTCATCCGCGAACCCGGTTCCGCCCCCGTGCCTCCGCAGCGAAAGGCCACCTCGTGACCCGCCTCCCCACCCCGCGGCGTTCCCGCTGGCAACCCCTGCGCATCGGGCTCGTCGACCTGTTCCACTACGACGTGGAGGAGTTCCGCTTCCGGGACGGGCGCCTGCTGCTGCGCGGCAACAACGGCACCGGTAAGTCCAAGGTGCTCGCCCTGACCCTGCCGTTCCTGCTCGACGGCGACCTCAGTCCGCGTCGTGTCGAACCCGACGGCGACCCTGGCAAGCGGATGGAGTGGAACCTGCTCCTCGGTGGCGAGCACCCGCACACCGAACGACTCGGCTACACCTGGATCGAATTCGGCAGGCTCGACGACGCGACCGGCGAGCAGCACTTCCGCACGCTGCTGTGCGGGCTCAAGGCCGTCAGCGGGCGGGGCATCGCCCGACACTGGTACGCCGTCACCCGCCAGCGCGTCGACCACGGCTCCACCGAACGAACGGAGGAGAGCTTCCGGCTCCTCGACGCCACCGGCACGGCCCTGTCCAGGGACCGTCTTGCCGAGACCGTCGCCGGGCACGGCATGGTGTACGACCAGGCCAAGGCGTACCGCAGGGCCGTCGACGAAGCGCTCTTCGGCCTCGGAGAGCAGCGCTACGCGGCCCTGGTCGACCTGCTCATCCAGCTGCGCCAGCCCCAGCTTTCCAAGCGGCCCAACGAAGCCGCTCTCTCCCGCGCCCTCACCGAGGCGCTGCCGCCCGTGGACCAGGCCGTCGTCGCCGACGTGGCCGAGGCGTTCCGCTCCCTGGACGAGGAGAAGGACGAGCTGGCCGCCGCGTCCGCCGCCGAGCGAGCCGCCTCCGCCTTCCTGGAGCACTACCGGCGGTACGCCCGGATCGCCACCCGGCGCCGCGCCCGGCTCCCTCGCACCGAGCACTCCCGCTACGAGCGCGTGCAGCGAGATCTGGCCGAGGACCAGGAGCGCCGAACCCGGGCAGAGGAGAAGCGAGCGGCGGCCGAAGAGGAGATCAGCTCCCTGGCCGAGACCGGTGAACGTCTGCGGGCCCAGGAGGCAGCGCTGCGCGAGGCGCCCGAGATGCGCGACGCCCGAGAGCTGGAGCACGCCGCCCAGGCCGTGACGCGAACCGGGCAGGCGGCGAACCGGGCGTGGGAGGACCAGCAGCAGGCGGACGCCCTATACACCAAGGCCCTCGGGCGGCTCGGCACCGCCGACAACCGGCTGCGTGCGGCGCGGGGCCGCGCTGAAGAGACCTGTGCCCACGTGCGGGAGCAGGCAGCCGCCGCGCACGTCACCCTGCCGGCGGACGACCTGCTGCCCGAGCCCGAATCGCGGCGGGCCGTCGGGGAAGCCACGGACCGCGCCCGGCGGGCGCTCGGCCACATCGAGGGCCGCCTCGAAGTGTCCGAGCAGGCCGCCGCCGAGCACCGCCGGGCGTCGGGCCGTCTCGACGAGGCGGAGACCGACCTCGCGCTGGCTGCCGAGACGCACGGCGAGGCGGAGGAGAACGCGGCGCGGGCGGGCCGGGCCCTCCTGGACGACGTACGCGAACGCGCCCGCGCCTGGAAGGAGCTGTCGTACGCCGACGCGACGGGCCTCCTGGACGAACTCCAGGAGTGGACCCGTCACCTCGACGGCCCCTACCCGGCGAGGGTCTCCGCCACCCGGGCGCACACTGCCCGCTCGGTGGACCTCGCCGACCAGGCGGCCGAAGCCGCCCGCGCGACCACGGAGCTGGCAGAGCGCACCGCCGAGGCCCGTCGCGAGCTCACCGCACTGGAAGCCGGCGCCGGACGCGAACCCCGGCCCCCGGCGACGCGCACCCCCGGCCTGCGCGAAACGCTGCCGGGCGCGCCGCTCTGGCGCCTGGTCGACTTCCGTGACGAACTGCCCGAAGCCGGCCGTGCCGGGCTCGAAGCGGCGCTCGAAGCCTCCGGCCTCCTCGACGCCTGGGTGCTGCCCGACGGCTCCGCCCTCGCCGTGGACGGACACGATGTCCTTCTCTCCCCGTCGAACGGACCGGTGAGCGGCCCCTCACTGGCAGACGTTCTGGGCCCCGCCGTGGACTACGGCGATGGGCGGGCCGCTGTCCTGGACGAGACGACGGTGACCCGACTGCTGGCCGCCATCGGCCTCGACGGCGGGGGAGGAGCCACGACATGGGCTGCACCCGACGGGCGCTTTCGGGTCGGTGCGCTCACCGGTACGTGGGCCAAGCCCGCCGCCACGTACATCGGCGAGGGCGCACGTGAAGCAGCGCGCCGGGCCCGGGTCGCGGCGCTCGGCATTGAACTCGCCTCTCTGCGCGAGGAGTCGGAGAATCTCGCAGCTCGGTCCGCGGCGATCGCGGCACGCCGGCGCACGCTCGACGCCGAGCTCGCAGACGTCCCCGACGAGTCGCCGCTCACCAGGGCACACGCGCTCGTCAGCGCCGCCGCCGAGACCGTGCGCAAGGCCCGTGCCCGGTACGAAGGGCGTGCCACCGAGGTCGTCGGGGCGGCTGAACTTGCCGAGCGGGCTGCCGCCGAGCTCACCGAGGCTGCCGCTGATCTGGGGCTGCCCGCCGAACGGGCCGAACTCACCGCCGTGCGTCACGCCCTCGGCTCCCTCGCCACCGCGCTGGCGGCTCTGTGGCCCGCGCTGCGCGAACAAGGGGAGGCCGCACGGCAGGTGGACGTCGAGCGTGCCGAGGCGGCCGAGGCGGAGCAGCGGGTCGTCGACCTCGCCCAGCGGGCGGAAGAGGCGACGCGCGAGGCGGCGGCGGCCGATGAGCGGCACCGGACTCTGCGTTCCACCGTCGGCGCCGCCGTCGCCGAACTCCAACGGCGCCTCGCCGAGACCATCGAGGCACAGCGGATCTGTGAGACCGACCGGAAGAACGCCGGGCAGCGTCACGCTCAGGCGGACCGGGAGGCGAGCCGGGCCGAGGGGCGGATCGAGCAGCTGGAGAAGGACCTCGCCGAAGTCGTTGACGCACGTGCGGAGGCCATTGCCGCGCTCCAGCGCTTCACGGCCACCGGCCTGGTCGCGGTCGCGCTGCCCGAGGTCACCGTCCCCGCCTCGGACGACGGCCACTGGGCCGCGACCCCGGCCATCGCGTTCGCCCGGGCCATCGACTCCGGCCTGTCGTCCGTCGACGACACGGACGCGGCCTGGGAACGCGTCCAGCGCCGACTCAGCGAGGAACTCAAGGCCCTTCAGGACACCCTGTCCCGGCACGGACACAGCGCGTCCGCCCGCATGGTCGAGGACGGCATGGTCGTCGACATCGTCTACCAGGGCCGTGAGCGCGCCGTGCCCGAACTCGCCGAAGCACTCGCCACGGAGGTTGGCGAGCTCACCCGCATCCTGTCCGCGCACGAACGCGAGATCCTCGAAACCCACCTGATCACCGAGGTCGCCGGCACCCTCCAGGAACTCATCGGTGCCGCCGAACGACAGGTGCGGGACATGAACACCGAACTGGAGGATCGCCCCACCTCCACCGGGATGAGACTCCGGCTGGTGTGGCGGGCCTCGCGCAAGGCCCCGTCCGGACTGGCCCAAGCTCGCGAGAGGCTGCGCCAGTCCGCGGACGCCTGGACGTCGGAGGATCGCGCGGCGGTGGGCGAGTTCCTCCAGGCCCAGATCGCCCGCCAGCAGTCCGACGACGGCCCGGGCAGCTGGCTCGAGCACCTCACTGCCGCGCTCGACTACCGCTCCTGGCACGAATTCGGCGTCGAACGCCACCAACACGGGCGCTGGGTACCCGCCACCGGCCCCGCCTCCGGCGGTGAACGCGTCCTCGCCGTGTCCGTACCGCTGTTCGCCGCCGCCTCCTCCCACTACGCCAGCGCGGGCAGCCCGCACGCGCCCCGCCTGGTCACCCTGGACGAGGCGTTCGCCGGCGTGGACGACGACTCCCGAGCCAAGTGCCTCGGCCTCCTGAGCGCCTTTGACCTCGATGTGGTCATGACCAGCGAACGGGAGTGGGCCTGCTATCCGCAGGTGCCCGGCATCGCCATCGCTCAACTGTCCCGGATCGACGAGGTGGCGGCGGTCCTCGTCACCCGGTGGGAATGGGACGGCACGCGACGGCAGCGCCGCGAGGACCCCGTACGTGACGCCCTCCAGGACGCGCCCGGCGTTGAGGAGCCCGAGTCGCTGTGGGGCTGACCCACGGGCCTGAGCCCGGCACCGAAGCAGTCGACAGCCCGCGGCTGGCCAGGCTGCTCGGCACGCCGGACCTCTCCTGGCTCGTCGAACGAGCACGCCGACGACTGGTGGCCGGGCAGCCCATGACTGGTTTCGTGTCCCTGGCCGATCCCACTCCGGCCCAGCGAGCAGCGGCCGAACGACTTCTCGCCCGGGCCCCCGGTGGCGGCAGGTCTCTGACCGTACGGCTGGAAGCGGTCGACGCTGTACTGCGCCGTTCGGGCGCTAGCCCGAACGGCCTCGCCGCCGCGGTCGCGGCGCTCACCGGGCCTGTCACATCGCTCGTCCAAGCCCGCCAAGAGGAGGAGGAAGCCTGGGGGAGGGCGCACACGCCGCTCGACGAGCTCGTCGCTACGGTCCCCGCGCTTGCGGAGTGGGCGGCCCGGATACGCGCCGACGGCCTGGCGCGGCGTCTGGGGCGCACACCAGACGTCACGTTCGGCCTGCTCACCGGTGTGTGTACCGCCCTGTACGCACTCCCCGCCGTCCCGGTCGTCTCGCTACCCGCCTTCGCTGCCCGGGTCCTCGGCTGGGCTCACGCCCTTGACGACGGCACACCGCTGGCCACCCTCACTCTGTCCGGGGCCCGTGCGCTGACCGGTTTCCACGATGGTCAGGGCGCCGAATGGCGACGTGAGGCCTGGGCCTCGGTGGGGCTGTTGCGGGACGAGCTGTCCTCGACCGTCCTGACCCTGAACCTGCGCGGCACGCCGGCCCTGGACCGCCTGGCCGAAGACGGCGAACCTTGTGTGCTCACCCTTCGCCAGCTCACCCGCAGCCCTCCGGCCGTCGCCGATCCCGTGGTGCGGATCTGCGAGAACCCGACCGTCCTCGCGGCGGCGGCCGACATGCTCGGCCCTGCCTGCCCGCCCCTGGTCTGCCTCCAAGGCCAGCCTTCCGCCGCCGCCCTCACACTGCTCCGGGGGTTGCACGACCACGGAGCGACCCTGTACTACCACGGGGACTTCGACTGGGGAGGGCTCCGGATCGCCGGCGTCCTTCGCCGCCGCGTCCCCTGGCTGCCCTGGCGCTACACGGCCGCGGATTACCGCGCCGCCGTGCTCCGCTGTGCCCAACCTCCGTTGTCACCGCTCGTCAGCACCCCGACGGAGACCCCCTGGGAGCCCGCACTCGCTACGGCCGTCGCCGAACTCGGTGTTCGTGTCGAGGAGGAGAGGGAGCTGGAGCTGCTGTTGTCCGATCTCACGTGAGGATCGTGACCGTACGGCTGGGCAGGGGCAGTTGAGAGTGAACCGTTCCGGGTTCGGCGGAGACATCAGCAGGGGCGGTGATGGGGTTCTCCCGGTGCAGCGCGAAGTCGTTGGCGTCCGAGACCGACGAGTTCCTCCGCCCGGGTGTGGGGTGTTGTCGGCCGGCGGGCCTGGCCCATGATGTTGGTCGGAAAGATGGTGCGGGGCATGACAGGTGAGCTGGCCTCCGGAGCCGGTGGGGGTGGACCCGATGGGTGACATGACTTCGGCGGCCTGTTCACCGGCTGTCGGCCATGACGCTCGTTTGACGCTCCAGGCCGCCACACGCAGGACGGCGAGCTGAGAAATGGTCTCTGACCTGGGCTTTTCCATCACGTGCTCAGGCCGACATCTTTCCGAGGACCCGCCACGTGAAGTGCGTCGCCCTCCTCGATCCCGCCAAGATAAGTCGCTGACCTGCGGCGCTGCGCATTTCGCCGGGACGTGCGGGGTGACCGTGCCGGGGCCGGCAGCTGCGAGGTGACGATGGGGTGCCGGGCCTGCCGACGCCCGCTCAGAACAGTGCCAGGCCCTCGCCGCTGGTGTCCACGACGACTGGCCGTGACTGGGCAGGGAGGCCGTCCAGGCGGTCAGGGCCGGCGGTGGCGGCCACGGCGGGGGCCGTCTCGGCCAGCCAGGTACGAAACCGCTCGGCGGCTTCGCGGTAGGGCACTCGCGCCAGGACGCGGTGCTCGCCGGAGGGGCAGAAGTCGACGGCGACAGTGAACAGGCAGGAACGGGGCGCGTTCTGACTGCCCGTCCACGACACACGCAGGACACCGCAGGGCTTGCGCCCGCCGGGGGCGCGGTGGGTCGGGCGCAGCGGTCGGCAGGCTGTGTGGGCGGTCCATGCGGCGAGGTGCGGCAGGGGCAGAGTGGTGCGTGCACGGCAACCGGGGCAGCGGTGCCAGTGGTGGAGCCAGGCGTCGGCGTGGGTGTGGAAGAGACGTGTGTAGCGGTTCGCCACGCGGATGTCGTTGCTGTACAGGTGGTCGGGGCGTTCCTGTGTGTTGCAGGACTGGCAGACGGGGGCGCGGACGTAGCCGTGTTCGTGGCAGTGGTCGAGCACGGTGGCGGGCGCGGTGCGGCAGACGGCGCACGCCCACCCCGCCACCCTGCGGGAGGTGCCGGGCTTCCTGCTGAGCACCGAGTACAGCTGGCCTTCCAGCTCTTTGCCGTACGGGCGCAGTGAGGCGGTGGGGCCCCCGGGGCTCGTCATCCGCCGGCCGTCGGTGTCCCGGACCTGCCGGGGACGGGAGGGCGGCTCGGTGCCGGCAGTGCCTGCCCGGTGGTCCCGTGCGGCTTGCACCCACTGTGTTTCGGCGTGCTCGGCCGCGTCCAGCAGCCTGACCACAGTGCGCGGCAGCCACCATGTGCGCTGCGTCCCGTCGCGGGTCCGTTCCACGAGTATCCGGCGCCAGTCGATCCCCGCCAGGTGGTGCGGCCGGCCGACTTCACGTCGTGCTGCCCGTCCGGGGCCGCTCGGCTCCTGCAGTTCCTCCGCGATGCGCCGACGCCAGCGCAGCGGCGTTTCCTCGCTGGACCGCTGCTTCGGCGCCCCACGGAACGGTCCGATGCGGACCAGGTCCTGCCGATCCGCCCCGACCGCGTTCAGTTCCGCGGCCGCCCGGCGCACCTCGACCTGCGAGACCCCCCACTGACCGCCGCCCGACCTCACCGTCGCCACCACGTGGCCGCCGAGCAGGACGTACCCCGCCCGGGCACGGGCAGGAGAGCAGGTGAACGCCCCGGAAGCCGTCGGCACAGCACTGCCGGCCGTCAAACCGACCCACAGAGCATCCGCGGCACCCAGGGTGATCAGGCCGTCCGTGCGACCGGGCATGACACGCTCCGACATACCCACAGGCTAACGGCGCCGACGCGACAACGGGCCTCCCAGCGCCCCGGTCAGCCGGGCCGCTGCCCGAAGCCCGCAGGCCGGCAGGGGGCAGGGGGCAGGGGGCAGGGGGAGCATGAGTGCGGTCGGGTCCAGCGCGGACAACGCCCTCGCCGGGACCTCCGAGACGGCGAGGCGGCCTTCGAGCGCGACGCCCCGCGAGGACGAAAGAGCCGGCCAGGCGAGCGCGGGACCCGACTCGACGCCTTGCTGGTTCCACCGCCACCACACCCGACGCCGGCACTCCCGTCTCGGACAACGCTCACCGATCGCCTTCGGGAACGCTCCCCACTTCACACCGACTACGCTCACACCGGCCGCATGACCCATGGTCAGGATTCGGGGGCAAGGCCCCATCCCACGCATCCGTACGCATATCGTACGCCATTCGTACGCCAGGTGGGCGCATATTGTACGTTTCGTGGAGTAAGGTGTGGGACAGGAGGTGCTCCATGTCCGAGTTGTTCGACGCGGTCGACGCACTGCTCGCGTCCCGCGCCACGCTCCCGCCCCCGGCGGAGCGCAAGCGGCTGCGTGCCGCGCACGGCCTGACGATCGATGAGGTGGCCGGTGCGCTGCAGGTGCGGCGGGCCACGGTGTCCGGCTGGGAGTCCGGCAAGACCGAGCCCCGCCCCCCGGAGCGCGACGCCTACGCCCGGCTGCTGGACAAGCTCGCGGAGCTCTACCCCGCCCCGGTCGGCGCGGCCACGCCCGTCCAGGACGCCGCGGCGACGGCCACGTTCAACGCCGCACCCGATCCGGCGGAAGCGCAGCCCCTGTCCACGGGTTCGGCGCCCGGGGCCGCGGACAGGACTGCAGCCGGGGAGAACACCCGGACCCCCGCCGCTGCTCCCGTCGCCGCTGCTCCGGCGGCCGCGCCGCGTCCGGCGCGCACCGCCAGGCCGGCGTCGTCGACGTCGCGCCGCGCGGGTCTGAAGAAGGCGGCCCCGGCCGGACCTCCGGCGGGCGAGAGCGACCCGCGGTTCGAGAACGGACCGCTGGCCGTCGTCGACGTCGAGGACGGGAAGATGCTGGCGTACTGCGTCGGCGGCCTGGTCCTGGACGCGCCCGCCAAGTCCCTGTCGGCCCTGGTGGACTGGACGCTCCAGGAGGCGAAGCTCGGTCAGCCGAAGCTGTCCGGCCCGGGACGGCCGGCCGACCCGCTGCTCGTGCTCACCGAGGCCGCCCTGGAGCGCTACGGCCTGCCCGTCGCGCTGACGGAGGAGGAGAAGCACGCCGGGCGGATCCCGGAGGGCCACAAGGTCATCAAGCAGCTGACCCGTGCCGACTGGAAGCTCACCAAGCGCGGTTTCGGGCCGTGGGCGCGGATCTACCGCCCCGTCAAGGGCTCGGACCGCCAGTGCGTCCAGCTGTGCGTCCCGTCGTGGAACGCGCTGGACACCCGGCACTGGGGCCACGCCGGACAGCTTCCGCCGGCGGAGCTCGCCCGGGTCCTGGGCGTGTACGCGTCGAGAGTGATGACGCCGCGCGGCTCCACCGCCGTCACCGGCCTGGAACTGATGACCGCGCTGCACCCGCCGACCCACGCCGTGCGGGACGAGGAGACCGGCGTCCTGCGGCAGGCCGGGACCAAGACACCCGGGTCGCTGGGCAAGGACCCGGTGGACTGCGCGCCGTGCGAGGCCCCCGACGGGCACCCGCTCCTCAAGGACCTGGCGCGCTTCCACGTGCGCGGCCCGGCGGAGAAGCTGTTCGAGGAGGCGTACGACTGGGCACGTCCGATGACCGATGCCGAGTGCACCCTGCGCCACCTGGTCGGCATCGACGTCAACATGGCCTTCGCCGCCGGCGCGAACGGGCTGAACCTCGGCCTCGGCGAGCCGACACACGTCAAGGCCCCCACGTTCGACCCGAAGCTACCCGGTTCATGGCTGGTCGACCTGAGCCACGTCGACCTGTCGAAGGTGAAGGCCGGCAAGGACAAGTGGGCGGAGCTGGACGGCAGCCTGCTGCCCTCCCCGTTCACGCCGAAGGGCGACCGTCCGACGGGCCCGGCCTGGTACGCGACGCCGACCGTGGCGTACGCGGTGGAGCTCGGCTACGACGTCGCGCCGACCGAGGCGTGGGTCCGGTACGACAACGGCCGCTACCTGGACGGCTGGTACAACCGGCTCCGTGACGCCTTCCTCGCCACGATGGCCGACCTCGGCGTCGACGCCGACCTGTCGCCCGCCGACTTCCTCACGGCGATGGACGGCTACAAGGAGCGCGACCCGGAGCTGGCGGTCGTCGTCTCGGCGGTCAAGGCGACGGTCAAGGGCGGCCTGGGCAAGCTGCGCGAGCGCCCGCGCGGGGAGGGCTGGCGGCCGGGCGAGCCGTGGCGCGCCCTGTCCCGCCCGACGTGGCGGCCCGACATCCGGGCGGCGGTCATCGCCCGCACCCGCATCAACCTCCACCGCAAGATCGTCAAGCACGCCGCGTTCACCGGGCAGTACCCGATCGCGATCCTGTCCGACTGCGTCGTCTACGCCGCCGACGGGCCCTCGCCGCTGGACTTCCTGCCCTACCGGGAGGGCAAGCCGCTGCCCGGCGGCTTCAAGCTCGGCATCAACCCGGGCCTGGTCAAGCACGAGGGCACCCAGTCCGTCCTGTGGGGCGAGGAGGTCCGCGAGCGGTTCAGCGCCCCGGAGCTCAACCTCGCCCGGTACATCAAGGACGGCACCGTCACCGACGTCGACAACGGAGAGTAGGAGAAGGCCACGATGAGCCTGATCGGGGACGGCCTGGAGAAGGCGGTGCAGAAGGCGTTCACCCGCCCGGCACCGAAGAACGCGGGACCGCAGATGCGGTACCTGGTCAGACAGCTGGGCGGCACCAAGCCGGTCGCCCGGCTGCTGCGCATCTCCCAGCGCACCGTGGAGCGGTACGTGAAGGACCAGATCAAGAAGCCCCGCCCGGGCCTCGCCGCGCGCCTGGATCGCGAGGTGAAGAAGCGCTGGCAGCCACAGATCCGGGCGAAGGCCAAGGCGAAGGCGGCGAGCACGGACGGCATCGTCATCGACACCCGGGCCCGCCTCGGCTACACCGCGCCGATCGGGTCGACGGACCAGGACCGCATCCGGCACCTGACCATCGCCCTCCCCCCGGTCTACGCCGCCCGCCTCTTCGACGCCCAGGAGCAGGGTGCCGGCGACGCCCGCCTCCAGGACATCACCGCCGAAGCGCTCAAGGAGGTCTACTTCCAGGACGGCGGCCGCCGCGCCGGCTCCCTGGAGGAGGTCCGGTTCACGGACATCGAACACCTCGAGTTCGACCTGTAGCAGCCGTAGCCCGGACAGCACACGAGCCCGGACTGAGGTGACTGAGCGGGGTGGTTGGCGCTTGAACACGCCGGTCGGCGGCTGAGCTGAGCCGAAGCGCGGTGGTGGTCACCAAGGCAGGCGTGTTGTCACGAGGGGCGACGAAGGGAGCGTGCGCGGGTGCTTCACCGCAGGGAAAGGCGTCGGCGCACTGCCACGAGGGTGCCTGTGACGAAGGCCAGGAACAGGACCGCGAGACCGGTGAAGATGACGGGATTCACCCAGCCCGGGGCCAGCTCGGTTCCGGCACCGTCCGACGTGACGCACTGAGCGCTGACCGGCAGCGTCCACCGCGTCACCACATGATCGCCCGATACGCCCTTCGACGCGCACATCTGGTCCGGGTCCAGGATGTAGAACCCCGACATCACACCCCACGAGTACGCGCCGTACGCCGCCGCGCCGGCCAGGACCGCTACCAGAGCGCAGGTGGCGACGCCGGGCAGGTGCCCGGCCAGGACCGGCTGCCGCCTACAGACCCGCCGGACGAGCGAGACGGCAGCGCCCAGGCCGATGCAGGGCGCCAGGAACGGCCCGAAGGTCAGGGCAATGAACAGAAGGTCGTCCATGCCTGCCCAGACGGCACCCAGGCAGGGCCGGTTCCACCGATCCGCCTGAGCGTTCCGTGTGGCGACCGCACCCCACCGGACTGTTCAGGCCACACGACGGCGGCCGCCCGGGCCGGCGACCAGCAGAGCGTCGGAACCGGCGACAACCACCCTGCTCCACGTGCCGCCGGAGACAGGTAACGCGCCGACTTCGTGGCAACCGCTGTGCTTCATGTGATCGATGCTGCAGGCCGGTGGACGCTCTTCCTGACGACATCTGTCGTGCTTCGGCACACGAGCGCGGTGGTTGGCGCGCAGGATGGCGTCCGGATCACCCTGATCAGGCCTCTCCGTGTGCGCTCGAGGTGGCGGATTGCCACTGTCCGGCGCGGATGATGAGGGTGAGGCCGGGTTCGGCGGCCATTTCCAGTGCCTCGTAGGCGAAGGAGAGGTCGCCGAGGGCCCGGTGGTGGAAGTGCTTGGTGCCGGTGCCGTGGTGGCGGACGTCGTGGGCCTCCAGCGGGTGCGGAAGTCGTCTCTGCGGGTGGACAGCTCGCCGGCGAGGCCGTCCAGGCCCTTGTCGTGGGGATTGCGGCCGGCTCCGGTGCGCAGGACGGCCACGGCGATGTCGGCGGCCAGGTCCCAGTCGGGGCAGAAACGGCGCGAGGCGGGGTCGAGGAACTGGTAGCGGGCCAGGTCGGCCTGGTTGCCGGCCGTGGCGCAGACGTCGTCGTAGAAGGCGCGGGCGAGCTGGTCGGTGGCGAGCAGGTCCATGCGGCCGTTGCGGACGAAGGCCGGGCCGGCGGTGACGGCTCCAGGACCCGTCGCGGGCTCCGGTGCGCGGTCCAGGCCCGGGTGGTGCGGCGGCGGGGCCGGGTGGGGGTCCGTACGGAGGACCGGCTTCTGTCTGTCGTCAAACCCTGTCGGCGATCACCATCGGATCTGATGGGAATCGCGCCGCCGCGAACCCCCGGATTGCACGGGTTCATCGGACGCGTCGCCCGCCATCGTCTGCCGACAGGCATCGCGGGTGAGGGCGTCGCGGTCTTCGGCACGGCGCGCCGGTGCCGGAGTTCTGGCTTCGGGTCAGGCCGGCGGGCCGGGGGCGTATCTGGCGAGCATCGTCTGGACGGCCTCTTCGACGGCGTTGTGGATGTCGGAGGTTGCGGGATTCCAGCCGGTCAGCAGCATGCGGGGCCACAGGACGTAGTTAGCGATCATGCCGAGGAACTGGTTCGCGGCGCTCTCGGCGTCGGGCACATCAGCGTTGCCCGCCTCATGCTCGGATTCCAGGTAGTGCTGGACGGAGGCGAAGTAGGGCAGTTTGCCGAGCTGGAACTGCATCCGTCCCAGCTCGGGGAAACGAGGCAGTTCGGCGATGACGATCCGGAACAGGCCTGTCATGCGGGGCTGGCCGATCAGGTCGGCGTAGCGGTGGCCGATGGCTGTCAGCCCGGAGCGCAGGTCTCCCGCCTGTGGCCGCGCGGCGGTATCGCCGACGTCGCGCTGCCAGGACTCGGTGACGATGGCCTCGAAGAGGGCCGCCTTGGTGGGGAACTGCTTGAACAGGGTGGACTTCGAGACCCCGGCCGCTTCGGCGATCCGTGCGAGGGAGGTGCCGTCGTAGCCACGGTCCAAGAACAGTTCTGTGGCCGCGGAGGTGATCGCCTCGCGCTTCTGCCGGGCGAGCCTGCGGTGATGCGCGGTGAGTTCTGCTGCCATGCGGAGATTATGCCGCACCCCCGAGGCGAGTCACTTGACTCGCCTCGGGAGGGCCGCTTACGGTGCACCAGCAAGGCGAGTCGAGTGACTCGTATCTGATCCGTGGCACCTGGGCGCATCCTGGTTGTCGCACGGTGGAGGAAGTTCATGACAATCGACAAGATCGCTTTGGTGACCGGTGCGAATCGCGGCCTCGGGCGCAGCGCGGCCCTCGCCCTGGCCGCACGCGGGGTGAGGGTCGTGGTCACCCACCGCGGCGATGCGGCCGGGGCTGAGAAGACGGCGGAACAGGTGCGGGCCGTGGGCGGGACTGCCGCTGTTCTCCGGCTCGACATCAGCGACATCTCCTCCTTCGCGTCCTTCACCTCCGAACTGGGCGCGCAGCTGGAGCGCTGGGGTACTTCGCGGCTCGACATCCTGGTCAACAACGCGGGAGTGGGAGTCTTCGGGCTGCTGGAGACTGTCACGGCCGACGACTTCGACACGGTGATGGGCACCAACGTCCGGGGCACGTTCTTCCTCATCCAGTCGCTCGTGCCGCTGCTGGCCCAGGGCGGCCAGGTCATCAACGTCTCGACGTCACTGACCCGCCACACCAGCCCCGCCACCTCGGTCTACTCCGCCTCGAAGGCCGCCGTCGAAGCTCTGAGCCGCACCCTCGCCGCAGAACTCGGACCTCGCGGCATCCGGGTCAACTCCATCGCCCCGGGGCCGACCGCCACCGACTTCAACGGCGGAGCGATGCGGGACGACGCCGGAATGCGCCAGGTCCTGGCCGGACAGACCGCGCTCGGCCGCGTCGGCGAACCTGAGGAGATCGGCGACGCCATCGCCACGCTGGTCTCCGAGGGACTGCGCTGGGTCACCGCCCAGCGCATCGAGGTCTCCGGCGGCGCCCTCCTGTGACGCCGGGCGACGGCCGGTAGGGAAGCAGGCGGTGAGGGCCCCGACTCACTCCGAGCCGACCGCCTCGTCCAGCTCCGGCGCCTCAGGGCCCCGAAGCGGGCGCAGAGGCGCCGGCGGCCGGAAGGGCGGCTGTGAAGCTGTAGCGGCCGAGCAGGTTCAGGTTGCGGTGCTTGAGCGGGGAGAGCCGGGCGATGTCTTCGCCCGGGCTGCTGGCCGTGTCCGACGTCATGGGCACCGGCTGGTGGGCCGCCGACGCCGCCGAGGTCGAGCCCGGCTCGACAGCCGTGGTCGTCGGTGCCGGCGCGGTCGGCCTGTGCGGGGTGATCGCCGCGAAGGAACTGGGCGCACAGCGGAGCATCGCCATGTCCCGGCACGAGAGCCGCCAAGAGCTCGCCCGGGCGTTCGGTGCCACCGCCCGCGCCTTCGCCCGGGCGGGTGCCGCCGTCGGCCTCGCCGACATCGACGAGACGGCCGTGGCCAACGCGGCGAAGGAGTTCGCCGACGCCGGCCGCCGGGCCCTCGCCCTGCTCTGCGGCCCCACCGACGAGGACCAGGCCGCCGCTGCCGTCGACCGCACCGTGGAGACCTTCGGCCGACTCGGCACGGCCTGTACGGCGCTCGGTCACCACTGCGACCACTGAGGTTGAACTCGGGATGTCGTGCTGCTGGTCGGGCAGACCGGATGGTCAGGCCGGTCCCGGTGGGACAGCCGTCTTCCCGCCTCGGACAGCGATCACCCCTCGCTTACGAGAGCACCTTCCGAACCACATCAACCACCTCGGCCCGGGCCGCACGGGCGTGTTCAAGACCCGGGGCCGAGCCCCCTCCCACTCCGCATCGGACATGCGGTCCGCGTTGCTGCCGCTCGTGCGTCACCGGTTCTCCTTTCTCGGGTGCGTGGCAGTGGTGCGCAGCCTGTCGAGCCGGGCGACGACCGGCCCTGCTGTGACTCCGTGCAGTACCACCGAGGCAAGCACGGTGAACGTCACCACCGCCCACAGTTCCCGCGCCGGCACGGGGAAGTCGTGCTGTCCCAGACCGTAGGCGAGGTAGTAGAGCGAACCGATGCCCCGGATGCCGTAGCCCGCGACAACCCACCGTTGCTCGGCGCGTAGAGGGCTCCCGAGCAGCCCGGCCCATCCGGACAACGGCCGGATCACCAGCAGGAGCACCAGCCCGGTGACAGCGCCCTGCCAGGTCAGAGAGGCAAGGCCGCCCAGTGCGATGAACGCGCCCAGCAGAAACAGCAGCACTGCGGTGAACAGGCGCTCGATCTGTTCCACGAAGTCGTGAAGGATGTTGTGGAAGCCGTTGGCGCGTTCTGCGGCCCGGATCGCACACGCGGCGGTGAACACGGCGAGAAAGCCGTAACCCCCCAGCAACTCGGTCACCCCGTAGGCCAGGAAGGTGGCACCCAGTGCGACGAAGCCTTCCCGATGTTCGGACATGCGCAACACCGGTGAGCGGGCGTGGAAGAACAGCCAGCCCAGCAGCCGGCCGACGAGCAACCCGCTCAACAAGCCCACAGTGCACTTGAGAGCGATGTCCTCCATCGCCCATGTGCCGACCCAGGTGGCCGACCAGCCGCTTCCCGCGGCAGCGGCCAGCGCGACCGCCGCGTACGTCAAGGGGAAGGCGAGCCCGTCGTTGAGGCCCGCCTCGCTGGTGAGGGCGAAGCGCACCTCGTCCTCGTCGTCCTCGTCCTCGGTGGGCTCACCCACCCGCACCTCCGAGGCGAGCACCGGATCAGTCGGAGCGAGGACGGCGGCCAGCAGCAGGGCGACGGCAGGCGGCCAGTCCAGCAGCCACCACGCGACAAGGGCGGTGGCAACGACGGTCAACACCATCGTGATGCCCAGCAGGCGCCAGGTCGTACCCCACCTACGCCAGCCCACAGGCCGGTTGAGCGCCAGCCCGGCGCCCATCAACGAGATGATCACTCCGACCTCGGTGATGTGTTCAGTCAGCTGCCGGTCTTCGACCGGATCGATCACAGGCAGCGGCAAGGGCAGCAGGTACACGCCTACGCCAGCCACCAAGAACAAGAGAGGCATCGAGAGCGGCCGGCCGGCCACCACCCGGGGGAGCACTGCCGCGAGCAGTGCTCCGGCTCCCAACCACGCGAACACCGCATCGCTGATCGTCACTGCGCTCCGCCCGTCCTTCCGCCGCATCGCCCGGTGGTCCCGCACCCGTACCGCATGGGACCGCGGCCAGCCGTCTCCGAAGATCACATGCCTGCGTGGGACCGGCACGATCTTGATCTCAGCTCACGTACCCACTATTCAGCGGCACAGCGGAATGAGCCGCACATCGTGCCGGCAAGCGGATATCCGCCCGGTGAACGGGCGGCGTCGTCTCTTCCGCGGTGTGATGGCCGGTGACGGCCACCGCCCTGCGGGCAAGACGCCGCGCGCCGTCCAGGACGAGGCCGGTGTTCCGCCCGGGGGCTGGAGGAGCCGGGACTCGGCCGTGGCCGTTCCCAGGGCCGGGGACGTGGTGACCGAGCGGCAGGCCGAGCTGCTCCTGAGGGAGGGCGGGCACCCGGACGCCGACCGGATCGAGGACGCGCTGTCTGCGACCGCCTCGGCCCTCGGGATCATCCCGGCCGGTGCGGTGGCCCTGCTGCTCGAGGTGGGCCGGATCATGGACACCATGCGAGTGGCCACCGGTCTCCTCGGCGGCTGCGGCGCTGTGTTCGCCGTGTCCCGGAGGAGGGTGCACTCGACCACGACCGCGTCCACAAGGTCCTCGACGGCGGGATCGCGTTTCGTTCCCGAGCGGGAGACGCCTTCCTCCCGATGGTCAGCCGGGACGGCCGCAGGATCGCCTGCCTGTCGACGAAGGCCGGCGGGACCTCGTTCTGGCACGACGTGGACCGTGCGGGTAAGGACGAGACGGCGGTGCTGGGACCGGAAGGCAGCGTCCGCGGCGCGGAGTTCGGGTACGAGGGGGCGATGTTACCCGGGTACCTCGGTCTCGCGGACCTCTCCCCGGACGCCCGCGAGGTGGTGACGTCGGCGAACGGGCGCGTGCCTGTCGAAACCGCTCGGCGTTCGCGACCTGGGGCTCACACGAACGGACCCCCGGGCTTCACCGCCTCCTTCCACCCGGAGCCGGGGCACGTGCAGCTCGCGATGTACGGCCAAGGGTTCCTCCACGCCTTCTCTCTGCGCACGGGCCGGGAGAACAAGGCACTCGGCACCGACCTGGGACCGGAAGCAGACTCCTCGGTTCCCGGCCGGACCGGGAACTTCGCCTCCGTGCGGACCAAGGGGTCCATGATGGAACTGTGGTCGGTCGGGCGGACGGGAAAGCCCCCGCAGCGGGTGCTCGGCCCGATGGGGCCCCTGAACCCCTGGGAGTACCGGGAGGGCTCCCAGGACGACAGCTCGGTGCATTTCCTGGCCAACGGGAACTCCGTACGGTTCCAGGACGCGGCGGACCCCGAGGGCCGAGGTGAGTCCCACGTGTTCGCGGAGGAGCAGAAGTTCCTGGCGGTCTCCCGCGACGGCAGAACCCTGCTCCGCACCGTCGGCAAGAACACCGTGGGCATCCTCCACCTCGATCCGGCGCTCTGGAAGAAGGAGCTGTGCGACATCCTCGGCCGTGACCTTTCCGGGAACGAACGCCGGGGCCTGCCCGTCTGGCTGCCGGACCGGATCTGCCCGCCGGGCGGCCGCTGAGCGTTTTCAGCTTGCCCTCTCCGGGGTGAGGACAGCCCTGGCGGCTGACGTCATGCGGTGTCCTGGACCGCCGCGCCCGGGCCACTCGCGAAGCCCTCCGTACCGCGATCGTCACCTGGACCGGGCGGAGCTGCCGCCGACGCCGACGACGACTACGGCTGGGCCGTTTGACCCCACCGAGTTCGAGACCACCATGAGACCCGCCGCCCTCGTGGCATGAGCCCCCGCTGCCACCTGTCCGCGCGGCAGTCCCGCGCCAGCTGGTGCGCGGTACCGGGGGTCGTTCTGTGCCAGGGGGCCGGCACGCCTTGGCAGGTGACAAGAGAATGAACAGCCGTGCGGGGCGTGCGGGAGCATGTCACGGCGCGTGCTGTCTCCACCGCATTCCCTCGGGCGACGGATGCCGGCGTGTGCCGGACTGCCCCGCGCGGTACGCCGACGGTCGCGGCCGTGTCGCGGAGGTACGGGCGGCCAGGTAGAAGTCCAGGACCGCGTCGCCGCCCGATTCGGTCAGCCCCGGTGGCCCCGAGGGGACCCGGGTCCAGGTGGGCGGCCGGGTCAGGTGTCGTACTCCTGGATGCGCCGTCCGTGCTCGCGTGCGGTCAGCCCGGGCAGCCGGTCCGTCAGTTCCCGTACCACGGCTTGCACGTCGAGGGTGAGCAGGACGCGGTCCCGCATCAGGACGCGGCCGTCGACGATTGTCGTGCGGACGTCGGCCGCGCGGGAGCTGTGCACCAAGGTGGCGGCGAGGTCGTGGACCGGTTGGGTGTGCGGGCCGGTGAGGTCGACGAGGACGAGGTCGGCGCGTCGGCCGGGGGCGAGGGAACCGATCCGGTTCCTGAGGCCGACCGCGCGGGCGCTCTGCGAGGTGGCGTGGTGCAGGGCCTGGCGGGCGGTCAGCCAGCGCGGATCGCCCTCGGTGGACTTCTGTATCAGGGAGGTGAGCGCCATGGCCTCCCACACGTCGAGGGAGTTGTTGGAGGCGGCGCCGTCGGTGGCGAGGCCGACGGGGACGCCTGCCGCGCGCAGGGCCCGTACCGGAGTGGTGGTCGGCCAGGCGAACTTCAGATAGCCGCGGGGTGCGGTGGCCACCGCCGTACGGCCGTCCGTGCGTTCGAGCAGCGGCAGGTCCCGCTCCAGGATGCCGGTGCCGTGGGCGATGAGCAGGTCGGTGCCGAGCAGGCCGGTGCGCTCCAGGATCTCGATGGGGGTGCGGCCGTACCGGGCCAGGCTGGTGTCGGTCTGGTCGCGGTTCTCGGCGGCGTGGATGTGGACGGGCAGGCCGTGTGCGCGGGCGAGGTCGGCGGTGGCGGCGAGGTCGGCGTCGGTGACGGTGTAGGGGGCGTGCGGGGCGAGCGCGGTGGTGATGCGGCCGTCGGCAGTGCCGCGCCGGGTGAGCGCGAACTCCAGGGACGCCTCGCGGCCCCGGGGGCCCTGGTCGGAGAAGTACGCCTGACCGAGGTGGGCGCGCAGTCCGCACTCGGCGACGACGTCGGCGACCGTGTCCATGTGGAAGTAGTGGTCGGCGAAGCAGGTCACCCCGCCCCGGATCATCTCGGCGCAGGCGAGCCGCGCTCCCAGTTCCACATCCCGCTCGGTGAGGTTGGTCTCGACGGGCCAGACGACGTCGTTGAACCACTCCTGCGTCGGCAGGTCTTCGGCGAGCCCTCGCAGAACCACCATCGGGGCGTGTGTGTGGCAGTTGACCAGACCGGGCAACGCGATCTGTCCGGGTGCCTCGATCCGTGTCACGGCCGGCACGTCCCGCGCGGCGGCAGCCGTGGTGACCGCGTCGATCACCCGGTCGCGGATGACGATCGCGGCGTCCTCGCGGAATCCGATCCGTTCCGCGTCGTCGTGCACCAGGACCGCACACCCGGTGACGACGAGGTCGGCGGGAGAACCGCCCGGAGTTGCGACATCGCTCATGGAACCAACGTACGGGCCGCCGTACGGCGCGGCCGGGAATCGCATCGGGTACGGCCGGCCGGAGACGGGGTGTGCCGGCCCTTGCCGCGTCCGTGGATGTGGCACAGGAGCCGCTGCGGCGAGGTGCGGGCATCGGGCCGTAGCCAGCAGGTGAGGCCGATGGCCGGGAACAGCGGCCGTCGGCAGCCCTGGCAGCGGGACTTCGGTCAGGGACCGCCGCAGCCGGCCGGCGCCGGTCTCTCCACGGGCCACCACCGCATAGACCCTCCGGCGACCGCGTTGGTGTTCGCTCGCTGTTCCATAATCCCATATTCTGGACGATATCTAACCGACCTGTGAGATGCGTGAGATCGTTACGGCGCCCGCACCGGTCACGCGGCCTTGCCACGGGGAGACCTGCGCCGCCGTGCGGGACCGCCGGCCCTTCACGTCGGCGGCCGCATTCCGCCCTCGTGTGAAAGTCCCAGAGATGTACGCTCCCACCACCGGGTCCGCCCAGACCCCGTCGCAGTCCCCGGTCGATGCCGTGCCCGCCAACTCCCGGTCCCGCGTCCTGATCGCCAGTCTCATCGGCACGACGATCGAGTTCTACGACTTCTACGTCTACGCGACCGCCGCGGTCCTGGTCTTCCCGAAGCTTTTCTTCCCGAGCAGCGACGCGACCACAGCCCTGCTCTCCTCCTTCGCGGTCTTCGGCGCGGCGATGGTGGCCCGCCCGATCGGCGCGATCGTCTTCGGCCACCTCGGCGACCGTCTCGGCCGCAAGGGCACCCTGGTGGCCTCGCTGCTCACGATGGGCATCGCCACCTTCCTGATCGGCGTTCTGCCGACGTACGCGCAAGCCGGCTGGGTGGCCACGGCACTGCTGGTGCTGATGCGGCTCGCGCAGGGCTTCGCGCTCGGCGGCGAGTGGAGCGGCGCGGCCCTGGTCGCCACCGAGAACGCACCCGCCGGGAAGCGCGCGCTGTGGGGCACGTTCCCGCAGCTGGGCGCTCCGCTCGGGTTCATCATCGGCAACGGCCTCTTCCTGGTCATCGGCGCGCTGCTGCCCTCCGCGGCGGGCGCCGACCCCTCGCAGCCCTCCGACGCCTTCCTGAGCTGGGGCTGGCGGATCCCGTTCCTGTTCTCGGCCGTCATGGTCGCGATCGGTCTGTGGGTACGCATGCGCCTGGTCGAGTCGCAGGTCTTCGCGAAGACGCAGGAGACCGGCAAGGTCCGCAAGCTGCCGCTGGCCACCGTCTTCCGCCACCACTGGAAGCAGCTGGTCCTCGGCAGCTTCGCGATGCTGGCGACGTACGTCCTCTTCTATCTGATGACGACGTTCTCGCTGAGCTACGGCCGCACCGCCGAGGACGCGGACGTCCCGGGCCTCGGCTACAGCTACACCACGTTCGTCCTGATGATGATCTTCGGTGTGCTGTTCTTCGCCGCGTTCACCCTGGTCTCCGGCCCGCTCGCGGACAAGTACGGCCGCCGCAGGACCCTCGCCTGGGTCACCGCCGGCATCATCGTCTTCGGCCTGCTCTGGGTGCCGCTGATCAACCTGGGCACACTCGGCGTGGTCCTGTGGCTGGTCCTCGGCTTCACCCTGATGGGCACGACGTTCGGCCCGATGGGCGCGATGCTCCCGGAGCTCTTCCCGACCAGCGTCCGCTACACAGGCTCCGGCATCGCCTACAACGTCAGTTCCATCCTCGGCGCGGCCGTCGCCCCGTTCGTCGCGGTCGCCCTCTGGGAGGCCGGCGACGGCTCCCCGTGGCTGGTCGGCGTCTACCTCTCCGTGATGGGCGTCCTCACCCTGACCGCCCTCCTCATCGGCAAGGAGACGAAGGACGTCGCCCTGGACGAGGGCGAGGCCCCGGCGACCCCCGCCCGGGCCGAGGCCCCGTCCGCCTGAGACCGTGTCCTGCATGGTCTTACTCACCCTGATTGTTCATGAGAACTGGTTCTGGCTCACTTCCCGTGGAGTGGTTACGGAGAGTCAGGTCTTCGGGGCCATGCGATGGCGGTCTGGATGGGCGCGAAGTCGGGGCGAAGTGAGTTCCAGGGCCCGGTTGTCGCGTCCGGCGCTCATGTGGTTGAGCCAGCGTGCGTACCAGTCGAGGAAGTCGGGGGCGGAGGAGACGTTTGGGCCCCAGTACCCGTCGGTGTTGCCGATGAGGACGCGGCCGGTGAGGGGGCCGGTCACCGCGACGACGCATACGTCAGTGCAGCCCATCTCGATGATGTGGAGGAAGAGATCGCGGCCGTGGGCCCTGGGTTCTGTGCCCTTGAAGCCGCGGGGTGTCCCTGGTTCTCCACGCGGATTCATGACCAGCAGGGAACACCGTTCCAGAGGCATGAGGCCGTAGAACGGCGCCGCGCCTGAGCCGCCGATGCGCGTGAGGAACTGCCGGTAGGCGCCGGGCAGGGCGATGCCGTGCTCGGCCTCGAACGCAGCGACGCGTGCTTCCGCCAGCTTCGGACCGAGGCGGAACTCGTGTTGCTCTTCCCCGAAGGAGTGGCTGCGCAGGGGTTGGAACGGGATCGCGGCCAGCTTGCGACGCAGGCGGGATAGGCGGGGATCCATGGTGCATCTTCTCTCGTCCCCGTCACCCTATGGGTGGCTGTGGTCAGCTGGCCAGAAGAACCCTCTTCCGCAGGAGAGCGAAGCCGGCCCGGCCGAACATCTGGCGCTTGAGCATCTTGATCCGGTTGACGTGTCCTGCGACCACGCCTGAGTTCCAGGGCAGGGTGAGCCCGGCGATGACGGCGTCGCGGTCACGCTCGATGCCTGCGGCAAGGGTGTGGAGGCTGGGAAGGTCATCGCGCCGGACGGCATCAAGCCACTGCGGCAGCCGTTCGCCCTGGCGCTCGGTGAGCATCTGGGCGAAGGACCGCACGTGAGTGGTGAGGGCGTCGAGTTCGTGGCAGTGGACCAGCACGGCCTTGAGCCGAAGGTGGTCGATTTCCGGGAGGGTCCCGGAGCGCCGGAGGATCCAGCCGGCGACAACGCGGGGTGACGGTGGCCGAGCTGTGACGACGCCAGGAGAGAGCCGCTTCTCCCGGAAGTAGGCTGCAGCGCGACCTGGCGGACGAGTAGCACGCTCCACTCGCACGGGTTCGCGTCAGCGCCGCGAACCCGTGCGAGACGAGAGAGCCGCGGCGGGTCTGCAGCAACATCGGGTCCCCGTCACCGAGCGGGGTGAACAGAAGTGCCCGGAAGCCGTCGAACTTGGGCTGGAAGGCGATGGTGCCGAGTGGGAGAGTGCCATGGGCTTGCGCGAGCATCGGCTCCACCGGCGGCTTCAGAACCCCCTGCAGGCTCCCTCCGGGGCGTCGGGGGCGGGGTGTCAGGAGTCGGGGTGGGCGTCCGTACGGCCCCGGACTCCCAGCTCTGTCCCCAGGGGCAAAGTAGCCGTCTGTGATGTTCAGGCCGTTGGTTCGACGGTGTCCGGCGGCTCGCCCGTGCTCCCAGGCGGTGAGCACACGCTCACGGCTGTCCGTTTCCTCTACGAGTCGGATGACCACGTTCTCGTCGCTCCCGTAGTGCCCGACCCAGCCTCGCCATGTCCGCCGGGCGGCGGTGCCGGCGGCCCACTCCCCAGTCACCTTGGGGCCGTTCGCGGTGAACCGGAGGACCGTACGGTACGTGGTCACGCGTTCACCTCCACAACGGCTGTGGCCTTCTGCGCGTCGTACTCGCGGAGCATCCGCATGACGGTCGCGGGCGAGGGGTGCTGGCCCTTCTTCTTGCCGGTGGTGATGACGAGCCGTTTAGCGATGTCACGCAGGCTCATCTCCTGCTCGCGCAGGTGGAGGGCCATGGACAGCATGGACTCGTCTGCGACGCTGGCGCCGCCGATGGTCTTGCCGCGCTTGCGGGCGGACTCGTGGCCTTCGAGGGTGCGGTCGCGGATGTACTCGCGTTCCATGCCGGACATGGCGGCCAGCACCGTGAACACGATGCCCGAGGGATCGTGGGAGCCCTTCAGTTCCCCGGTGAGGAACTCCAGGCCGACGTCGCTGGCCTTCAGTTCCTCGGCGAGCATGGCGAGTTCGATGCCGCGGCCGAGGCGCTTGTGTTCGTGGACGACGAGGGTGACGGCGACGCCGGAGGAGCGGATCTCCCCGGCGAGTTTGACGGCGGCCTCCAGTTCGGGGCGTCTGGTGGCGCGGGTGGAGATTTTCTCCGAGAAGACGCGGGTCACCTGGGCCTCGGTCAGGGAGTCGAGCTGCGCGTCGAGGGACTGCCGGGCGGTCGAGGCGCGGGCGTACCCGAGGCGGACGTGCCCGACTGGTTCGGCGCCGGCGCTCACGGGCCGAGGCAGCTTGGTCCAGACCGAGCCGGGCTTGCGCACGGCGGGGGTCGGCACGCTGAGCGTTTTGGCGAGTTGGGGCACGAGGCGGAAGCGGGCGGTGTGGTACTGGATGGCCACCTTGCCCTTGCCGGTGCGGCACGGCGAGCCGGCCGGGGCGGCGCAGGTGGACATCGGGCAGTCGTGCGATTCCACGCGCTTGAAGTCGTCGCTTACGGCCCCGACTGTTTCATGTGACGGTTCATCCCGTCGAGTCGTCTGCAACAACCCATGAAACTGGGAAAGCCCAGCATAATCGGCGCGCGGGGCCGAGTTTCACGAGTGACCGCCTATGAAACACCCGCACTGCCGCACCCGGTCAACTTGCCGCTGTGAGTACCATCCCGTGAGCGTGGGGAAACGGGAATCAAGGGGGTAATCGTGAACCCTGGGCCGGAGAACAGCCACGCCTTGCTGGGAAGGCGGTCCTCCCTCTGCGGCGCGGGTCAGCGCTGCGATCCGGATTCGGCCGCGGACAAACCCTCCGGTGCCGTGCCGTCGGTGACGCTCAGGTCCTGGGTTCCTATGACGGACAGCAGTTCCAGCTGCTCGGCTCCCCGGCTTCCGGGCGGCGCGGTGAACCACAGCAGGCGTTGGCGTCCGTCCTCGCTGAGCAGGTTGTAACAGTCGAGTTCGATGATGCCGAGCGTGGGGTGGACGATTCTCTTGTGGTCCATGCGGCGCACCGCGACGTCGTGGGTGTCCCAGAGAGCTGCGAACTCCTGGCTACGGCGGCGTAGCACGGCGACCATCTTCGTGACCTCCGCGTCCCGGCCGCGCCGGGCGGCCGCTGCCTGGAGGTCGGCCACGAACACCCGGGAGTGGTGCGGGTGATCCTCGACCGGGTACCTCTCGCGCGCATGAGGGTCGGTGAACCAGCGGTACACGAAGCTCGCCGCCGGGCTGCGGTGCGCCGGGGACGTGCCGAGCAGGGTCCGGGCCAGCTCGTTCTCCACCAGGGTTTCGTGCAGGTCGGTGATGACGCGCGCGGGGGTGTTGGACAGCCGGTCCAACAGTCCGAGAAGCGCGGGCTGCACGTGTGCCGACGGTCCGTGTGCTGACGGCGGGACCGGCCGCTCGGCCAGGTGAAACAGGTGGTCGCGCTCGTCGCCGTTCAGGCGCAGGGCTCGGGCGAGGGCGGCCAGGGTCTGGGCCGAGGGCTGCACGCCGTTCTTTGCGCTACCGCGCTCCAGCTCGGTGTAGTAGTCGGCTGACAGCCCTGCCAGCTGGGCGACTTCCTCGCGGCGCAGCCCGGGGACGCGGCGGCGCGGGCCTTGGGGGAGACCGACCTCGGCGGGTCGGACGCGGTCGCGGCGTGTCCTGAGGAAGGCGCCGAGTTCTGGAAGGTTCACCCCTTCATGGTCGCTCGCGCGCCGAGCCGTAGCCAGGGGGTGGCATCCCCTGGGTAAACGCAGCCCTGGCTAGGGGTGGGGGACCGGCCGATTGTGGAGGACGCAGCAGGGCGACGGCGAGACCGCGACCCGACACGCATCCACCACAGGAGTCAGTAATGCCTATCCCCACTTCCCTCGACGGGCTCGCTGCCCCGGCCCAGCCCTCCGCCTCACCCCGTGTCGCGATCGTCACCGGCGGCTCGCGCGGAATCGGCCGCCAGACCGTCGGCCGGCTGGCCGCCGACGGGTACGCCGTCGTGGTCGGCTATGCCGGCAACCAGGACGAGGCCGAAGCCGCCGTAAAGGAGGCCGCCGCCATCGGCAGCGTCCGGGCGATCGCGGTACGCGCCGACGTCGCCGACGAACACGCCGTCGCGGCTCTGTTCGACGCGGCCGAGGCAGAGTTCGGCGGTGTCGACGTCGTCGTGCACGCAGCCGGGCGGGCACACATGGCGCCGATCGCCGAGCTGGACCTGGCCGTCCTGGACGACCTGCACCGCACCAACATCCGCGGCACGTTCGTCGTCGTCCAGCAGGCCGCCCGTCGGGTGCGTCCCGGCGGGGCGATCGTGACGTTCTCCACGTCCGTGGTGGGGCTGGCCTTCCCGAACTACGGCGCGTACTCCGCCAGCAAGGGCGCGGTCGAGGCGCTGACGCTGATCCTGGCCCGGGAGCTGCGGGGCCGGGACGTCACCGCCAACGCCGTCGCGCCCGGCCCCACGACCACCGAGCTGTTCCTGGACGGAAAGGACGAGGAGACCATCGCCCGTCTGGCCGCCCAGCCCCCGCTGGAGCGCCTCGGTACCCCGTCCGACATTGCCGAGGTCGTCGCGTTCCTGGCCTCCCCGGCCGGCCACTGGATCAACGGACAGGTCGTCCGCGCCAACGGCGGAATCATCTGAACCGCCCGCAGCCACCCCATGGATCAACGAAAGGCCCTGTCATGAGGAACGACGGCACCGGAAAGGCCATCCTGGTCACCGGGGCCTCCAGCGGCATTGGGGCGCTGTCCGTGCGTGCGCTGGCCCTCGCCGGGCACACCGTGTACGCGGGCATCCGCCAGATGGCGACCCGTAACGCGACCGCGGTGGCCGACCTGGCGCGCTACGGCACCGACCACCAGGTCGACGTACAGGCCGTCGAGCTGGACGTCACCTCCGAGGACTCCGCCGACGCCGCAGTCGACCGGATCCTCGCCGAGCGCGGCCGGCTGGATGTGGTCGTGCACAACGCTGGGCACATGGTCCTGGGCGCCGCTGAGGCGTTCACCGCTGAGCAACTCGCGGAGTTGTACGACGTGAACGTCCTGGGCACGCAGCGCGTCAACCGCGCCGCCCTGCCGAAGTTGCGTGAGCAGGGCTCGGGGCTGCTGGTGTGGATCGGCAGCTCCAGCACCCGCGGCGGCTGCCCCCCGTTCCTGGCCCCGTACTTCGCCGCCAAGGCCGCGATGGACGTCCTGGCAGTTAGCTACGCCGCCGAGGTGCTCCCGTTCGGCATCGATACCGCGATCGTGGTGCCCGGTGCGTTCACCACCGGCACCAGCCACTTCACCAACGCCGGCGCCCCCGCCGACGCCGACCGTGCGGAAATCTACGACCAGCGTCACCGCCCCCTGATGGGCGATCTGGGCAAGCGCCTGGCCGCGCTTATCCCTTCGGACGCCGATGTGACCGACGTCGCTGAAGCCGTCGTGCACCTGGTCGCGATGGCACATGGCACTCGGCCGCTGCGCACCCACATAGACCCCAGCCGAGACGGCAGCGAAGTCGTCTGCGCGGTCGCCGACCGCGTCCGCGCCGACTTCTTCCGCCGCCTCGGACTGGACAGCCTGCTCACCGCAGGCAGCTCCCTGTAACGCCCCACTGAGAGAAGGAACAACCAGCCATGCCTTTCGCGAACTTCAAGGTCCCCGAGAAGACCCTCACCCCGAAGCAGAAGGAGGAGATCGTCACCCGCACCACGGAGCTGTACGTCGAGATCTACGGCGAGCGCGCCCGCAACAACACCATGGTGCTGGTCGAAGAGGTCGCCGACGGCGGCTGGGGCATCTCCGGCAACGTGCTGACCCTCGCCATGCTCGGCGAGGCGACACCGACCGACACCAGCGACGCCTGACCGCACCGGCCGCCATCCGGCCAGGACAGCACCTCGAAACCGACGGCCGCCGGGTCGAGCGTCCGGCCACACGGCCTCGTTCATCCGGGGGCCGGTGAGATCAGCGAAGCCCTTCATTGTGTCCCCGTACTCGATCGGTCGGCGATGTCCGCCGGGGTGCGGGGACGGGGCACGGCAGCGGTCGGCAGGTCGAGCCGCTTGTCCATGTCCAGGCGGAAGGTGCCGTACGGGTTGACGTTCGACCAGAACAGCGCGGTCAGCCCGCGCCGGTCCTCCTCGCTCAGATTCTTCGCCCAGGCCGGCTCGGCGAGCACCTGCTGAAGCAGCAGGGTGTTGACGTGCACGAGACTGCTCTGGAGCAGGTGCAGGGCGAGCATCGAGGTCTCGGCGTGCTCCTTGTCCGGGCCGGTCAGGGCGCCGTCCTTGCCGTAGTGCAGGACCGTGTTGGCGCTGTTCCAGTTCTCCACGACCTGGAGGCCGCCGTGGATCTCCCGGCGCAGGCCGGGGCTGGCCAGGTAATCGCAGGCGAAGACCGTACGGACCGCGCGGCCCAGTTCTTCGAGCGCGGCGTAGGTGGGATGCTTCGGTCCGCCGCGGGTGAAGCGCCGCAGCACCTGCTCGGCCTCCGTCGTCCCCAGGCGCAGGGCGGTGGCGTACTTGACCATCTGGTCGTACTGCTGGGCGATCAGGTTCCACTTGATGGCCCGGGTCGTCAGCGAGCCGCCGAGCGCGGGCCAGCCGGGCGGGGTGTCGTCGGGCCGGTACAGGCGGATGCTGCCGATGTTCTTCAGCCGGGGCAGCAGACGGAAGTTCAGCAGCTCGGTGAACGCGAACCCGACCACAGACGCGCCGTGCGTGTCCACGTAGTTCGACTCGATCTCGGCGTCCGTGCAGTGCCGCAGCAGGCCCTCGATCATCGCCGCGACCTCGGAGGAGGAACAGCTCTTGAGCTGGGAGTAGATACAGACGTTCTTCTTCTCCACGTGCCAGTACACCATCACGCCATTGCCGCCGTAGCGGGCGTGGTACTCGGTCATGAAGTTGCTGGTCCAGGACCCGAACTTCTTCGAGTCCGACGCGCACGCGGTGCCCTGGCCCCACCAGGCGGCATCCCGGGTGGCGAAGGTGTCGTTGACCAGCTTCCGCACGGCGGCCCGCAGGTTGTCGACGGTGATGAAGTGCCGGCGCACGTGCCGCAGCGCCGCCTCGGTCTCACCGTGCTCGCCGGTCGCCACGATCGCGCGGATCCCCATGTTCGTGCCCAGCGCGAACAGCGCCAGCAGCAGACGGCGCTGGAGGACGGCCCGGTCGATGCGCTCATACGCGGCGACCGA
Organism: Streptomyces sp. NPDC014623; assembly: GCF_043088245.1. Classification (NCBI taxonomy): domain Bacteria; kingdom Bacillati; phylum Actinomycetota; class Actinomycetes; order Kitasatosporales; family Streptomycetaceae; genus Streptomyces; species Streptomyces sp. NPDC014623. Next base: position 9,204 of record NZ_JBIBZU010000026.1, on the reverse strand, counting down.
GGCGAACTCGTCGGTGAAGCCGGTGAGGAAGTCGGCGTTCTTCAGCACGTCCAGCAGATCGAGCACACCCCAGCGGCGTACGACCTCCTCCTTCAGCGCCGTCAGGCCGGTGGGCTCGTCCAGCTTCTCCAACTTCGGCACTTTCATCCACGGCTCCCCGTGCCGGGTGGTGACCTTCACCCCGCCCGCCGAGCCGTCCGCGAGCGCGGCCGACAGCCGGTCCAGGCCGTTCGTCATCCGCCGCTTCAGGTCGCCGATGAACGCCTGCGGGTCCATCGGCTGACGGATCGCCGCGTAGTGCACGATGCGGGTGGCCTCGAAGTCGCCGGGCAGGTCGTCCTCCGGGTTCTGCCAGCGGCCAGCGCCCTCGATGTAGATCTCGCGGCGCCGGATCGCGTCCTGCAGCGCCACCAGCACGCACAGCTCGTACGGGATGCGCTCGACCTTGCCCTTGTCGTCCACGACGGCCTCGCGCCCAGTCCTTGCGCACCACGCCGCCCATCGGCACCGTGTCGCCGGCGTCGTAGAAGCGGGTCTTGCCGTCGATGCCGGCGTACTTCTCCAGCAGCGCGAGCGCGTCCATCACCGGCCGGTAGGCGGTGTTGTTGCACCTGAAGCCCAGCGTCTTTAGCAGCGGCGGCAGCATCTGCCGGTAGTAGTTGCTGTACGAGGAGCGCAACGTGGTGCGGACCTTGGCCTTGAACACCTTCTCGTTCGCCTTGGCCTCGGCGACCAGGTCGCGCAGCGTCTTCTCCCCGACCACCGGATACAGCGCCGTGCGCACGAGCTCGTCGGGCTGGCCGATCGCCGCGTCGGCCAGTTTGAAGAGGATGCCCTCCGTGCCGCGGACCTTCTTCAGCTCCGCCGTCAGCTGCCTCTCCACCCACCGCTCGGCACGGGCGTTGATTTTCTGCACCAGGGCGATCAGCAGATCCCCCAGGGCATCGGTGATCTCCGCCTGCCGGGACGAGCACAGAGCCGCGAGCAGGGTGATCCGCACGTCCTCGGCGGTGTCGCGAAAGTCGGAGGGGTACATCTTGATCGCCCGCGCCCGCCATGCGGCCAGCAGCTTCTCCGAGCAGTCCGTGAACAGCCCGTCGGGCAGGCCGAGTCTGCGCACGTCGTTCAGCTTGCTGATCTCCGTCAGCAGCGACTCCAGGCTGACCGCGCCCGGGTCGCGCTTGAGGGAGGCCAGCAGGGCGGCGCCGTCCTCGTTGTCCTCGGCCACCAGCGCCAGCAGCCGGGCCACCCCCACGTCGCCCAGGCGCTCGATGGTCCGCGCGCACAGCGCCTTCTCCGCCCGGGTCTGGGCCGCGGTGATGATGCGGTCGACGCGCCCCGGCGGCTCGATGCTCCGCTCCCGGCACTCCACCAGCAGGGCCTCGCGCAGCCGGTCCTCCACCAGTTCGACCGGGCACACCTCCTCGGCGAGCCACGCGATCAGCTTCTCCTCGTCCGCCCGGGTGGCGGGCCGGAACTTCAGCGCCTCACGGATCTGCTTGCGATGGTTCTTCGCCGACCGGCTGGTCAGGTCGTACTTCGCGAACTCGGCCGCTGGCACCTTCACCAGCCCGGCGACGTACTCCACCGCGGCATGCGAAACCTCCTCCAGCAGATCCGGGAACCGGCCCTCCAGCTCGAAGAACTTCAGCAACAGCGAGAAGCCGAGCCGTGTCGATCCGCTCTTGTTCGCCACCAGGTCCCAGTCGCCGTCCACCAGCGTCCAGCTCGCCAACAGCTCTTCCGGCGACCACTCTTGCCGCACACCCGCCCCTTCCCTCGGCCTGCCCCGGGCTTCACACGGACGGCTCAACGAGGCGCCCGAGAGCGAGGAAACGGGTCATCTGACTATCCGAAAGCTACCCGCTGGTTACTTTGCCCCTGGGGACAGAGCTGGGAGTCCGGGGCCCGTACGGAGCGCCCACGAAGCCCCGCAGCATCCCGCGGAAGGGGCGAGAACCGGTGGCCCTTCCCGTCGGTGCTCCAGTGGCGATCGGCCTCGCAGTCACACGCGTAGAGCCAGCTCTCCGGAACGAGCTCACCCGGATGCCACGACACACGTTCTACGACACCCCGCCCATCCACACGTCCCAGGGACGAAACCGCCGCCACTATCCCCCGCACAGCACGCCGACGGGCCGCCGCGGTTTCCCCCGCCGGCAGTCTCACTCATTCACCGTCCGTGACGCGGCCGCTTCGATGCCTGATGCCCGCAACTTCCGTGCCAGGAGCCCTATTTCGGGCAGGGTCCCTGAGTACTGGTTGGCCAAGACCTGCTCCAACACGGCCCGGACGCCGTCCAGGCCGATGCCGGAGTTCCGCCCGCAGTACTTGCATGACGGCGGCGTTCCTCGTTGGCTGAGTCACCCGCAGCCTTGCCCACTCGTGCTCGGTGAGCAGTCGGCCACGCAGTTCTTCCGGCAGGTCACCGCCACACACAGCCAGGCCGAACCCGCAGGCCGGACACGTCGACTCAACCTCCCACCGCAGTTCCTGGCCCGGCGAGCACGGTGACCTCCGCGTGCCGTTCACGTTCCGGGTGCCCGCCGTCGGCGACCAGGAGGCGGAAGCCACCGGGTGGCCGGCCTCGCTCGCCGGGTTCCCGCTCGGGCAGTGGACCGCCGACGCCCGCCTGTTCTACGCCCGCGGCGACATGGACGAGGACCGCATCGCCCAGCTGGAGAAGCTCGGCATGATCTGGTCGCACTACGACGTCGCGTGGGAGGAGGGCCTGTCCGCCGCACGCGAGTGGGCCGCCGAACACGGGCACCTCCTGGCCCGCTGGACGCCATCTTCCAGGGAGCGAAGGTAGGCATCTTCCTGAAGAACGCGCGGGCCGCCGCCCGCAAGGCCGCAGAGATCGGGCAGCGGCGTGCCGAGGGGCTGCCGGTTCACAGGCCATCTCATTTGGATGAATCGGTATTCTGTGAGTCATGGTGGGGATCGTCGAGCGGCTGGTGCCGGACGAGTTGTGGGAGTTGTTCCAGCGGGTGGTGCCGGAGGCGCCGTCGCGGCCGCAGGGCGGTGGTCGGCGCCGTCACGGCGACCGGGAAGTGCCGGCCGCGATCGTCTTCGTGGCCACGTCGGGTTGTACCTGGCAGCAGCTGCCTTCGGCGTCGTTCGGCCCGTCCGGAGCGACCGCCCACCGGCGCTTCTCGGAGTGGTCACAGGCACGGGTGTGGGCCAGGCTCCACCGCCTGGCCCTCGACGAACTCGGTGCCCGCGGCGAGCTGGACCCACCGCCGCGACCGCCTGCCCGACACCTACCGCGCCATCGCCGACCCCGGCTCCGACCGCACCGCCCAAGCCTGAGCAACGGTCCTCAAACGAACCAGCACACCCCACCCGCTATCACGCACCGACTCGTTAGCCAAGGCTGAAGCGTACGACCGAAACTCGTCGACTTCACCTATGCGGCGGGATTCGTGGGCAGGAGCCGGGCGAGCCAGTCCGTGCGGGTTCGGCGGGCTGTGGCCGAGATGTGTGCCTGCGGGTACAGGGCGTCGAATCCGTGGCAGCCGCCTGCCCAGACGTGGAGTTCGGCCTGGCCGCCGGCCGCCCAGATGCGGGTGGCGTAGTCGGTGTCCTCGTCGCGGAAGACTTCGGCGGAGCCGGTGTCGATGTAGGTGGTCGGCAGGCCCGCGAGGTCGTCGGCCAGGGCGGGTGAGACGTATGCGGGTACCTCGTCGTCGGTGAGGTCGCCGAGGAGGCAGCGCCATCCGAATCCGTTCATCTCGCGGGTCCAGACGCCGGGCCCGTTCGAGTACTGGAGGCTGGAGGTGGTGGTGTTGCGGTGGTCGAGCATGGGGCCGATCAGGACTTGGGCAGCGATCGTCGGGGTGCCGAGGTCGCGGGCCAGCAGGGTGATGCCGGCGGCGAGGCCGCCGCCCGCGCTGGCGCCTGCGACGATGATCCGGGCGGGGTCGATGCCCAGTTCGGCGGCGTGGTCGGCGATCCAGAGCAGTCCCTGGTAGCAGTCGTCGACCGGGGTGGAGCCGGTGGACTCGGGCGCGAGCCGGTAGTCGACGGAGACCACGACGGCGCCGAACTCGTCGAGCCACTCCAGCGGGATGTCGATCTGTGAGAAGCGGTCGCCCATGACCATCCCGCCGCCGTGCATCCAGTAGACGCAGGGTGCGGCAGCGGTGCGATCGCTGTTCTTGGGGCTGAAGACGGACAAGGGGATCGGGGTACCGTCCGGACTCGCAACGGTGACCTCGCGCCGGTCGATAGCGCGGCCTTCGAGGAGGGGTTCGACGGGCATCGAGGAGAAGGGGCGTACCTGCGCCAGTACTTCCGGGCTGAGCTGGGACATCAGCGGTGTGTCGGCCAGGAGTTCATGCAGTTCAGGGTCTAGGGAGGGACGTGCTGTGGTCATGGTCGTTGCCTCTCGTGGGTGGTGGCGGGACGGGCGGGCGAGGATGGGGGCCGCCTCGGTGGGCACCGAGGCGGCAGAGGCTGGGGTGTGGGGTGTTCGCGGGTCAGAGGGTGGATTTGCCGCGGACCGGAACGTAGTCGGTGTACTCGGAGTCCTTGGCGAGCAGCGGGTCGATCTGCGCCACGATGGCCTGGGCGGTCTTGCCGGCGAAGACGCGGTGGTGGTCCTCCTCGCTGGTCCAGCCTTCGGCGACGTGGACGACGTCGGGGTCGGACGCGGAACGGGAGACGAGGTAGACGAGGCAGTATTCGCTCGCGCCGGGGCTGCCCTCGTTCAGCCCGGTCAGCAGCAGGTCGACGAGCTGGTCGCCCATACCGGGCCTGGCGGTCAGGGTGGCGCTGAAGCCGTAGTTGGCAATCATGGATTCCTTCTCTTTCTCTTCGGTGATGGAGTGCGGTGATTCCATTCAAGTGGGTTGACCTGCGGAAACGTTAGACCGATACTCGTTCGCACTTGCACGATCCTCGCGACTTTGGGAACCGCAGCGCGGAATGGTGCTGCAATGGACGCATGTACCTCGAAGAACTCCGCACCCTGCTGGCGCGCCATGCGCGGCCCGACTGGACCACCGCCGTCGACGGCGTCCTCATCTCGAAGGTCGACCGCCCTGATCCGCCGACGCCTTCGATGTCCGGCACGCTCCTGGCGGTCATCGCGCAGGGCGCCAAACGCCTCGCCCTGGGTGAGAAGGTGTTCGAATACGGGCCCGGGCAGTACCTGGTCGCATCCGTCGATCTGCCTGTCACAGGGCAGTTCACCCAGGCCGACCCCAAGCAGCCGGCGCTGGGGTTCGGTCTCGTCCTGGAACCGTCCTCCGTTGCCGAGCTGCTGCTTGAGGCCGGGCCCGGAGACGCCCCCCGGAGCAGCGGGGGCGCGCCGTCGGGGATCGCCGTCAGTGACGCTCCGGCCGCGTTGCTGGACGCGGTGGTCCGGCTGTTGCGCCTGCTCGACGAGCCCCGCGACCGGGCCGTACTGGCCCCGCTGGTCAAGCGCGAGATCCTGTGGCGTCTGATCACCGGCGAGCAAGGTGCGACGGTTCGCCAGCTCGGCCTGGCCGACAGCAGCCTCAGCCACATCTCCCGGGCCGTGCGCTGGATCCGCGAGCACTACGCGCAGCCCTTCCGGGTCGAGGACGTAGCGCGGCAGTCCGGCATGGGCGTCTCCGCCTTCTACCGCAACTTCCAAGCGGTGACCGCGATGAGCCCCATCCAGTTCCAGAAGCAGATCCGGCTCCAGGAGGCCCGGCTGCTGCTCGCCACCCACCCCGGAGACGTCACCGGAGTCGGCCACCGCGTCGGCTACGACAACCCGTCGCAGTTCAGCCGGGAGTACCGCCGCCAGTTCGGCGCACCCCCCAGCCAGGACGCCGCCCGCCTGCGTCAGGCCGTGCGTGCGCCAGCAGGTCTTCTGCCCTGAGCTGGGTGGGCTTTACTGGAGGATCGTGTAAGGAGTAGCGAGGATAGTTCTACTATCTCCGCAGGTCAGAACGATTCAATGGGATCACCGGTTCTCCCGTGGAGCAGGAAAAATCCTGCCCGCCCGTATGGATCCCACCACATCGCAAAGGGGCGCAATATAAAGACAGTTCTGATCACTGGCACCTCATCCGGGTACGGGCGGGCGACCGCCCTCTACTTCCATGCGCAGGGATGGAACGTCGTCGCGACGCCGCGTACGCCGCGTACGGACGTCCTGCCCGAGTCCGACCGGCTCCGTGTCGTCGAGCTCGACGTGACCAGGCCCGACACCATCGCTGCCGCGCTGGAGACTGCGGAGCCCGTCGACGTCCTGGTCAACAACGCGGGTGTCCCGTTGATCGGCGTGTTCGAGGGCACCCCCATGGTCCGGGTACGGGAAGTCTTCGAAACCAACACGTTCGGCGTGATGGCGGTGACACAAGCGGTGCTGCCCCAGTTTCGTGAGCGCGGCTCCGGGGTGGTGGTCAACGTGACCTCCAGCGTGGTGCTGGGCCACATGCCGCTCACAGCCGTCTACAAGGCGAGCAAGATGGCCGTCGAAGGGTTCACCACGTCCCTCGCGCTCGAACTCGCGCCCTTCGGCGTCCAGGCGAAGACGGTCGAGCCGGGCGCCTGCCTGACGACGAACTTCACGGCCAACGCGGCCAAGGCGGCGAACGGGGCGCCGCTGGACGAACTGGTCCCGGCGCCCTACGCGCCATGGGCGCAGAAGGCCATGGGCGACTTCACGTAGCGAGAACTGTTTTGTTCCGGACTGTCTGCCAGAGATCGGGTGTAGGTGCGTGTGGGGGCGGGGGTGGGCGGCGTCGGGCGCTCGGCGCTTTGGTCCGCCCGTGCCCGCCCGTTCCGCCCTCTGGGCGGGCCAGTCGCCGACGGGTGGTGCGGGTGGGGTTATCGGGGCGGTGCGTGGGTCGGCTGCCCGGCTCGTACAGGGCCGGGGCAGGGCTCGGGCCGGGCAGCCGGAGGGGGCGTGCGTCAGCTCGTCGAGGGGTTGACGGTGAGGGTGGCCGTGTTGTTCGTCAGGTCGGGGTCGAAGGTGCGGACGGCGGGTTCGTAGGCGTCGTTGTAGAGGGCGGCGCGGGCGGTGGCGTTCGGGATGACCTCGTCGATGTGGAGGGTGAAGGGGAAGGTGTGGGTGGCGGGCTTGCCGGATTCGGTGAGGTAGATGGGGGTGTTGCAGCGGTAGCGGGTCTCGGACTGGGACCAGCAGGCGTCGGGGGCGGAGGCGACCGAGGTGCCGGCGGGGATGTCGATGTCGACGGTCGCGGCGGGTTCGCCCGCGCCGAGGGAGGCGACCCAGGCGGGGCCCGCGTTGTGGACGGTGACGGTGGCGGGGACGGTGTCGCCGGCCGCGCCGGAGACGGTGGAGGCGGTCAGCCGGTAGTCGGCCTGGTTGACGGTCTTCACCGTGAAGCTGCGGTACGGCTGGAGCTCGTCGGAGGGGGCGGCGGCCGGGGTGAGGTTCAGCTCCGGGCCGGCGCCCGGGGTGAAGGCGCGGCCGGCGCGGGCCTCGGCGAGCGCCTGCTCGGAGTAGGGCTGCGCCGAATAGTCGACGCGGTCGAAGAGGGCCATGTCCTTGGTGCGGAACTTCAGCGGGAGGGAGTGGTACGAGCCCGGGGTCGTCCGCTCGTCCAGGACGCAGAGGAACGTACGGCCGGTGACGGCGTTCGTGGACTCGCAGTTGGAGGGGACGGACATGCCGAGGCGGATGCCGCGGGAGGTGAAGACGGTGAGCAGGGTGCGGTCGGCGGTGCGGTTGCCCTGGTTGCCGAGGACGACGGAGGAGTCGAAGGGCTGGTCGGGTGCCATGCCGGTGCGGTACTCGGCCTGGGTGAGGCCGAGCGCGGGGCCGTCGTTGACGGCGACGTAGGTCTCGCCCGGGTAGGCGTTCATGCCGCCGGCCTGGGCGGTGTAGCGGACGTAGCCGTCGTTGCCGTCGGTGGCGCCCGGCTTGGTGGTCAGGCCGATCCGCGCGGCGGGGGCGTTGGCGCCGCCGGGGAGTTCGGGGGTGGTGCAGACGGCGGTGGTCTCGTTCTCCGGGCGGCAGTTCGCGGGCCAGGTGACCTCGGCGAACGAGGCGACTCCGGAGGCGTCGACGGTGAGCGTGCCGGCCGGGACGGTGGTCGCCGTGTTGTCGTGGCTGATCTGCACGGTCAGCGACTGCGACGGTGCGGGGGAGCCGTCCTCGGACGGGCCCGCGAGGGTGATCTCGTACGGGTCGGACCAGAGCCACAGGGCGTCGGAGGCGGCCGCGGCGGGGGCCGCGGCCGGGCCGGTGACGGCGGCGAGCGCGCCGAGTGCGGCGGCGGAGGCGATGAGCGTCTTCTTCACGGGGATCAAGACAGCGGAGATCGGCGGATGGTTGTACGGGGGAGGAGGGCCGGTTTCAGTCCGCCGGGTCGGCCGTGCGGTCGTCGAGGATGTCCGAGCGGGCGATGAGGTAGCCGAGTTGGGCGCGGCTGCCGCTGCCGAGGGCGGCGGAGAGTTTGGCGATGTGGCCGCGGCAGGTGCGGACCTTCATGCCGAGGCGGCGGGCGATCGCTTCGTCGACGTGGCCCTCGACGAGGAGGTGGGCGATGGCCGGCTGGGTGCCGGTGATCCCGTTGGGGCGGGCCCCGTAGGGGGATTCCTCGAACCAGGGGGTGGCCTGGCGCGAGCGCCCAGGCGATGGCCGACACGATTCGCGCGACCGAACGCCCTAAACAGCACCTCACCGCCGCCTGGACCACCCCGTTGACCATGATTCCGGCCTCCGCGGTCGGATACCTAACGATGATCTACCTGGACTGGTACGGCGGCATCGCCGTTCTGCTCGCCTTCGCTCTGCGACGTATCTACCGCAGCAAGGGCAGCTCCTGGGCCACCGGAGCGGCCGGCGAGCGGCGCATCGCACGGATCCTCCTTCCGCTTGTCCTGAGCGCCAAAGCAGAAACGGCTCCTCCCAGCTCATACCCCTCACCCTCCCCCGAAATCCGGCGACTGATCCACCGCCTCACCCACCGCCGCCCCGCACCCATCGAACACGTCCTGCACTGGTCACACCGGCGATGCCACCGACAACACCAAGCTCGCCTCAGCCACTACAAACGACGTGGACACACACCACCCGAAACTGCCCGGCCATCAGGCCAAAGACCGTTGCAGCATTAGGTCCGATGGCGACTTCACCGTCACCGCGCGCATGTCCGGTGTCGGTGACGATGACGGCGACTCATGGCTGCGGCTGTACGGACGGGTACCGGTCATCTACGACGAGTGGCGGCAGGAGCGGCCCTCACTCCGCGTCGG